>NZ_JAHUTH010000036.1:0-96846 GCF_025376855.1 Variovorax endophyticus
TCTGGCTGCGCCGAGGAGCGCAGCGTTTCGCGGATAAGGGCTCGCAGCTGTCTGAGCGCAGCGCAGCGGAGCGAGTTCTGCGAGACCCCGCGAAACGCGAGCACCGCAGGTTGCCCCGTAGCGAAGCGAAGGGGTCGCAGACAGTGGGTCGCCTTTTCTTTGGTTACTTTCTTTTGGCGAAGCAAAAGAAAGTGACTCGCCCGCCGGGGCGAGTCCCGGCCAACAGCCTAAAAAAGAAGAGCTCCCAATGAAGAAGCTCACGATGGCCACATTGCCAAGAGACGCAAGAGACACCCTCTTTCTCCTGGCAGTCATAGCCCTCATCATCCTCCCCCAGGCAGACACCCTCCCCTGGTGGTGCACCACCCTCACCACAGCAGTCCTGATCTGGCGCGGCACCCTCGCCGTCCAATCCCGCCCCCTCCCCTCCCGCTGGTGGCGCATCGCCCTGCTCGTGGTGACAGTCGCCGCCACCTTCGCCACCCACCGCACCCTGCTCGGCCGCGACGCCGGCGTCACCCTGGTCGTGATCCTGCTCGCGCTCAAGACGCTCGAACTGCGCGCGCGCCGCGACGCCTTCGTCGTCTTCTTCCTGGGCTTCTTCGCGATGCTCACGAACTTCTTCTACTCGCAGTCGCTCGCCACCGCGGCCATGATGCTGCTCGCGCTGCTGGGCCTCTTGACCGCGCTGGTCAATGCCCACATGCCGGTGGGCCGGCCGCCGCTCGCACAGGCCGCGCGCACCGCGGGCTGGATGGCGCTCGCGGGCGCGCCGATCATGTTCGCGCTGTTCCTGCTGTTCCCGCGCTTCGCGCCGCTGTGGGGCACGCCGACGGACGCGATGGCCGGGCGCAGCGGGCTGTCGAACACGATGCGCGTGGGCACCATCGCCGAGCTCGCGCTCGACGGCCGCGTGGCGGCACGCATCAAGTTCGACGGCGACCGCGCGCCGCCGCAGAGCCAGCTCTATTTCCGCGGCCCGGTGCTCGCGCAGTTCGATGGCCGCGAGTGGACCGCGCTGCCATCCTGGCGCCGCGGCGCGGGCGGCTCCGAGCTGCGCACCAGCGGCGAGCCGCTGGGCTACGAGGTCACGCTCGAGCCCAGCAACCGCCCGTGGCTGCTCACGCTCGACGCCGCGCCGCGCGCGCCCGCGCTGCCGGGCTACGAGGTCACGGGCAGTTCGGACCTGCAATGGTTCGTGAACCGGCCTCTGTCGGACCTTGTGCGCTACCGCGCCCAGAGCTACACGCGCTTCGAGAGCGGCCCGGTCGCCAGCGCCAACAGCCTGCGCGCCTACCTCGCGCTGCCGCCCGCGTCGAACCCGCGCACCGCGGCGCTCGCGCGCGAGATGCTCGCCGACCCGGCGCTGGCCGGCGCCGCCACGCCCGCGCTGGTGCAGGCGGTGCTGCGGCGGCTGCGCACCGGCGGCTACAGCTACACGCTCGAGCCCGGCGTCTACGGCAACGACACCGCCGACGAGTTCTGGTTCGACCGCAAGGAAGGCTTCTGCGAGCACATCGCCTCGGCCTTCGTGGTGCTGATGCGCGGCATGAACGTGCCGGCGCGCATCGTCACGGGCTACCAGGGCGGCGAACTCAACGGCATCGACAACTACTGGGTGCTGCGCCAGAGCGATGCCCACGCCTGGGCCGAGGTCTGGGAAGCCGGCAAGGGCTGGGTGCGCGTCGACCCCACGGGCGCGGTGGCGCCGGGACGGGTCGGCCAGTCGATGCGGCTCGTGCAGCCGCCGGGCCTGTTCGCGGGCGCGGTCATCGCGATGAGCCCGACCTTCGCGCAGAACCTGCGCGCGGCCTGGGAGGCCGTCAACAACGGCTGGAACCAGTGGGTGCTCAACTACACGCAGAGCCGCCAGCTCGACCTGTTGAAGAACATCGGCTTCGAGGCGCCGAGCCTCGAGGACCTGGCCTACGTGCTGCTCTACCTGCTGGTGGGCGCGAGCCTGGCCGGCGCGCTCTGGACGCTGTGGGAACGCAGCCAGCACGATCCCTGGCTGCGCCTGCTCGGCCGAGCGCGCGCGCGGCTCGCGAAAGCCGGCCTCGCCGTGCCCGACACCGCGCCGCCGCGCCAGATGGCGGCGCTGGCCGAGGCCTTCTTCGGCACCGATGAAAGCGCGCCGCTGCGCGACTGGCTGCTGAAGCTCGAAGCCCAGCGCTATGCACCGGCCGGCCCCGGGACGCTGGCCGCGCTGCGCGCCGAGTTCCGCCGCCTGCCATGGCCCGCGCGCAAGGCCGGGCCCGCACTGCTGCAGCCCGGCTGAACGCAACCACATGTGTCGCCCGCCGGCCCGCGCGTGGCCGGGCGGCACAATCGGCCGATGCGATCCTCCCTCTCCCCGCGGCGCCAGCCGGTCCGCGCCGCCGCCCTCGCCCTCTTCGCTGCCTGCGCCGCCGGCCTCGCCACGCAGGCCGCGGCCCAGCCCCGCCCGGCAGTCAAGGCCGTGGTCGGCAGCACGCCCTACGCCACGCGCGACGACGCGATGCGCTTCGCCGACGAGGTCGCGGCGCGCCGGGGCCTGGACCGCCAATGGGTGCGCGCCACCATCGGCGGCGCGCGCTTCCTGCCCAACGTGCCGCGGCTGATGCTGCCGGGACCGGTGGGCACGGTGAAGAACTGGCAGGTCTACCGCAGCCGGTTCATCGATGCCACGCGCATCGCCGCGGGCGTGCGCTTCTGGCGCGCCAATGCCGACCTGCTGGCGCGCGCCGAGGCCACCTACGGCGTGCCGCCCGAGATCGTCGTGGGCATCGTGGGCGTGGAGACCATCTACGGCCGCAACATGGGCAACTTCCGCGTCATCGATGCGCTCGCCACCCTGGCCTTCGACTTCCCGCAGGGCCATCCTCGCGCGGCCGAACGGCAGGCCTTCTTCCGCGGCGAACTCGAGAGCTTCCTGAGCACCGAGAGCCGCACCGCCGACGATCCGATGGTGCCGCTGGGCAGCTACGCGGGCGCGATGGGCATGCCGCAGTTCATGCCGAGCAGCATCGCCAAGTACGCGGTCGACTTCGACGGCGACGGCCGCATCGACCTGGTCAACAACACGGCCGACGTGATCGGCTCGGTGGCCAGCTATTTCAAGGCCTTCGGCTGGCAGCCGGGCATGCCCGCGATCTACCCGGTGCGCTTCGACGAGTCGCGGCTGCGCAAGGACATCCTGCTGGCACCCGACATCCTGCCGAGCTTCAGCGCCGACAGCTTCGTGGCCGCGGGCGCGGTGCTCGATGGCGAGGGCCAGCGCCATCGCGGCCTGCTCGCGCTGATCGAACTGCAGAACGGCGCGGGTGCCGCGCCGACCTACGTGGCAGGCACGCGCAACTTCTACGTGATCACGCGCTACAACTGGAGCAGCTACTACGCGATGTCGGTGCTCGACCTCGGCAACGAGGTCAAGGCGGCGATGGGCTATGCGCCGGCGCCGCAGCCGGTGCTGGCGCCGCCCCCCGCGCCGCAGTACCAGCCGCCGCTGCGCTCGCAGCCGAGGCTCGATGCGCAACCGATGCCGCTGCCCCTGCAATCGACGCCGACCGAGCCGACGGTCCCGCAACCGTTGCCGCCCGCTTCCTCGCCGCGGCAGCCGATGCCGCTGCCGCAATGACGCCCCTGTCGAGCGCGGCCCTGCGGGCCAATTGGCACGCCGCCTGGCGCGCGCTCGGCATCGCGCAACCCGGCACGCCCGAGCGCGATGCGCTGTGCGACGCGCTGCAGCGCCGCTACGCCGAGCCGCAGCGCCACTACCACACGCTGCAGCACCTCGGCGAATGCCTGGCCTGGTTCGAGCGCGAGCAGGCCGCCGCGCAACGGCCCGGCGAGGTGGCGCTGGCGCTGTGGTTCCACGACGCGATCTACGACGTGCATGCGCACGACAACGAGGCACGCAGCGCCGCCTGGGCGCTCGAGGCGCTGCGCAGCTTCGAGGCCGGCGAGGACGTGGCGCAGCGCGTGCACGACCTCGTGATGGCCACGCGCCACGATGCCGTGCCCGAAGGCCGCGATGCCGAGCTGCTGATCGACATCGACCTCTCGATCCTCGGCGCCGAGCGCGCGCGCTTCGACGAGTACGAAGAGCAGGTCGGGCGTGAATACGCCTTCGTGCCGCTCGAGATCCGCCTGCCGCGCCGGCGCGCGATCCTGCAACGCTTCCTCGACCGCGAGGCGATCTACGCCACGCCGCGCATGCACGCCCTGCTCGAGGTCCGCGCGCGCGAGAACCTGCGCCGGTCGATCGCGGACTGAGCGCGCCGCCGGTCTCTCAGGCCGGCAGCAGCCGCCACCATTCCGAGCGCATCGGCAAGGCGCCGCCGGCCTCCTCGACCTGGCCCAGCAGCAGGCCGTCAGCCCCCGCGCCGTGCACCACCAGCCGCAGCAGTTGCGCCGCATCGCGGTTCAGCACGAAGCTGCCGTCGCCGCGCCAGCCCAGGCAGCGGCCGACCTCGGCCAGCGCCAGCGCGGGCTGGCTCTGCATGAAGGTGAAGGGCATGGTGAGCCCCGCATCGAGCTGCTCGAGCCCGGTGCAGGTCGCGGCCCAGGGTCCGCGCCGGCTGCCGACGCGCAGGCGCGCACCGGCCGGCAGCGCGGCCTCGCCGGCGGCGTCGATGCAGCGCAGCGCGCCATGCATCGCGAGCTCGGTCCAGGCGCCGACGCGGCGCGGCCGGTAGCCGAGCCGCTGCACCAGTTGCGCGTGCCAGTCTTCGGCCAAGGGGTCGGCACCGACATGCGCGACGACGCGCCAGCCCTCGATCATGGCGCGCCCTCCCCCGCATCCTCGAGCACCAGCGCCGCATGGCCGCCGCCGAAGCCCAGCACGTTGAACAGCACATGCCGCAGTCCGCGCGGCGCCGAGGCACTCAGCGCCAGGCCCAGCGCCGCGTCGGGCGCATGCGTCGCCACCGGCCAGGCGCCGTGCGCGATGCAGCCGGTCAGCAAGGCCAGCTCGGCCGCGCCCGAGGCGCCGAGCGTGTGGCCGATCGCGGTCTTGAACGACACCAGCGGCGGCAGCGGATCGAACAGCGCGCGCAGCGCCTGCGCCTCCACCGCGTCGTTGCCGGGGCTGCCCGCGGCCTGCACCTTGACCAGGCCGATGTCGCGCGGCCGCAGCCCGGCCTGCGCGAGCGCGGCCCCGCACACGGCGCGCACCGCGCCCGCCTCGTTGCCCGCGGGATTGCTGCCGTCGACGATGTTCGCGCCGCCCGCGATGCGCCAGCGCGCGGGCCGCGTGCGCAGCTGCAGCGCCGCGAAGGCCTCGCCGAGCACCAGCCCGTCGCGGCCGGCGCCGAAGGGCCGCGCGCCCTCGGGCGACAGCAGCTGCATCGCGCCGAAGCCCGCCACGGTGAAGCGGTTGTCGGGCTCGGCGCCGAGCACCAGCGCCTCCTCGGCCCCGCCGCCGCGCAGCAGCTCCGAGGCCGCGAGGATCGCGTTGAGCGCCGAGGTGCAGGCCGTCGACACGGTGAAGACGGGGCCGCGCCAGGCGAGCGCGCCGGCCACGATCTCGGCGAAGTCGAGCAGGTCGCCGCCGAGCCGGCGGTCGTCCTTCTCGTGCTCCATGTGGCCGATGTCGAGCGAGGACGAGGCGACGAACAGCGGCGCGTCGCGCGACACCGCGCCGCCCGCGCGATCGGCCTGCGCCACCACCGCGCGCACGCGCCGGCGCACGCGTTCGTCCCAGCCACCGTCGGTGGGCGACAGCTTGTAGACGGGCCACCGCGCCTGCGCCGACACGGCCACCGGCACGGGCCGCACGCCGCCCGCGCGCAGGGTGGCGAGCGCCGCGTCCAGATCGTCGCCCAGCACGCAGGCCAGCCCCACGCCGCCGAGGTACACCGCCCTCATCGCGCGGTCATGCCTTCTGCTCGCGCAGCAGGTGCTCGGCCAGGTGCGCGACCGAGCTCAGCGCGCGGCGCGTCTCCTTGCTGTCGGGCATGCGCACGCCGAAGGCCTGCTGGATCGCCATCGACACCTGCAGCGCATCGAGCGAGTCGAGGTCCAGCCGCGCCTCGGGGCCGAACAGGGCCTCGTCGTCCGACAGGCCGCCGGGCGGCGGCTCCTTCTCGACGGCTTCGAGCACCAGCGTCTTGAGCCGGGCGATGAATTCGGGAGTGACGGGGTTCATGGCGTGCGCCTGCGAAAGAGAAAGACCGCGAGTGCGAACATGGCGGCCGCGAACACCACCAGCCGCCCGACCTGCGGCAGCGTGTCGGCCATGCCGCCGCCGCGCAGCAGCACGGTCAGCAGGGCCTCGAGGCCCCAGTTCATCGGCGAGAGCTCGACCAGCCGCTGCATGAAGCCCGGCATCACGAACTTGGGCACCATGATCCCGCCCGCGGCCGCCATCAGCACGTTGACCATCGGCCCGATGGTGGCGGCCTGCGCATGGCTGCGCACCGCGCAGGCCAACGCCAGCGAGAGGCTCACGGCCGCGAGGCTCACCGCGCCGAGCGCGACCAGCAACGCGCCCCAGTCGATGCCCGCGAGCGAGAGCGCATCGCCGCCGATCAGCGGCATCAGCCAGATGCCCGCGGCCAGCATCAGCGCGGCCTGCACCGCGTTCACCGCGAGATAGGGCAAGGCCTTCGAGGCCAGCAGCATGGCGCGCGACACGCCCAGGCTCTGCAGCCGGCCCAGCGCGCCCGAGCCGCGCTCCTGCACCAGCAGGCTCGAGAGCGAGGCCACCACGAAGAACATGCCGAACACCAGCCAGGCCGGCACGTTCTGCTGCACCGAGGTCGGCCGCGGCCCGCTGCTCGCGAAGCGCTCGGCCTGCACCAGCGCCTGGATCGACGCACCCTGCGCCGGCCCCGCGGTGCCCGGCACCTGCAGCGCGAGCCGCGCCTTGAGCTCGCCCGAGGCGCCGACCAGCTCGGCGCGCAGCGCGTTGTGCAGGTTGCTGTCGATGCCGGGCTCGGTCAGCAGCTGGACGTAGGGGCGCGTCGAGAGCGCCACCGACTCGAGCTCGTCCGACAGCCCCGGCTGCAGCACGATCACGTACTTGAGCTCGCCGCGGCGCAGCCGCGCCTGCCAGTCGGCGCCCAGCGGCTCGGGCGCGCCATGCGCCTTGCGCCACAGCTGCAGCAGCCACTGCGCGGGCGTGCCGTCGTCGCGCACGTCGACCGCGTAGTTCAGCGCGGCCAGCGGCGGTCGGTAGATGTCCTTGAGCGTGAGCGACATCAGCACGATGAAGATCATCGGCATCAGGAACAGCGCGGCCAGGCCGTGCATGTCGCGCCGCAGCGCGAGCAGTTCCTTCTTGATCAGGGCCCCGAGCATCGGTCCTCAGTCCCGCAGCGAACGGTGGGTGAGCGCCATGAACAGCTGCTCGAGGTCGTGGCGGCCGAACTCGGCATGGCGCACCTCGATGCCCGCGACCTCGAGCGCGGCCAGCACCGGGGCCGGGCCGGTGCCCGGATGCAGGTGGATGCGCCAGTGCACGCCACCCTGCTCCACCGTGCCGAAGCGCGAGAGCATTTGCGCATCGAGCCCGTCGGCCGCCAGCGTGAGCAGCATCGCGTTCTTCGACAGCAGTTCCTCGAGCGAGCCCTCGCGCAGCACCCGGCCGTGGTCGAGGATCGCCACGCGGTCGGCGATGGCCTCGATCTCCTCCATGTAGTGCGAGGCATAGATCACCGCCGCGCCCGCGCGCGCCAGGCCCTTGATGGCGTCGAGCACGAAGGCGCGCGACTGCGGATCGACGCCGACGGTGGGCTCGTCGAACAGCATCAGCTCGGGCTCGGGCAAGAGAGCGATCGCGAGGTTGAGCCGGCGCTTGAGGCCGCCCGAGAGCCGCTCGGCGCGCGTGCCCGCGAAGGCCTCGAGCTGCGCGAACGCCAGGCAGGCCGCGATGCGCTCGCGCTTGCGCGCGCCCGCGAGCCGGCCCGCGGCGGCGAAGCAGGCCAGGTTCTCGGCCACGGTGAGCATCGGATAGAAGGCATGGTCCTGCGGTGCCACCGCGATGCGCGTGGGCGCCTGCGCGCGCACCTGCGCGAGCGGCACGCCATCGATGCGGATCTGGCCCAACTGCACCGCGAGCGCGCCCGACAGGTGCGAGATCAGCGTGGTCTTGCCCGCGCCGTTGGGCCCGAGCAGGCCGAGCACGCAGCCGCGCGGCACGGCCAGCGACACCGCGTCGAGCGCGTTCGCCTGGGCGTGCGGGTAGCGGTGGCTCAGCCCCTGCAGTTCGAGCATCAGGACACGGCGGCCTTGAGGTCGCGGAAGAAGCTTTGCTCGCGCTGCGCCTGCTCGCGCAGCAGCGCCGCGAGCTTCGCCGGATCGACCTCCTCGCGCCCCTTGACCATGCGCGCGGCCTTGAGCGCGAAGGCGCGCCAGTCGTCGCCGATGGCCGTGAGGCGGTCGGACAACTGCAGCAACTGCGGCTTGCCGAGCAGTGCCGCGGCCTCCTGCAGGAAGGCCGCGTAGATGAAGCGGAAGCCGGCACCGCCGGTGCCGATCTCCTCCTGCATGCGCACCAGGTGGCCGATGAAGGCCACGGTGCGCGGATCGGCGGGCGCGAGCTTCGCGATGCGGCCGGCCAGGGTGCGCATGCCGCGCACGCCGACGATGGGCACCGGCGCGAGCATGTTGCGCACCGTCTTCAGGATCGCCTTGCGCACCGCGCCCGCGTCGACCGCCTTGCGCTCGATCGCCTGCGGGTAGTACATGAGTCCCTTGGGCGCGAGCACGCCCTTGGCGAAGCGCGCGCGCGCCAGGTCGGCGCTGGCGCAGCGCACCGGCTCCTCGAACACCGGGTCGCTGATCAGGTACTCGTCGCCCTCCTTGCCGTAGACCAGCAGGTTGTGCGCATTGAAGTGGAAGCGCATGTTGGGCGGGAAGTACGGCAGCCAGTAGACCGAGGTCTGCAGGCCCACGAGGTGGCCGTCGGCGAGCAGCGCGTCGAGCCGGCGCTGGCCGTCCTCGGGGCTTCTGAAGGTCTCGAAGCAAAAGCGCGCGGCCATCGGCGCGAGCAGGCCCTTGATCATCGCGCGCGGCGGCATGCGGTAGGAGATCAGCGGCAGGCCCGAGAGCTTGATGAACGGCAGGTAGGCGAACGACAGGCCCGAGGACAGGCCCAGCGCCATGCTCTCGGTCATCGCGGGCACGCCGTGGTGGCGCATCAGGCTCGAGATCACGCCGCTCTCGCAATGGGCGGCCTGGCTGTGGCGAAAGCCGGCTTCGGCGACCGGTGCGGCGATGGCATTCATGGCAGTTCCTTGAGCGCGGCGACGGACAGGCCCAGCGCCTGCGCATAGCGCGCGAGCTGGTCCCCGGAGAGCGCCGCGAAGTGCCGCGGCCGCAGGTGGCGCCGCACGCGCCATTGCCAGAAGCCGCTGGTCTGCGACAGCAGCGCCACGTCCATGCGGCGGTCGTACATCCAGTATTCGAGCGGCGAGGCCAGGCCGGCCGCCACGCGCTCGCGCGCGGTCGCGGCCTGCGCCACCAGCGCGTCGACCGCATGGGTGGTGACGATCTCCTCGGCCTCCCAGCCGCGCGAGGTGGTCGTGACCACGCGGCCCTGCGCATCGCGCGCGTACATCAGCTTGGCGTGGCCCGCGAGCGTGGCGTTGCCTTCCTGGGGAACTGCGTCGAGGTCCATGTCAGCGTCTCTCCTTCGCCATCGGCTTCGTGTCAGACGGCCTCGAGGTAGATGAAGCCGCTCGAGAAGCGGCCGCTCTCGGGCACGAACATCAGCAGCTTGTGGCCGAGCCGGATGCGGCCCGAGCGGAACAGCTCGTCGAGCATGATGTAGGGCGAGGCGGAACCGGTGTTGCCCTTGCGCACCAGGTTGCTGAACCAGCGCTCGCGCGGAATCGCGAAGCCCATCTGCTCGAGGCAGCGCGCCACCGGTTCCATGAAGTAGCTCGACGACAGATGCGGCAGGAACCAGTCGACGTCATCGGGCCGCAGGCCGCGCTTCTCGACGATGGCCGCGAGCGGCTCGCCGAGCGTGGCGCGCACGATGTTCTCGTTGAGCAGCCGCACGTCCTGCTTGATCGCGAAGGTGGAGTCGCGGTGCCAGTCGCTCGGCGCGGTGCGGGCCCAGCCGGTGAGGCTGCCGTCGGCGGTGCGGTCGGCGCCGGCATACATGCACACCGGCAGCTCGTGCGCGGCCGAGGAGAGATCGATCCATTCGACCTTGAGCGACAGCGGCCCGCGCGGCGCGCGCTCCAGCAGCACCGCGCCCGCGCCGTCCGACAGCATCCAGCGCAGGAAGTCCTTCTCGAACGCGATCTCGGGATTCGTCTCGAGCAGGTCGACGCGGTGCGCGATCTCGGCTTCGAAGCGCGAGCCGCGCATCAGCGGCGAGGCCAGTTCCGAGCCGGTGGCCACGGCGCGCTCGGCATCGCCCGCGCGCACCGAGAGCCAGGCGTGCTTGAGCGCGGTGGCGCCGGCCAGGCAGATGCCAGCGCAGGCCACCACCTCGAGCCGCGGCCAGCCGAGCTCGCCGTGCACCATCACCGCGTGGTTGGGCATCAGCTGGTCGGGCATCGAGGTGCCGGTGACGAGGCAGTCGATGCGCCCCAGTTCCTCGGGCGTGCCGAGCCCGCGGATCGCCGCGGCGGTGAGCTCGGCATTGCTCATGGCCTGCAGGCCGGTCGCGCGGTCGATCGCGTAGTGGCGCGACTGGATGCCGTTGCTGCGCAGGATCAGGCGTCGCGCACGCGACACCCGGTCGCCGACGCGGCCCAGGACTTCTTCGATGTCTTCGTTGCTGACCGGAGCAAAAGGCAGGAAGGCGGCGGTACGGGTCAGGAAGACATCAGTCGTCATAGAGATGGGAACGGTCCGTGGCCGAGCCGGAGGGCCGCTCGAAATGGGCGGTCATTCTAGTCAGCCACCCACGCAGCAGAGGGCGCAGCAGCGCCTGCAGCGTGAGGCTCACCGGGACCACGGTGACGATCAGCGCGAGCAGGAACAGCACGTAGAGCACCAGCAGCGGCTTGCGCTGCCAGGCCCCGGGGCCGCCGGCGGCCATCAAGAGCTTGCCCCAGAGGAAGAAGCTGCGCGTGCCGGCCTTCTCGCTGACCAGGAGCCGCGCATTGGCGTTGACCGCGCCCAGCCCCGCGAGCAGCGGCGCGGTGCCGCGCTCGAGCCCCTGGTGCAGCGCATCGCGCAGCGCGCGGCCGAAGCGCACGGTGCGCGCGATCTGGCCCGGCTCGAGGCCCGCATCGGGCATGCCCCAGAAGCCGCGCTTGCGGCCCCAGACCAGCCAGGCCGGGGTGGTGAAGAAGGTGGCGAGCGTGGGGCCCGGATCGGTCAGCACCACGTTGTCGATCAGCCGCGCGTCGATGGCGGCCAGCAGGCCCTCGAGCTTCTGGTGCGCGAGGTGCCACATGTTGCGGCAGGCGATCACCGTGACCACGGGCTTGCCCTGGAGCAGGCGCGCCGCCACCGGGTGCTTGAGGAAGGCCGTGATCGGCTGCGAGGGCGCGAGGAACCACACCTGGTAGGGCAGGATCACGAGGTCGAAGTCCTCCTCGCCCGTGAGCGCCAGCGGCTGCAGCGCGGGCGGCTTCATGTGCGCGGTCTCGGGGAAGGCGTCGAAGAAGCGGATGAAGCCCCAGGGGAACGGAAAGGGCCGCACCGGCCGCAGCGTCTCCACGTGCACCGCGATCGCGGGGTCGTCGCGCAGCGGCGCCACGATCCGCTCGGCGACGCTGCCGAGCTGGCCGGTCTGCGAATAGTGGATCACGAGCACGCGCTTGGCGATGGTCGGCGCGACGGCCTCGAAAGGGCTGGACAAGCTGGAATTCACGGGTGGGCGGTTCGAAGGGCCGTCGAATGTACGCGAAGCCCCGGCATCGCGCATCTGCCATAGGTCATGCATCGAAAGGATGCGGCGAACGGGCAACGCGCGGTTACGAGATCTCGTAGCCAGGGCCACGCCCGGGTGCATGCACGCAAAAAAAGGGCCGCACCTCGCGGCGCGGCCCTGCATGTGCCGTCCCGGCATCCCCACGACCGTCCGGCCGGTCGCGTCGGCGGCGGTCGGGATGCCTCCCTGCGGGATCAGCGAACCTTGCCTTCCTTCCAGGCCGTCAGCAGCTTGTTGTAGTCGATGGTCTCGCCCTTGGGCTTCTCGTTGGCCAGCTTCTTCCACGGCGCGTGGTCGTCGCTCAGGTACTTGGCCGGGTCGCCCTTGGGATTGAGCTTGGGCGCGCACTTGGCCATGCCGGCGCGCTCGAGGCGGGCCATCACGTTGTCCATCTCGTCGGCCAGGTTGTCCATCGCCTTCTGCGGCGTCTTCTCGCCCGTCACGGCCTCGGCCACGTTCTTCCACCACAGCTGCGCGAGCTTCGGATAGTCGGGCACGTTGGTGCCGGTCGGGGTCCAGGCCACGCGCGCCGGGCTGCGGTAGAACTCGATCAGGCCACCGTACTTGTTGGCGTTCTGCGTGAAGTAGTCCGAGCGGATGTCGCTGTCGCGGATGAAGGTCAGGCCGGTGATCGACTTCTTCAGCGAGGTGGTCTTGGCGGTGATGAACTGCGCGTAGAGCCAGGCCGCTGCCGTCTTGTTGGCGTCGTGGCCCTTGAAGAAGGTCCACGAGCCCACGTCCTGATAGCCGTTCTGCATGCCCTGCTTCCAGTACGGGCCGTTCGGGCCGGGGGCCATGCGCCACTTGGGCGAACCGTCGTCGTTGACGACCGGCAGGCCCTTCTTGGTCATGTCGGCGGTGAAGGCCGTGTACCAGAAGATCTGCTGCGCGATCTGGCCCTGCGCGGGCACCGGGCCCGATTCGCCGAAGGTCATGCCCATGGCCTCCTTGGGCGCGTACTTCTTCATCCAGTCGATGTACTTGGTGAGCGCGTACACGGCGGCCGGCGAATTGGTGGCGCCGCCGCGCGCCACGGAGGCGCCGGTCGGCGTGCACTTGTCGGCCGCCACGCGGATGCCCCATTCGTCGATCGGCATGCCGTTCGGAATGCCCTTGTCGGCCGCGCCGGCCATCGACAGCCAGGCATCGGTGAAGCGCCAGCCGAGCGACGGGTCCTTCTTGCCGTAGTCCATGTGGCCGTAGATCGGCTTGCCGTCGATGGTCTTCACGTCGGTGCTGAAGAACTCGGCGATGTCTTCATAGGCGCTCCAGTTCAGCGGCACGCCCAGGTCGTAGCCGTACTTGGCCTTGAACTTGTCCTGCAGGTCCTTGCGCGCGAACAGGTCGGCGCGGAACCAGTAGAGGTTGGCGAACTGCTGGTCGGGCAGCTGATAGAGCTGGCCGTCGGGCGCGGTCGTGAAGCTGGTGCCGATGAAGTCCTTGAGGTCGAGGCCGGGGTTGGTGAACTCCTTGCCCGCGCCGCCCATGTACTCGGTCAGCGACATGATCTTGCCGTAGCGGTAGTGGGTGCCGATCAGGTCGGAGTCGGAGACCCAGCCGTCGTAGATCGACTTGCCCGACTGCATCGAGGTCTGCAGCTTCTCGACCACGTCGCCTTCCTGGATCAGGTCGTGCTTGACCTTGATGCCGGTGATCTCCTCGAAGGCCTTGGCCAGCGTCTTCGACTCGTATTCATGGGTGGTCAGGGTCTCGGAGACCACCGAGATCTCCTTCACGCCCTTGGCCTGCAGCTTCTTCGCGGCCTCGATGAACCACTTCATCTCGTCCATCTGCTTGTCCTTGGACAAGGTCGAGGGCTGGAACTCGCTGTCGATCCATTTCTTGGCCTCGGCCTCCCCGGCCGACGCACCGTGCGCGGCGAACATCGCAGCCGCCAACGCCAACGCTGTGTAGCGCATCTTCATGAACGTGTCTCCTCGGTTGATTGCTTCCCCGGTTTTGTCGATCGCGGCTCCGGGGAGGCGGAGAGCCGGATTCGTTGTGGAAAGAAGAGAGCGTGCCGCGTTCAGCCCTTGCGCAGGATCAGCGCGAGCAGCAGCATCGACAGCACGAAGCTGATCCAGACCGAGGGCTCGGCCTCGAGGCTGAACCAGGCCTGGAACTTGTCGGCCAGGCCGACGAAGGCCAGGTTGACGTAGGCCGCCGACAGCAGGCCGATGAACAGCCGGTCGCCGCGCGTGGTGGCGATCGGCAGCCAGCCGCGGCGCAGCGTGGTCGGCGACTTGAGCTCCCACAGCGTCATGCCGGCCAGCATGAGCACGATGCAGATGAAGAACACGGCCACCGGGGTGGTCCAGACCATCCAGTCGAACATCTCTGTTGTCTCCTCAGACGCGACCCATCGCAAAGCCTTTTGCGATGTAGTGACGCACGAACCAGATCACGATCGCGCCCGGCACGATGGTCAGCACGCCGGCCGCCGCCAGGGTCGCCCAGTCCATGCCCGAGGCGCTCACGGTGCGCGTCATCGTCGCCACGATCGGCTTGGCATTCACGCTCGTGAGCGTGCGCGCCAGCAGCAGCTCGACCCAGCTGAACATGAAGCAGAAGAAGGCGGCCACGCCCACGCCAGCCTTGATCAGCGGCAGGAAGATGGTGAGGAAGAAGCGCGGGAACGAGTAGCCGTCGATGTAGGCGGTCTCGTCGATCTCGCGCGGGATGCCGCTCATGAAGCCCTCGAGGATCCAGACCGCGAGCGGCACGTTGAACAGCAGGTGCGCGAGCGCCACGCCCAGGTGCGTGTCCATCAGGCCGACCGTGCTGTAGAGCTGGAAGAACGGCAGCAGGAACACCGCGGGCGGCGTCATGCGGTTCGTGAGCAGCCAGAAGAACACGTGCTTGTCGCCGAGGAAGGAATAGCGCGAGAAGGCATAGGCCGCCGGCAGCGCCACCGTCAGCGAGATCACCGTGTTGATCGCCACGTAGATCAGGCTGTTGATGTAGCCCGAGTACCACGACTCGTCGGTGAAGATGCGCGCGTAGTTGGCCCAGGTGAGCTGCTGCGGGAAGAACGAGAAGCTCGAGAGGATCTCCTCGTTCGTCTTGAAGCTCATGTTGATCATCCAGTAGATGGGCAACAGCGCGAACAGGATGTACAGCACCAGGAAGATGCTGCGCTTGTGGAACCGTTTCTCGTTCATCGCTCGACCTCCGCTTCCTGCGTACCCACCCGCTGCATCCAGTTGTAGAGCACGAAGCACAGCAGCAGGATGATGAGGAAATAGATCAGCGAGAACGCCGCCGCCGGCCCCAGGTCGAACTGGCCCACGGCCTTCTGCGTCAGGTACTGGCTCAGGAAGGTGGTGGCATTGCCCGGCCCGCCGCCCGTCAGCACGAAGGGCTCGGTGTAGATCATGAAGCTGTCCATGAAGCGCAGCAGCACCGCGATCATCAGCACGCCGCGCATCTTGGGCAGCTGGATGTAGCGGAACACCGCGAACTTGCTGGCGCCGTCGATGCGCGCGGCCTGGTAGTAGGCATCGGGGATCGAGCGCAGGCCGGCATAGCACAGCAGCGCCACCAGCGGCGTCCAGTGCCACACGTCCATCACCAGCACCGTGAGCCAGGCGTCGGTGGCGCTGCCGGTGTAGTTGTAGTCCACGCCGAGCTTCTGCAGCGCGTGGCCCAGCAGGCCGATGTCGGCGCGGCCGTAGATCTGCCAGATGGTGCCGACCACGTTCCAGGGAATCAGCAGCGAGAGCGCGACCACCACCAGCACGGCCGAGGACTTCCAGCCCTTGGCCGGCATCGACAGCGCGAGCGCGATGCCCAGCGGGATCTCGACCAGCAGCACC
This sequence comes from Variovorax endophyticus, assembly GCF_025376855.1. Classification (NCBI taxonomy): domain Bacteria; kingdom Pseudomonadati; phylum Pseudomonadota; class Betaproteobacteria; order Burkholderiales; family Comamonadaceae; genus Variovorax; species Variovorax endophyticus. The sequence goes on from NZ_JAHUTH010000036.1 coordinate 15,637, forward strand.
GCGAGCGAGAAGCCGAGCTGGCGCCACAGCGCCTGATGCAGCTCGTCGTCGCGCATCACGGCGGCGAACCACTCGGTGCCGACGAAGACGCGGCGCTCGGGCGAGATGATGTCCTGCACCGAGTAGTTCACCACCGTCATCAGCGGCACGATGGCCGAGAAGGCCACGCAGACCAGCACCGGCAGCACGAGCCACCAGGCCTTCTGGTTAATGGGCTTGTTGATGGTGCTCATGCCACCAGCTCCTCGTCCTTGTAGTAGCAGGTGTGCGCGTCCAGCACGCGCAGCCACACCGTGTCGCCCACCGCGGGCGGCTGCTCGTCGGGATGCAGGCGCACCTTGAGCGGGCTGCCGTCCGCATGGGCGCTCACCATCGTGTAGGTGCCCACGTCCTGCACCTGCGCCACCGTCGCGGGCACGGCGCCGCCGGCACCGGCCGGGGCCAGCCGCAGGTACTCGGGGCGGATGCCGATCTTGAGTTCGCCCGCCGGCAGTTCGCGCGTGGGCACCAGCGGCGTGCCCGCCACCTCGATGGTGCCGTGAGCGCTCTTCGCGGCCAGGAAGTTCATGCCCGGCGAACCGATGAAGTGGCCGACGAAGGTGTGGGCCGGGCGCTCGAACAGCGCGTCGGCGCTGCCCACCTGCACTGCCTTGCCGCGCGTCATCACCACCACCTCCTCGGCGAAGGTCAGCGCCTCCACCTGGTCGTGCGTGACGTAGATCAGCGTGAGCTTGAGCTCGCGGTGGATCTGCTTGAGCTTGCGCCGCAGCTGCCACTTGAGGTGCGGATCGATCACGGTCAGCGGCTCGTCGAACAGCACCGCCGACACGTCGCTGCGCACCAGGCCGCGGCCCAGCGAGATCTTCTGCTTGGCGTCGGCCGCGAGGCCCGCGGCGCGCTGGTCGAGCTGGCCGCTCATGTCGAGCATCTCGGCGATCTCGCCGACGCGCTTCCTGATCTGGTCGGCCGGCATCTTGCGGTTGCGCAGCGGGAACGCGAGGTTCTCGGCCACGGTCATCGTGTCGTAGATCACCGGGAACTGGAACACCTGCGCGATGTTGCGTTCCTGCGGCGTGGCCTGCGTCACGTCGCGGCCGTCGAACCTGACCGTGCCCTGCGAAGGCACGAGCAGGCCCGAGACGATGTTGAGCATGGTGGTCTTGCCGCAGCCCGAGGGGCCGAGCAAGGCGTAGGCGCCGCCGTCGCGAAAGCTCATCGTGAGCGGCAGCAGCGCATAGTCGCTGTCCTGCGTCGGGTTCGGGCGGTAGGCGTGGGCCAGGTCGAGGTCGATGCGGGCCATCTCAGTTTCCTTTGCGCCATGCCGGCGCGCGCGCCAGCTTCTCGCCGGCATCGAACACATAGGCCCGCGCCGCGCTGAAGTACAGCGTGATCGAGGCCCCCAGCTCGAAGCGGTGCACGCCGGTGAGCTGCGCCACCAGTTCGCCGACCGCGGTCTCCACGTGCACGAAGGTGTCGGAGCCCGAGATCTCGGCCAGCTCCACGGTGCCGGGCAGCGCGATGTCGCCCTCGCCCGCTTCCACGTCGAGCGCGCTCGCGCGCAGCCCGATGGTGACCGCGCCCGCCACCGACTCGGGCAGCGCGAGCGCCAGCGCCGGCCCGCCGGCCAGTTGCACGCTGCCCGCGGCGGCGGTGCCGGCCAGCAGGTTCATCGGCGGATCGCTGAAGGCGCGCGCCACGCGCAGCGACCGCGGCGCATGGAACACCTCGGCGGTCGGGCCGTACTGCAGCAGCTCGCCGGCATCCATCACCGCGGTGTGGCCGCCGAGCAGCAGCGCCTCGCCGGGCTCGGTGGTGGCGTAGATCACGGTCGAGTCGCCGGCCGCGAACAGCTGCGTGAGTTCCTCGCGCAGGCCTTCGCGCAGCTTGTAGTCGAGGTTCACCAGCGGCTCGTCGAGCAGCATCAGCGGCGCGTTCTTGGCCAGCGCGCGCGCCAGCGCCACGCGCTGCTGCTGGCCGCCCGAGAGCTCCTGCGGATAGCGGTCGAGGAACATGCCGATATGCAGCTTGTCGGCCAGCGCGCGCACGCGGGCGTCGATGTTCGATTCGCCGCGCAGCTTGAGCGGCGAGGCGATGTTGTCGGCCACCTTCAGCGAGGGATAGTTGATGAACTGCTGATAGACCATCGCCACGTTGCGTTCGCGCACCAGCATGCCGGTGACGTCCTGGCCGTCGACCAGCACGCGGCCCTCGGTGGGCGTGTCGAGGCCGGCCATCAGCCGCATCAGGCTGGTCTTGCCGGCCTGCGTGGCGCCGAGCAGCACGGTCACCGCGCCGCTCTTCGGCGCGATGCTCTGCTCGTAGAGCCAGGTTTGCGCGCCGACCTTCTTGGTCACGCGCTCCAGTGACAGCTGCATCAGCCTTCCCTCCCTTGCATGTCCACCCTTCCGCGATGCGCATCCAGCCAGTCGGCCACCTGCCGACGTTGCTGCGGCGTGTAGCGCAGCCCGAGCTTGGAACGGCGCCACAGCACGTCGTCGGCGCTCACCACCCATTCGTCGCGTTGCAGGAAGCGCAGCTCGCGCTCGTGCAGGCCGGGCGCCACCTCGGCGCCGAGGTCGGCCATCGATGCGGCATCGCCGAGCAGCTCGCCGATGCGCGCGCCGTAGGCACGCGCGAGGCGCCGCGCGAGCTTCGCGTCGAGCCAGCCGTGGCGTTGCTGCACGGCGGCCAGGAAACGTTCGAAATCGCCGTCGGGCCGCTGCGCCGCGCCGATCCAGGCCGACAGGTCGCCGCCCGCGAGGAAGGCGCCCTCGGTCCAGGCCGGGCGCTGGCTGTTCGGCTGGCCCAGCATGCGGCCGACCTCGTCGGCGGCGTCCTCGGCCAGCTTGCGGAAGGTGGTGATCTTTCCGCCCCACACCGACAGCAGCGGCGCGGCGGCGGTGTTCGACTCGAGCATGTAGTCGCGCGTGACCGCCGACGGATCGCCCGAGGCATCGTCGAGCAGCGGGCGCACGCCCGAGTAGGTCCACACCACGTCGCTCGGCGCGATCGGCTTCTCGAAATAGCGGCTGGCCTGGGTGCAGAGGTACTCGACCTCCTCGTCGGCGATGCGCGCCGCGCCCGGGTCGTCGCCGTGCAGCTCGATGTCGGTGGTGCCGATCAGCGTGAAGTCGTCCTGGTAGGGGATCGCGAAGATGATCCGCTTGTCGGGGTTCTGGAAGATGTAGGCGTGGTCGTGCGCGAACACGCGCGGCACCACGATGTGGCTGCCCTTCACGAGGCGCAGGCTCTTGGTGGCCAGCGCCTCGCCGTGGGCGGGCTTCGCCACGCCGCGCAGGAAGGATTCGGCCCAGGGCCCGGCGGCGTTCACGACCGCGCGGGCGCGCACCGTGCGGTGCGTGCCGTCGGGGCCCTCGAGCACCGCGGTCCAGCCGTCGGCCTCGCGCCGCGCATGCACGCAGCGGGTGCGCGTGAGCACCTCGGCGCCGCGCGCGCGCGCATCGAGCGCATTGAGCACCACCAGCCGAGCGTCGTCGACCCAGCCGTCCGAATAGACGAAGCCGCGCTTGAACTGCGGCTTGAGCGGCGCGCCCGCGGCATGGGTGCGCAGGTCCACGCCGCGCGAGGCCGGCAGCACCTCGCGTTTGGCGAGGTGGTCGTAGAGGAACAGGCCGATGCGGATCATCCAGGCCGGGCGCATCGAGGGGTCGTGCGGCATCACGAAGCGCAGCGGCCACATGATGTGCGGCGCGCTCTTGAGCAGCACCTCGCGCTCCTGCAGCGCCTTGCGCACCAGCGAGAACTCGTAGTACTCGAGGTAGCGCAGCCCGCCGTGGATCAGCTTGGTCGACGACGAGGAGGTGTGGGAGGCGAGGTCGTCCTTCTCGCACAGCACCACGCGCCAGCCGCGGCCCGCGAGATCGCGCGCGATGCCGCAGCCGTTGATGCCGCCGCCGACGATCAGCACATCGCAGTCGGTGGCCGGTGCCGGCGGATTCTGGGAGAGATCGCTCACTGGAATGCCACCCGTCCTTTCGCCCGTCTTTTGTTGTTGCGATGCATGACCGAAGTCACCGAAGGCGGCCATTGTATTTTCGGTTTTTTTCACTTGAGTTCCTTATGGCGCGATTTTCCCCCGAGTTTTCCCTGATGAATGTTCGTTTTTTTTCGTTCTATAAAGTGACGCATCGGGCGCTCCGGCAACGGCCCCGGCGCGTTTTTTTGCGTACTCTCGGCTTACTTCCATTCGTTTTCGCCCCCACTCAGTGAATTCCAACCCCCGCCAGATCAATCTCCTCGACACCGTGCGCGCCCGCGGTTCGGTCACGGTCGAGCAGCTCGCCGACATGCTCGGCGTGACCCTGCAGACGGTGCGGCGCGACGTGCAGCGGCTGGCCGACGAAGGCCTTTTGACCCGCTTCCATGGCGGCGTGCGCGTGCCGAGCTCGACCACCGAGAACATCGGCTACCAGCAGCGCGAGACGCTGCATGCCGACGGCAAGGCGCGCATCGCGCGGCGCGTGGCCGAACTGGTGCCGAACGACTGCTCGCTGATCCTCAACATCGGCACCACCACCGAGGCGATCGCGAAGGCGCTGATGCGCCACACCGGCCTGCGCGTGATCACCAACAACCTGAACGTGGCGACCATCCTGAGCGGCAACAGCCAGTGCGAGGTGATCGTGGCGGGCGGTTCGGTGCGCGCGCGCGACCGCGCGGTCGTGGGCGAGGCCACGATCGATTTCATCCGGCAGTTCAAGGTGGACATCGCGCTGATCGGCGTGTCGAGCATCGAGTCCGACGGCTCGCTGCGCGACTTCGACCTGCGCGAGGTGAAGGTGGCGCAGACCATCATCGCGCAGGCGCGCGAGGTCTGGCTCGCGGCCGACGCGAGCAAGTTCAACCGCCCCGCCATGATCCAGCTCGGAACCCTGTCCCAGATCGACCGCCTCTTCACCGATGCGGAACCGCCCGATCCCTTCCCGACGCTGCTGCGCGACGCGCAGGTGCGGCTCGAGATCGCCCGGCCCCATCAGACCCCGAAGGAATGACTCCCGCATGACGACCACCTACCTGCTGGCCCTCGACCAGGGCACTTCCAGCTCGCGCAGCATCGTGTTCGACCGCGGCGGCCACGTGGTGGCCATCGCGCAGAAGGAGCTCACGCAGATCTACCCGCAGCCGGGCTGGGTCGAGCACGACCCGCTCGAGATCTGGGACAGCCAGCTCGCGACCGCGCGCGAGGTCATCGCCAAGGCGAAGCTGCGGCCCGAGGACATCCACGCGATAGGCATCACCAACCAGCGCGAGACCACCGTGCTGTGGCACCGCGAGACGGGCAAGCCGGTGCACCACGCGATCGTGTGGCAGGACCGGCGCGCCGAGCCGCTGTGCGCGCGGCTGCGCGAGGAGGGCCTGGCCGACACCATCCGCGAGAAGACCGGCCTCGTGATCGATGCCTACTTCTCGGGCACCAAGCTGCGCTGGCTGCTCGACAACGTGCCCGGCGCGCGCGAACAGGCCGAGCGCGGCGAGCTCGCCTTCGGCACCGTCGACAGCTGGCTGATGTGGCAGCTCACGGGCGGGCGCAAGCACGTGACCGACGTGAGCAATGCCTCGCGCACCATGCTGTTCAACGTGCATCGCAACGAATGGGATGCCGAGCTGCTGGCGGCGCTGCGCATCCCCGCCGCGCTGATGCCGGCGGTGCAGCCCTCGGCCTCGCACTTCGTCGACACCGACGCCGCGCTGCTGGGCCGCTCGCTGCCGGTGGGCGGCGTGGCCGGCGACCAGCAGAGCGCCCTCTTCGGCCAGGCCTGCTTCGAGGCCGGCATGGCCAAGAACACCTACGGCACCGGCTGCTTCCTGCTGATGCACACGGGCGAGGCCTTCCAGCCCTCGAGCAACGGCCTGCTCGTGACCAGCGCGGCGCAGACAAGCACGCAGCCGCAGTACGCGATGGAAGGCAGCGTGTTCGTGGGCGGCGCCGTGGTGCAGTGGCTGCGCGACGGCCTCAAGGCGATCAAGGGCAGCGCCGAGGTGCAGTCGCTGGCCGAGAGCGTGCCCGACGCGGGCGGCGTGATGATGGTGCCGGCCTTCACCGGCCTGGGCGCGCCCTACTGGAACGCCGACGCGCGCGGCACCATCACCGGCCTCACGCGCGGCACCACCGTGGCCCACATCGCGCGCGCCGCGCTCGAGAGCATCGCATACCAGAGCGCCGCGCTGCTGCAGGCCATGAGCCGCGACGCGGTGGCCGCGGGCGGCAAGCCGGTGGCCGAGCTGCGCGTCGACGGCGGCGCCAGCGTGAACGACCTGCTGATGCAGTTCCAGGCCGACCTGCTGGGCATCCCGGTGGTGCGGCCCGAGGTGGTCGAGACCACCGCGCTGGGCGCGGCCTACCTCGCGGGGCTGTCGAGCGGCGTCTACGGCGACGTCGGCCAGCTCTCGAAACAGTGGAAGGTGGAGCGCCGCTTCATGCCCACGATGGGCCGCGCGCAGGCCGAGGAATCGATGGCGCGCTGGGAGCGCGCGGTGCGCCAGGCCACGCAGGCCTGAGCGCCTGGCCCGGGCCTACCAGCCCCAGGTGAGGCTGGTCGCCACCCAGCCCACCGCGCCGCCCTCGTGGCGCACCTTGGTCCACTTGCCGCGCTTCTCGAGCGTGCGCAGCACGTCGCCGTAGCCGGCCTTCTTCACGATCGGACCGCGCGCGCCCGGCGCGCGCCGCAGGTTCGCCACCTGCGCCTTCACCACGCGGTGCGGCACCTTGTTCGTCATCGAGCGGTAGACCCAGGCGCGGTCGCCCTCGAAGTCGCGCACCTGCAGCCAGTCGCCCTTGCGCTGGAGCACCTGGAACGGATAGCCGCGCGTCACGGTCCAGTGCGCGGGGTTGCCCACGCCGGGGCCGCTGCGCAGGTTGAGCGTCCTGACCGCGGAACTGACCATCTCGCGCGCCCAGGCGGCCGGGGCCGAGACGAGCAGCAGGGTCATGACGAGCAGGAGCGCGGGCAGTCGGCTGAATCCGTTCATGGAGGAGGGTTTCCTTTCTCGAGAAGCAAGGGTTTTCCAGAGGGCCGGCGAGGCCGGCGCGAGCCCTTCTGGGCCGCATGCGCCGCAGAAGTTCCGCGGCCGATCGATGGCTGATCGATACTTGCGCGATGTCCCCGTCTCCCAGGAATCATCGAAACAGCCGCGCGCGGACGCTGTCGCGCGCCATCCCATGGGCCGCCACCGTCGCGCTGCTCGCCCTCGGCCTGCTCGTGTCGGGCTGCACCGACGGCTATCCGAGCGAAGACGCGCCCAACGTGCGGCACATGACGGACGACCAGCACCTGCGCGCCCTCAACCACTACCTCGCGCTCGGCGCGACCGCGAGCGGCACCATGCACCGCAAGCTCGTGAGCCAGGATGACTGCCACGTGGTGCTCAAGAAGCGCCGCGAGGCCGGCCAGACCCAGCGCATCGTGATCCCGCTGCTCGAGTCGAGCGTGGAGATCGCCACCCAGCCCGGCGGCAGCGGCCTGCGCGTGAAGCTCGCGCAGCACCTGGAAGACGGCGAGCGGGAGGTCCGGCTCAAGCTCGACCTGGACCGCTGGATCGACGCGGTCGCATGGCGCTCGCACTTCCAGCAGCTGCAGATGAACTGCCGCGAGATCAGCGAAGGCGCCGACGCCGCGTAGCGCCCCCGTGCGCCGGCGAAGCCCTCCCTCGCGACGGGGGCACTGCGCGGAACACCCGTCCACGGCGGCAGAATCGCGCCCGCGATCCACCCCTCCGCCCGCTCCGCTTGACACAGCCGCCCGCCCAAGCCCCCGACCTGCTCCAGGCGCCGGCCATTCCCTCCCCCGACACCGCGCGCAGCACCGGCCTGCTCGCCTGCGGCGTGGTGGCCGCCACCCTGCTCGCCGTGATCGTGCTCGGCCACGACGGGCGCCGCATCGCGCAGCTCGCGGTGCTGGCGCTGCCGATGGTGCTGTGGCTGGCCTGGCCGGTGCGCAGCGCGCGCGTGCGCCGCTGGCGCACCGTGCTGGCCTGTGCCTGGACCCTGGCCTTCGCCTTCGACGGCGCCTTGCGCGCCTACCTGCTCGACACCTACCAGGCCGCGCCCGACGGCGCCATGGTGCTGAGCGCCGCGGCCAACACCAACGCACGCGAGAGCGGCGAGTACCTGCAGATGCACTGGCGCTCGGCGCTGCTGTGGAGCGGCGCGGCCGCCGCCGCGGCCCTGCTGGTGGCGGCCTTCGCGCGGCGCGGAGCCAGCGCGCCGGCCGGGGCGCGCGCGCGGCCGCCGGGCTGGGCCACGGCACTGCTCGCGCTGCTGCTGCTGGTGGCCTGCGTGGGCTATGCGAGCAAGCCCTGGCGGCGGCTGCATCCGGTGCTCTTCTGGTCGCAGTGGGGCCAGTCGATCCATGCGCTGCGCGGCCTCTGGGCCGACCAGGAGCGGATGCGCGAACGGATGCTCGCGCGCGCCAAGGCCATGGCGCCGGTGATCGAGCACGCCGGTCCGTCGACCGTGGTGCTGGTCATCACCGACAGCATCAACCGCGACAACATGGGGCTCTACGGCTACGGCCGCCCGACCACGCCGCGCCTGCTGGCCCACAAGGCGCAGGCGGGCGCGCACATGGAGGTGCTGCCCAATGCCTGGTCGGTCGATGCCACCACCGTGCCCGCGCTGCGCAACATGTTCCATTTCGGCCTGCCCGAGAGCGAGAACCCGCCGCACCTGCTCGCGCTCGCGCGCGCGGCCGGCTACAAGGTCTGGTGGATCAGCAACCACGACGACCTCGCGATCGAGCAGCAGCATGCGCGCTACGCCGACGTGGTCGACATGGTCAACCGCACGCCGGGCCGCGCGAGCGCCTCGCTCGACGGCGAGATCCTCGACTGCATGCAGGAGGCGCTGGACGACACCAGCGCCGAGCGCAAGCTGATCGTGGTGCACCTGATGGGCGCCCATCCGCACTACAGCCTGCGCTTTCCGCCCGATGCCAACCCCTTCGACGACAGCGTCGACGCGGTCGAGACCGGGCTGATGAAGAACGGCCGCTCGGCCTGGGTGCGCCACTACCGCCACGAGTACGACGCCGCCCTGCTCTATCACGACTTCGTGGTGTCCGAACTGCTGCAGCAGACGCGCAGCGCCGGCCCGCCGCAGGAGCCCCGCGCCTGGATGTACCTGTCGGACCATGGGCAGGAAGTGGGCCACGGCAGCGACCGCGCGGGCCACAGCCCCGCGACCGCCTCGGGCTACCGCATCCCTACCGTGATCTGGCGCCGTCCGCAGACGCCGTTCGCGGACCATGCGCCGCAGCAGCCGCAGCAACCGTTTCGCGCGGACTGGGCCGGCTGGACGCTGATGAACCTGCTCGACATCCACTGGAACGGCCAGCGGCCCGAGCGCGACGTGCTCGGTGCGACCTACCGCTGGGAAGCGCCCACGCTGCCGGTGGCGGTGGAATCGTTCGAGCGCTGAGGTAGCGGCGCGTTCAGGCCGCGCCGTACATCACGTCGGAGCGCAGCACGTACTTCGTGCCGGCCTCGATCGCCGCGCCCTCGTGCCAGGTGTCGTGCACGAACAGCAGCGCGGCGCCGGCCTCGGGCTTCACGCGGAACTCGCGGAAATCGGTGTCGCCGCCCGTGAAGCCGTCGTTGAGATAGACCAGCAGCGTGAGCCGGCTCGTGAAGCCGTCCTCGCGCCAGGGGCCGTCCTTGTGCATCTTGAAGCGCTGGCCCGGCAGGTACTTGTAGAAGCGCAGCTCGCGCGGCAACCCGAGCGCGGCCTCGCCCTCGAGCACCGGCAGTTCGACTTGGCCCAGGCGCTGCCAGAGCAGCGCCACCCATTCGGGCGCCGCGAGCATCGCGCGCTCGTTGTTGCGGATCGCGGGCATGGCCTTCGGGCCCTCGGCGGTGCGCACGCCGGCCGCCGCGAAGCCCTCGCGCTCGGCCAGCGCGATCAGCGCCTCGCATTCGTCGGCCGACAGGAACTGCCCGACCGAAAACGCGCGCGGCGAATGGACCACGAGGTGCATTCGCCGCTTTCGCTCCGGGAGGTCGCCGTTCAGTGGGCCGGTACCAGGAAGTCCTGGCTGATGCGCACGCCGAGTTCGTTCACGCGGTCGAGGAACTGCGTGAGGTAGGCATGCAGGCCGGTCGCGAGGATCTCGTCGACGCGCGCGTACTGCAGGTCGGCCAGCAGCTTGCCGGCGCGGCGCTGGGTTTCGGCGCTCTGCTCGTTCTGCACCTTCGCGAGGTTGGCCACCACCTCGGCCAGGCTCGCATGCAGCGAGCGCGGCATGTCGGCGCGCAGGATCAGCAGCTCGGCCACGCGCTCGGGCTTGATCACGTCGCGGTAGACCTTGCGGTAGACCTCGAAGGCCGAGACGCTGCGCAGGATCGCGCTCCAGTGATAGAAGTCGTACTCCTGGTCCTCCTCGGTGGCGGCACCGAAGAACTCGCTGTTGAGCGCGTGGAACTTCACGTCGACCAGCCGCGCCGTGTTGTCGGCGCGTTCGAGGAAGGTGCCCAGGCGCGAGAAGTAGAAGGCCTCGTCCTGCAGCATCGTGCCCAGCGTGACGCCGCGCGAGAGGTGCGAGCGGAACTTGACCCATTCGAAGAACTGGCCGGGATCGCGCTCGAAGTCGCCCGCGCGCAGCATGCGGTTGACCTCGAGCCAGGTGGTGTTCTGCGTTTCCCAGGCCTCGGTGGTCAGCGCGCCGCGCACCGCGCGCGCGTTCTCGCGCGCGGCCTTGAGGCAGGAGAGGATCGAGGACGGATTGCTCTCGTCCTTGACCATGAACTCCATCACCTCGTTGGGCGCGATCTGGTCGTACTTCTGGTTGTACGAGGGCAGCAGCTCGCTGATCGAGAGCACGCCCTGCCAGCCGTACTTGGCGACCTCGGCCGACTGCGGCAGCAGCGAGGTCTGGTAGTTGACGTCGAGCATGCGCGCGGTGTTCTCGGCGCGCTCGGTGTAGCGGGACATCCAGTAGAGGTGGTCTGCGGTGCGGGACAGCATGTGGTTCTCCGGGCTTCTTGCACTCAGGCCGACTGGCTCTGCGACTGGGACTGCGTCTTCGGCTTGGCCGTGCGGTCGGCCTCGAGGATCCAGGTGTCCTTGGTGCCGCCGCCCTGCGAGGAATTGACCACCAGCGAGCCTTCCTTGAGCGCCACGCGCGTGAGGCCGCCGGGCACCATCTGCACCTCGCTGCCCGAGAGCACGAAGGGCCGCAGGTCGATGTGGCGCGGCGCGATGCCGGCGTCGACGAAGGTCGGCGAGGTCGACAGGCTCAGCGTGGGCTGGGCGATGTAGCCGTCGGGCTTGGCGATCACGGCCTTCTTGAAGTCCTCGATCTCGGCCTGCGTGGCGGCCGGGCCGATCAGCATGCCGTAGCCGCCGGCGCCGTGCACTTCCTTGACCACGAGGTCCTTCATGTTGTCGAGCGTGTACTGCAGCTCGTCCTTGTTGCGGCACATGTAGGTCGGCACGTTCTTGAGGATCGGCTGCTCGCCGAGGTAGAACTCGATCATCTTCGGCACGTACGGGTAGATCGACTTGTCGTCGGCCACGCCGGTGCCCACGGCATTGCAGATCACGACGTTGCCGTCGCGGTAGGCGCGCATCAGGCCCGCGCAGCCCAGCGTGGAGCTCGGGCGGAACACCTCGGGGTCGAGGAAGTCGTCGTCGACGCGGCGGTAGATCACGTCGACGCGCTTCGGCCCGCGCGTGGTGCGCATATAGACGAAGTTGTCCTTGACGAACAGGTCCTGGCCCTCGACCAGCTCGACGCCCATCTGCTGCGCGAGGAAGGCGTGCTCGAAGTAGGCGCTGTTGTACATGCCGGGCGTGAGCACCACCACCGTGGGCTCGGCCGTCGCGGCCGGCGCGCTGGCGCGCAGCGTCTCGAGCAGCAGGTCGGGATAGTGCGCCACGGGCGCGATGCGGTTCTGGTTGAACAGCTCGGGGAACAGCCGCATCATCATCTTGCGGTTCTCGAGCATGTAGCTCACGCCGCTGGGCACGCGCAGGTTGTCCTCGAGCACGTAGTACTCGCCGTTGCCGTGGGCATCGGGGGCACGCACGATGTCGATGCCCGAGATGTTCGAGTAGACGTTGTGCGGCACCGTCACGCCCATCATTTCGGGGCGGAACTGCGCGTTGTTGAGGATCTGCTCGGCCGGGATGATGCCGGCCTTGATGATTTCCTGGTCGTGGTAGACGTCATGCAGGAAGCGGTTGAGCGCCGTGACGCGCTGCACCAGCCCCTTCTCCATGCTGTCCCACTCGTGCGCCGGAATGATCCGGGGCAGCAGGTCGAACGGGATCAGCCGCTCGGTGCCCGAGCCGTCCTCGTCCTTGGCGCCGTACACGGCGAAGGTGATACCGACCCGGCGGAAGATCATTTCCGCCTCTTCGCGCCGCGAACGCATCACCTCGCCGGGTTGCTTCGCGAGCCATTGGTCGTATCGCTTGTAGTGCTGCCGGATCGCGGCTCCCGCATAGGGGAGCTGCTCATACATCTCGTCGAATTTGTGCATGGAACGACCAATCTCCTTGAGCCATAGCTTAGCAAGTTCGAGGCCAGTAGAACCCCTGATGCCAAGCCCGGCCGGGCGACGGTCGGATTTTTATTCGCGCGTTTCGGGAACGGCGGCCGCGTCGGCCGCGCGCTTCTTGCGCGGCGACAGGAAGGCCTTGATGCGCTCGGCGCTCTCGTCGCCATAGAGGCTCGCGACCGAGGATTCGCGCTCGGCATCGAGCTGCTCGCGCCGGCTGCGCCCGCGCGCCGCGTGCACCAGTTGCTTGGTGCGCGCCTGCGCCTCGAAGGGCCCGCGCGCGAGCCGCTGGGCCCACTCGATCGCCACCGCGCAGGCTTCGCCGGACGGCACCACCTTGTTGACCACGCCCCAGCCGTGCAGCCGCTGCGCCGTGCAGGGCTCGCCGTCGAGCAGCAGTTCGAGCGCGGCCTGCGGCGGCAGCGCGCGGGCCAGCGAATCGGTGGCCCCGCCATCGGGCGTCAGGCCCATGCTGACGAAGGAGGTGAAGAACTTCGCGTCCTCGGCCGCCACGACCAGGTCGCAGGCCAGGGCCAGCGAGAAGCCGCCGCCGGCCGCCGCGCCCTCGACCGCGGCGATGACCGGCTGCGGCGCCGCCTCGATCGCGAGGATCCAGTCGTGCAGCGCCGCCAGGTGCTCGTGCTGCTCGGCGGCCGGCAGCCGGCGCTGCCGGGCCAGCCGGCGCAGGTCGCCGCCACCGCTGAAATGCGCGCCCTCGCCGCACAGCACGATGGCGCGCACGGTGCGAAAGCCCGCGGCATCGCGCATGGCCTTGGCCGCGGCGCGGTAGACCGGGGGACTGAGCGCGTTGCGGGCGCCGGGGTTGCTGAGCGTCAGCACCAGCACCGGGCCCTCGCGATGGGTCTTGAGCCGCGCTGTGGAGCCGCCGCCGACATGGCTGCTGGTGATGGCGGGAACGGCGGCGGTCATGGCGCGATGCCCGCGAGCGGGCGCGGGAAGAAGGCCTGGCGGTGATGCGATGTCATGGGTCCCCTGCGTCGTTGGTTTTCGCTACAACGCATGGGACGCCGCCGCGCCCGACCTGGCAAGGGTTCGTCCGGCGGGTTTTTAACAACTAGTTCACAGTTTCAACCTCAGTGACCGGCCGGTGCTGCCAGTAGCGCGGCGCGCGTTCGCGCTCGCAGCCCACCTCGACCGGGCGGGCGCTGCGCCAGTGCGCGGCACCGCAGCGCACGTTCTCGACCAGGCGCACGCCGCGCTCGGCATGGCGCGCCGTCACCTCGGGCACGGGATGGCCGAAGCGGTTGCGGTAGCCGGCCTGGACCAGGCCGATGCGCGGGCGCACCGCATCGAGGAAGGCGGCACTCGACGAGGTCCTGCTGCCGTGGTGCGGTACCAGCAGCACATCGGCGCGCAGCCGCTCGGGCACGCGCTCGAGCAGCGCGGCCTCCTGCAGCCGCTCGATGTCGCCGGCCAGCAGCGCGGTCGCGCGGCCGTTGCCGATGCGCAGCACGCACGAGATGGCATTGGGCCGCGTGAGGAACAGGTAGTCGCCGGAGCGCGGGTGCAGCAGCTCGAAGTCCACGCCGTCCCAGGTCCAGCGCTGGCCCGCCTCGCAGCGCCGCGCGCGGCGTTGCGACTGCAGCGGGTGTTCGGCCTCGATCGAGCTCAGCAGTCCGGCGCGCGGATGCATCGCGAGCACGGCGCTCGCGCCGCCGGTGTGGTCGCTGTCGCGGTGGCTCAGCACCAGCAGGTCGAGCCGCTCGCCCAGGGCGCGCAGCAGCGGCACCAGCACGCGCTGGCCGGCATCGCTCTCGAGGCTGTAGCGCGGGCCGCTGTCGTAGAGCAGGCTGTGGTTCGCGGTGCGCACCAGCACCGCGTTGCCCTGGCCGACGTCGGCCGCGAGCAGTTCGAACTCGCCGAGGGCGGGACGCGCCGGCTGCCACAGCAGCACCGGCAGCAGCAATGGCAGGCCGAGCGCGCGCAGCGACCATGGCAGCCGCATCGCGGCGAGCACGCCGCCCGCCACGCCGCAGGCCGCCAGCCACGCCGGCGGCGCAGCCATCGAGAGGCTGGCGAACGGCAACGCCGCGAGCCACGACAGCAGCAATCCCAACACCTGCACCGCGCGCGCCGCGAGGTCCCACAGCGGCGCGGCGACGGTGCCGAGCATCGCGAGCGGCGTGATCACCAGCGTGACCCAGGGAATCGCGACCAGGTTGGCCACCAGCCCGACCAGCGACACCTGCTGGAACAGCAGCAGGCTCAAGGGCGTGAGCGCCAGCGTGATCGTCCATTGCTCGCGCAGCAGTCGCCACAGCCGCGCGCGCAGGCCCGGGCGGGTGTCGCCAGGCAGCCCCGCATCGGTGGCGAACAGCACGCCCACCGCCACGAAGCTGAGCCAGAAGCCGGCCTGCGTCAGGGCCCAGGGATCGAGCGCGACCACCACCGCCGCGGTCAGCAGCCAGCCGTGCGGCCAGGGCCAGCGCCGCCCCGTGAGGCGCAGCAGCGCGACGGTCGCAAGCATCCAGACCGTGCGCTGCGCAGGCACGCCCCAGCCGCTGAACAGCGCATAGAGCGTGGCCAGCAGCACGCCGCCCACGAGCGCCGCGCGCTGCGCCGGCAGGCACAGCATCAGCCGCGGGCCGCGGCGCCAGAGCGCGCCGACGACATGCGCGGCGAGCCACGCGAACAAGGTCACGTGCAGGCCCGAGATCGACATCAGGTGGGCCACGCCGGTGGCACGGAAGACGTCCCAGCCCTCGCGGTCGATCGCGCCCTGGTCGCCCGTGACCAGCGCGGCGATCACGCCCGCGGCAAAGCGCTCGGGCACGCGCGCGAAGATGGCATCGCGCACCGCCTCGCGCGCGCGTTCGACCGGATGCCGCCCCGTGAGGCCCAGCCGCGCGGGCGCCTCGTCGCGCGCGCCGATGCGCACATGGCCGCTGGCGCGCAGGCCCTGCTCCCACATCCACAGCTCGCTGTCGAAGCCATGCGGGTTGCGATGGCCGTGAGGCGCCTTGAGGCGCACGGTCAGGCGCCAGCGCTCGCCCGCATGCACCGGGCTCTCGGGCAGGAGGTCCGGCGCCGACGCATCGGCCGCGCCGTTCCAAAGGCTGCTGCCCTCGGCATACCAGCCGAGCGCGATGCGGTCGGGCACCGCGGGCGATCCGGCCACAACAGGGTCGGCCCAGCGCGCGGACTCGACAGCGAAGCGAAAACGCGTGCCGGCATCGCCGCGCTGCGGCATCTGCGAGACCACGCCCACGAGCTGCAGGTCGCGCCCCTCGAGCGCGGGATCGAGCGCGCCGGCTGCATAGACCGTGGCCCGTGCGCCCGCGAGCCCCGCGCCGATCGCCGCACCGGCCAGCGCGGCGCAGACCCAGGCGGTGCGCGCATGCCGCGGCAGGCGCCAAACCCCGATGAGACCTGCGATGCCCGCGAGCAGTCCGCCTGCGTAAGCCATGCCGTCCCACAGCACCGGCTGGCGCAGCTGCAGCGCCACGCCCGCGAGCGCTGCCGCGAGCGCGACGAAGGCGCAGCGCGCGCGCACGACGGCATCGGATGCGTCTCGCACACCCTTGGCGACCATGATGCAAACCCTCCCCCAACGACGCTTCGTGGCGCGCTAATTGCTTTGTCTTCTGGGCTAGTATGCGTCTCACCAGAGACATCTTTTCGATGCAATCTGCCAGTACTGCACACAAAAACGCATGTCCATCCACGCCGCGCTCCACCACGTCACCCACTACAAATACGACCGCCTGGTGCAACTCGGCCCGCAGGTCGTCCGGCTGCGTCCGGCGCCGCATTGCCGCAGCAACGTCATCTCGTACTCGCTGCGCGTCGAACCGGCCGAGCACTTCGTCAACTGGATGCAGGACCCGTTCGCCAACTACCAGGCGCGGCTCGTGTTCCCCGAGAAGACGCGCGAGTTCAAGGTCACGGTCGACCTCGTGGTCGAGATGGCGGTCTACAACCCCTTCGACTTCTTTCTCGAGCCGCAGGCCGAGAACTTCCCTTTCAAGTACACGCCCTCGCAGGCCGAGGAACTCGCGCCCTATCTGGTCACCGAGGAGCCCACGCCGCTGCTCGCGGCCTACCTCGACAAGATCGACCGCAAGGAACAGCGCACCATCGACTTCCTGGTCGGCATCAACCAGCAGGTGCAGCAGGACGTCAACTACCTGATCCGCATGGAGCCCGGCGTTCAGACGCCGGAAGAAACGCTCGCCAACGGCAGCGGCTCCTGCCGCGACTCGGGCTGGCTGCTGGTGCAGCTGCTGCGCCACTGCGGCCTGGCCGCGCGCTTCGTCTCGGGCTACCTGATCCAGCTCACGCCCGACGTGAAGGCGCTCGACGGCCCGAGCGGCACCACGGTCGACTTCACCGACCTGCATGCCTGGTGCGAGGTGTTCCTGCCGGGCGCCGGATGGATCGGCCTCGATGCCACCTCCGGCCTGCTGGCCGGCGAGGGCCACATCCCGCTGGCCTGCACGCCCACGCCCTCGAGCGCCGCGCCCATCGAGGGCGGCGTCGACGAGTCGAAGGTCGAGTTCGGCCATGACATGAAGGTCACGCGCATCTACGAATCGCCGCGCGTGACCAAGCCCTACACCGAGGAGCAATGGACCGAGGTGCTGGCGCTGGGCGAGGCGGTCGACAAGCGGCTGCAGGCCGGCGACGTGCGCCTCACGATGGGCGGCGAGCCCACCTACGTGGCCACCAGCGACCGCGACGCGCCCGAGTGGAACACCGACGCGCTCGGCCCCACCAAGCGCGGCTATGCCACCGAGCTGGTCCACCGGCTGCGCGCCGAGTACGGCCAGGGCGGCTTCCTGCACTTCGGCCAGGGCAAGTGGTACCCGGGCGAGCAGCTGCCGCGCTGGGCGCTGTCGATCTTCTGGCGCGCCGACGGCCAGACGCTGTGGCACGACCCCGAGCTGTTCGCCGACGAGCGCTTCCCCACGCACTACACCAGCGAGGACGCGCGCCGCTTCACCAGCCTGCTGGCGCGCAAGCTCGGCCTGACCGACCGCTACGTGCAGCCGGGCTTCGAGGACATCTACTACTACCTCTGGCGCGAACGCCGCCTGCCGGTCAACGTCGACCCCTTCGACTCCAAGCTCGACGACGAACTCGAACGCGTGCGCCTGCGCCGCGTGTTCACGCAGAAGCTCGACGCGGTGATCGGCTACATGCTGCCGATCGAGCCCGGCAACGCGAACCGCGATGCGCCCGCGCTCGAGGGCCCGGCCTGGAAGACCGGTCCCTGGTTCCTGCGCGACGACCGGCTCTACCTGATCCCCGGCGATTCGCCGATGGGCTACCGCCTGCCGCTCGACTCGCAGCCCTGGGCCAGCAAGGGCGACTACCCCTACCTGATCGAGCGCGACCCGACCGCGGCGCGCGACGCGCTGCCGAGCGCGGCCGACTACCGCGCGCGCTACACCGTGGGCACGGCCGGCGGTACCGGTGCCGACCTCGGCGCCGTGCCCTATGCCTTCGGCACGCCCGCGGCCGTGCCCGCGGCGCTGCGCATGCAGGGGCCCGGTACCGGCATCGGCGAAGGCACGGGCGACGGCAGCGCGGCCGATGCCGACGCCGCCCTCGACAGCGCCGCCACGCGCCAGCCGCTGCGCGGCGAATCGGCCCACTGGGTCACGCGCACCGCGCTGTGCGTCGAGGTGCGCGACCCGCGTCGCGCCAACGGCCCGGCGGCCGAGAAGAAGGGCAGCGCCTCGGGCGTGCTCTACGTCTTCATGCCGCCGCTGGCACGCCTCGAGGACTACCTCGACCTGGTCGCCGCCGTGGAAGCCACCGCACGCGAGCTCGGCGTGCGCATCGTGATGGAAGGCTATCCGCCGCCGCGCGATCCGCGCCTGAAGATGCTGCAGGTCACGCCCGACCCCGGCGTGATCGAGGTCAACATCCATCCGGCCCACAACTGGAAGGAACTGGTCGACCACACCGAATTCCTCTACCAGGCCGCGTTCGAGACCCGGCTGTCGGCCGAGAAGTTCATGACCGACGGCCGCCACACCGGCACCGGCGGCGGCAACCACTTCGTGATGGGCGGCGCCACGCCGGCCGACAGCCCCTTCCTGCGCCGGCCCGAGCTGCTGGCCAGCCTGCTGCTGTACTGGCACAACCATCCCTCGCTGAGCTACCTGTTCTCGGGCATGTTCATCGGCCCGACCAGCCAGGCGCCGCGCGTGGACGAAGCGCGCAACGACCAGGTCTACGAGCTCGAGATCGCGCTCAGGGAGATCGCGAAGAACCGCGAGCTGTACGGCCAGCACATGCCGGCCTGGCTGGTCGACCGCACGCTGCGCAACATCCTGATCGACGTCTCGGGCAACACGCACCGCAGCGAGTTCTGCATCGACAAGCTCTACTCGCCCGACTCCAGCACCGGGCGCCTCGGCCTGCTCGAGCTGCGTGCCTTCGAGATGCCGCCGCATGCGCGCATGAGCATCGCGCAGCAGCTGCTGATCCGCGCGCTGGTGGCGCGCTTCTGGGACGAACCCTACAAGGCGCCCGTCACGCGCTGGGGCACCGAGCTGCACGACCGCTTCCTGCTGCCGACCTTCGTCAAGATGGACTTCGACGACGTCATCAGCGAGATGCGCCAGGCCGGCTTCGCCTTCGATCCCGACTGGTTCGCGCCGCACTTCGAGTTCCGCTTCCCGCTCGTGGGCCAGGTGCAGGCGATGGGCGTCGAACTCTCGCTGCGCAACGCGCTCGAGCCCTGGCACGTGATGGGCGAGGAAGGCTCGGCCGGCGGCACGGTGCGCTACGTCGACTCCTCGCTCGAGCGCATCGAGGTGCGCGTGACCGGCCTCAACGAGAGCCGCCACGTGGTCACCGTCAACGGCCGCGTGCTGCCGCTGCAGCCCACGGGCGTGGCCGGCGAGTTCGTCGCCGGCGTGCGCTACAAGGCCTGGAACCCGCCCTCGGCGCTGCATCCGAGCATCAAGGCCCATGCGCCGCTGACGGTCGACCTGGTCGACACCTGGATGAAGCGCTCGCTCGGCGGCTGCCAGTACTTCGTGGCCCATCCGGGCGGCCGCAACTACGAGACCTTCCCGGTCAATGCCTACGAGGCCGAGAGCCGGCGCCTGTCGCGCTTCACGCGCACCGGCCACACGCCGGGGCTGATGCGCACGCCGGCCGCCACCATCGAGGTGCCCGGCAGCCGCGAATTCCCGTTCACGCTCGACCTGCGGCGCTGAGCGGCGTCCACGGCCCGTCCCTCGGCAAACGGGGCGCGGGCCGGGCCGCCGGGTGTGTCGTCCCGCCCACACGGATGGCTGCAGCGGGCATTCCGCACGCCATCGCCGGCGGGCCCGGTGACAGCGATGTGACAATCCCAACCCTGTGGAACCCCTCAACGAATCCCTGTTCGACGCCCAGGCACTGGATTTTCCGGCCGCCCTGGCGTCGGCGCTCGCCCCGCCCGCCCTGCCCGGCCACTTCGACGAGCTGCGCGGCATCGCGACGCCCGAGGCGCCCGCACGGCCCGCCGCCGGGCCGGCAGCGCCCACGGGGCCGCACCTGCACGATGCGACGGCGGGCAGCCCAAGCCAATCCCAGACACAGGGCGGCCAGACCCAGACGCAATCCGCGGCCCAGCGCGCGCCCTCCGCCGACACCGCCGCGCCGGCCCCCGCCGCCGGCGACAAGCCCCCGCTGCTGCCGCCCTGGCATGCCTTCTTCGAGCAGCTCGGCCCCGACGGCTTCGGCGACCTGCCGCGGCGCGCGGTCAGCCTGGAGCGCCAGATCCGCGACAACGGCGTCACCTACAACGTCTACGCCGACGCCACTCACGGCCCGCAGCGGCCCTGGTCGCTCGACCTGTTCCCGCTGATCGTCTCGCCCGAGAGCTGGGCGCAGATCGAGACCGGCGTGCTGCAGCGCGTGCGCGTGCTCGACCGCGTGATGGCCGACGTCTACGGCCCGCAGCGCCTCCTGGCCGAAGGCCTGCTGCCGCCCGCGCTGGTGCGCGGCCATCCGGGCTACCTGCGCGCGCTGCACGGCGTGAAGCCGCCGGGCGACACCTGGCTGCACATCGCGGCCTTCGACCTCGCGCGCGGCCCCGACGGCAACTGGTGGGTGGTGTCGCAGCGCACCCAGGCGCCCTCGGGCCTGGGCTACCTGCTCGAAAACCGGCTCGCGATCACGCGCCAATTCCCGCAGGCCTTCGAGGCGCTGCACGTACAGCGGCTGGCCGCCACCTACAGCGCCATGATGGACGGCCTGCAGCGCATGTGCCCGGCCGGCGTGCCGCCGCACATCGCGCTGCTCACGCCCGGTCCCTACAACGAGACCTACTTCGAGCACGCCTATCTCGCGCGCTACCTCGGCGTCACGCTGGTCGAGGGCAACGACCTCACGGTGCGCGACCAGCGCCTGTACCTCAAGACGCTGCAGGGCCTGCGCCCCGTGCACGGGCTCATCAAGCGGCTCGACGACCAGTTCCTCGACCCGCTCGAGCTGCGCCCCGACTCCACGCTCGGCGTGCCGGGCCTGCTGCAGGCGATCCGCGCCGGCAACGTGCTGGTGGCCAACATGCCGGGCTCGGCCTTCCTCGAGTCGCCGGCGCTGCTGGGCTTCCTGCCCGGCCTGGCGCGCCACCTGCTCGACGAGAAGCTGCTGCTGCCCGCGCTGCCCACCTGGTGGTGCGGCGAGCGCGCGGCGCTCGAGGCGGTGCTGCCGCAGCTCGGCGACTGCTTCATCAAGCCCACCTACCCGGGCATCGACGGGCGCGAGAGCTTCGACGCGGTGCTGGGCCGCCAGCTCGGCCGCCGCGAGCTCGACGAATGGGCCGGGCGCATCGTGCGCGAGGGCGAGGCCCACACGGTGCAAAGCTACCTGCCGCTGTCGCAGATGCCGACCTGGGCCAGCGACCTCGGGCCCGGCCACATCGCGCCGCGCGCGGTGCTGCTGCGCGTGTTCGCGGTCAGCGACGGCGCGCAGTCGTGGCGCGTGCTGCCCGGCGGGCTGGCGCGGCTCGCGGGGCCCGATGCGCAGATCGCCTCGATGCAGCGCGGCGGCAGCAGCGCCGACGTCTGGGTGCAGACCCATGGCGAGGTCGACCGCACCACGCTGCTGCAGCCGCAGGCCACGCCGGCCTCGCTGGCGCGGCACCGCGCGCCGGTCACCAGCCGCGCGGCCGAGAACATGTTCTGGCTCGGCCGCTACACCGAGCGCGCCGAGAACGCGGTGCGGCTGGCGCGCCTCACGCTCAACATCCTCGGCGGCGAGGACCAGTCCTCGCGCCCGCTGCTCGAATGGCTGCACCGCATGGCGGTGCGCAACGCGCTGGTGCCGGCCGGCGTGCCGAGCGCGCCTCAGTCGCGCCGCGTGTTCGAGCGCGCGCTGATCGCCGAGCTCGGCGACGTGGCGCAGGGCGGCAGCGTGGGCTACAGCCTGCGCAGCATCCGCCAGGCCGCGGCCGCGGTGCGCGAGCGGCTCTCGCCCGACCACTGGAACCAGATCGTGCGCGCCGAGGCCGACTTCCTGCGCCGCGCCGCCGAGCAGGCCGGCGAAGGCAGCTTCGCCACCGGCGCGGCGCTGCGCTCGCTCGAGTCGGCCAGTTCGGCGCTCGCGGCCATGACCGGCGCGCAGACCGACCGCATGACGCGCGACGATGCCTGGCGGCTGCTGTCGATCGGCCGCCACATCGAGCGCCTGAGCTTCCTCGCCAACGCCCTGCTCGCGGGTTTCCAGAACCACGCGGTGCACGAGGTCAGCGGCTTCGAGGCGATGGTCGCGCTGTTCGACAGCACCATCACCTTCCATGCGCGCTACCAGCAGCGCCGCGACGTCGCCACGCTGGTCGACCTGCTGGTGCTCGACGCCGAGAACCCGCGCTCGCTGGCCTGGGTCACGCAGACCCTGCGCGGGCGCATCGCGCGGCTCGCAGGCAGCGCGCCCGGCAAGCTCACGGCGCTGTCGTACGAGCTGCCCGACCCGGCCACCTGGACGCTCGAGCACCTGTGCGACCCCGGCCCCGCCGACGGCGAGGACGGCCCCTATGCGGCGCTGGCCGCGCTGCTCGCGCACTGCGAGGCCGCCGCCTACCATGTGTCCGATGCCATCGGCATCCGCTACTTCACGCTGACCTCGGAATCGCTGCGCTCCGTGGGCGCCTGAGCCCTCGCTGCGCGCGCCGCGCGACCAGACCACCCCTACAAGCAACGACAGACCAAGGAGGGCTTCCCATGACCACGATCCATCGCCGCTTCGCCCTGGCCGCCGGCCTCGCCGCGGTCCTCGCGCTTGCCGGCTGCGGCAAGCAGGAGACCGCCGCGCCCGCCGCCGCATCGGCCCCGCCCGCACCGTCCGCCGCGCGCGTGCTGGTCGTGGGCACCGATGCCGCCTACACGCCCTTCGAATCGCAGAACGAGAAGGGCGAGATCGTGGGCTTCGACATCGACATCGTGAATGCCGTCGCGAAGAAGGCCGGCATCGAGGTGAAGTTCGTCAACACGCCGTGGGAAGGCATCTTCAACACGCTCGACCAGGGCGACCGCGACTTCCTGGTGTCGGCCATCACCATCACGCCCGAGCGCCGCCAGACCATGGACTTCTCGCAGCCCTACTTCGACGCGCGCCAGCTGATCGCGGTCAGGAGCGACGCGAGCGTGACCCGCTTCGAGGACCTGAAGACGCTCAAGGTCGGCGTGCAGAACGGCACCACGGGCGACGAAGTGGTCGGCAAGCTGCTGGGCAAATCGAGCGCGAACATCAAGCGCTTCGAATCGACGCCGCTCGCACTCAAGGAGCTCGAGGCCGGCGGCGTGCAGGCGGTGGTTGCCGACAACGGCGTGGTGGCGCACTATCTCGCGAACAACGCGGGCGCGGGCTTCAAGACCGTGAGCGATGCCGGCTTCGCGACCGAGCAGTACGGCCTCGCCGTCAAGAAAGGTAATGCCGAGCTGCTCGCCAGGCTCGACAAGGGCCTGGCCGAGATCAAGGCCGACGGCAGCTACGACAGGATCTACGCCTCGCACTTCGGCGCCGCGTCGAAGTAACCCACGGCGCGCGCCATGCGACTCCACGTCACCCACGAAACCCGCTACGAGTACTCGCCGCCGGTCGAGACCGCGCAGCACCTCGCGCACCTGCGGCCGCTGGTCACGCCCTCGCAGCGCCTGCTGAGCCACCGGCTCGCGATCGAGCCCGCGCCCGCGCAGCGCGTCGAGCAGGCCGACCTCTACGGCAACGTGCGCGCCTTCTTCGCGCTCGACACCACGCACGACAGCCTGGTGGTCACGGCCGAGAGCGTGGTCGAGACCTCGGCGCCCGTGCTCTCGAGCGCGGTGGCGCGCGAGCTGCCGTGGGAGTCGGTGCGCGAGCGCTTCCGCTTCCGCAAGGACGCGCTGTTCGACCCGGCCTCGGAGTTCGTCTTCCCCTCGCCCTACGTGCCGCGCCACGACGACTTCGTCGCCTATGCGCGCGCGAGCTTCGCGCCGGGCCGCCCGGCCTTCGACGTGGCGATGGACCTCACCGAGCGCATCCACCGCGACTTCGACTACGACGCCGACAGCACCGAGATCAACACGCCCGCGGCCGAGGCGCTGGCCCAGCGCAAGGGCGTGTGCCAGGACTTCGCGCACATCATGATCGCGTGCTTCCGCGGGATGGGCCTGCCGGCGCGCTACGTCAGCGGCTACCTGCTGACGCAGCCGGCGCCGGGCCAGCCGCGGCTGATCGGCGCCGATGCCTCGCACGCCTGGGTCTCGGTCTACCTGCCCGGCGAAGGCGACGGCCCCGGCAGCGCCGGCGACTGGGCCGACTTCGATCCCACCAATGGCCGCCAGCCCGGCGAGGACTACGTGACGCTGGCGATCGGCCGCGATTACTCCGACGTCTCGCCGATGCGCGGCGTGCTGCACGGCGGCGCGCGCCACACGCTGCACGTGGGCGTGACGGTACAGCCGGTCGACGAGCTCGAGCCGCCGCAAGCCCCCGGCGGCGCAGGGCCTTCGACCGCGGCGTCGCCTACGATCGCGGCTTCGCCGGTACAAACGCCGGTCGATTCCCCGCAGCCGCCCTCCGCGCGGCCGCCTTCACCACCGTCTCACCAGGAGCCTTCTTCATGAGCGTCTACGACAAGCTTTCCAGCCTCGGCATCACCCTCCCGCCGGTCTCGGTTCCGGCCGCCGCCTACGTGCCTTTCGTGCAGACCGGCAACCTCGTGTTCCTGTCGGGCCACATCGCCAAGAAGGACGGCAAGGTCTGGACCGGCCAGCTCGGCGCCGACGTCAGCACCGAGCAGGGCAAGCAGGCCGCGCGCGCGGTCGCGGTCGACCTGCTGGGCACGCTGCATGCGGCCGTGGGCGACCTGAACAAGGTCAAGCGCATCGTCAAGGTGATGAGCCTGGTCAACTCGGTCGGCAGCTTCACCGAGCAGCACCTCGTGACCAACGGCGCGAGCGAACTGTTCGCCGAAGTGTTCGGCCCCGAGAAGGGCGCGCATGCGCGCAGCGCCTTCGGCGTGGCGCAGATCCCGATGGGCGCCTGCGTCGAGATCGAGCTGATCGCGGAGATCGGCTGATTCGCCTGCCGCGGTCCCTGTGTCTGGCACTGCCGCTCGCGGCCATCGCGCCGCTGGCGGCCGCGGCCGACGAGATACCGGCGCCGCTGCGCGAGCCGGTCGCGCGCTATGCCTGCCTCAGTTGCCACGGCATGGTGCGCAAGCAGGTGGGCCCGGGCTTCGCGCAGATCGCGGCGCGCTACCGCCACGACCCCGAGGCACCGGCCCGGCTGGCCGACAAGCTGCGCGACGGCAGCGTCGGCGCCTGGGGCCGCGTCATCATGCCGCGCCAGCCCCACATGAGCCTCGACGAATCGCGCCGGCTCGCGCAGTGGGTGCTGTCACAGCCCTCCCCGCCCTGAATGTCCGCACCACCATGACCGATGCACTGCTGATCTGCGACGCGCTGCCCGAATCCCGCGACGCGGTGAAGTTCGAGGCGCCGGGCCGCGGGCCTGCCTTCGTCGTGCGCTGGCAGGGCCGGGTCCATGGCTACCTCAACCAGTGCGCGCACGTGGGCGGCCCGATCGATTTCGAGGGCCAGGTGCTCGAGCGCTCGGGCCGCTACCTGATGTGCGCGCGGCACGGCGCGATCTACGAGCCCGACACGGGCTTGTGCGTGGGCGGCCCCTGCAAGGGTGCGCGCCTGGTTCCCCTGGCGGTGGAAGAGTCGGCCGACGGCAAGGTCTGGCTGCGCGCGGCCTGAGCCGGAGCGGGCGCCCCGGCATCGAGGATCTAATGCGCGGCCACGCCGCGTTCGCCCCCCGACCCGTCGGCGCCGGCCCAGAAGTTGTCCGGGACGCCGCGCGGCTGCCGCTCCTCGATCTCGACCGTGACGCTGACCGAGATGTCGGCCGCCTGTTCGCGGCGCTTCAGAAAGCTTTCGAACTGGTCGAGGTAGTGATGTTCTTCATTCACGGATCGGGCCTCCATCTGGTTTTCGATACCGGAGGTTTTAATCCGTCGCAGCGTGTCGCCAAAGGTTGCGGATGCCGCCGCCGCGTGCAGGACAAGAGGCCATCGCCGCCGCCGTGCCGCGCTGGCAAGGCCTACGACCTTCCGTAGTTGTCAGGCCGCCTTCACCGCGCGCGCGCCGGTCAGCGTCGGCATCTCGGTCGCGCTCGAGTTCACGTTCACGCTGCGGTCGAGCCGCAGGTAGCGCGAGGCGAAGCGGCAGGTCACCGTGTCGCGGAAGGCCGACTCGACGAAGGTCCAGCTCATGACGAAGGTGCGCTCGTCGAGCCATTCGCCGCTGGCCACCACGCGCATCACCGCGGGCTGGTACTCGTGGTGCAGGCGGTTGCCGGTCATGGTGGTGTCGCCCTCGATCGGCCTCTTCAATCCCACCTGCACCGTGTGCGTGCCGCGTTCGTCCTCGAGCGTGAAGCTGCAGGCCTCGGCGCCGAAGTCCAGGCGCGCGGCCTTGATCCTGTCGGGGTTGTCGGGAAACTCGTAGCGCTGGCCCGACACGGCCGCGGCCACCGGCGACGAGGTCGGCCGCACCGGCGGCAGCAGGCGCAGGCCCGCCATGCGCCGGCGCAGCGCGGCGCTGGCCTGGCCGCCATCGGCGGGCGCGCTCTCGAACGCGGCCGGGAAGTGCTTGTAGAGCAGCCCCGCGTTGAAGCCGGCCTTCGGCGGCAGCGCCGCGTTGATCGCGAGCACCGCGTCGTGCGCGGGAAACACCACCGCGTACTGGCCGAACAGCCCGTCGGCGTTGTAGGCGCCGTTCGGGCCCAGCCACCACTGGTAGCCGTACTTGTCCTTGGTGTGCGGCTGGTGCACCGCGTCGACCCATTCCTTCGTGAGCACCTGCCTGCCGTTCCACAGGCCGTTCTGCGCATGCAGGATGCCGAGCTTGAGCGAATCGACGGTCTTCCAGCTCAGGCCGTTGGCGCCCGGCGAGATGCCCTCGGGCCCGACCTCCCATTCGTAGCCCGTGATGCCCAGCGGATCGAAGAAGCGCGGCTTCAGGTAGTCGGCCACCGGCTGGCCCGTGGTCTTGGTGACGATGGCCGACAGCATGTAGGTGGCGGCACTGGTGTAGACGAACTGCGTGCCGGGCGGATTCACCACCGGG
This sequence comes from Variovorax endophyticus, assembly GCF_025376855.1. Taxonomy (NCBI): domain Bacteria; kingdom Pseudomonadati; phylum Pseudomonadota; class Betaproteobacteria; order Burkholderiales; family Comamonadaceae; genus Variovorax; species Variovorax endophyticus. The sequence goes on from NZ_JAHUTH010000036.1 coordinate 42,735, forward strand.
ATCTTGAAGAACTCGGCGATCCAGCTGGTGCGGATCTGCCGCCACACCGAGCCCGAGGTCATGGCGGCGTGGCCGGTGCGCATGGTCAGCAGGTCGCGCACCGTCATCGCCGCGAGGTTCGGGCTCACCACCGGCGGCAGGTGCTCGGGGAAGAAGGACACCACCTTGTCGTCGAGCCCGAAGCGCCCCTCGGCCACCGCCATGCCGACCGCGCAGACGGTCACGCTCTTGGTCAGCGAATGCGTCATGTGGCGCCGCTGCGGGCCGTAGGGCTCCCACCAGCCCTCGGCCAGCACCTGGCCGCGGCGCCACAGCATGAAACCGTGCAGCTCGAAGGCGCCGCGCTCGGCCTCGTCGAGGAAGGCCAGGATCGCCGCCGACGACACGCCCTGCGCCTCGGGCACGCCGCGCGGCAGGCCATCGGCGGGCACGGGCGCGGCCAGCCCGGTGGCGGCCCAGCCGAGGCCGGGCACCGAACCCATCGCCATGCCGCCGAGCGACAGGCGCAGCGCGCCGCGGCGCGAGAGCGCGGGGAGAGAAGAAGAGGAAGAAAGTGCGGGCATGGCGGTGGTCTCGGATGCTGTCGTTGTTCTTCTTCCGAGTGTGGTCCGCGCAACTGTCATTCGCCTGTCGGCTCCGCCAGGGGAAACCCGTCGGAGGTTCCTATTACACGCGTCGCGCACGCGACAGTGCCACTTTGGTCCGACGGGAAAACGCTAGGCGCCCTGCCCCGTTTCGTTCCTACAGTCCACGGGCCGGCATCGGCGCAATCGAAGAAGAAGCAGGAAAGGACGCGGGGCGATGGAGTTCGACTACGTGATCGTCGGAGGCGGCTCCGGAGGCGCCACGCTCGCCGCGCGGCTCAGCGAGGATGCGCGCGTGCGCGTGTGCCTGATCGAGGCCGGCGGCGACGGCCGCGGCATCCTGGTGCGCGCGCCGGCCGCCACGGTGGCGATGCTGCCGGGCCGCCCGCCGATCAACAACTACGCGCTGCGCACCGAGCCGCAGCCGGGCCTGGACGGCCGCCGCGGCTACCAGCCGCGCGGGCGCTGCCTCGGCGGTTCGAGCGCGATCAACGCCATGCTCTACGTGCGCGGCCACCGCGAGGACTACGACGACTGGGAGCGCGCCGGCTGCGGCGGCTGGTCCTTCGGCGACGTGCTGCCCTGGTTCCGCCGCGCCGAGGGCAACCAGCGCGGCGCGAGCCCGCTGCACGGCGCCGACGGTCCGCTGCAGGTGGCCGACCAGCAGACGCCGCGCGCCATCAGCGAGGACTTCGTGCGCGCCGCGGTGCAGTCGGGCGTGCCCTTCAACGACGACTTCAACGGCATCGAGCAGGAAGGCGCGGGCCTCTACCAGGTCACGCAGTTCCATGGCGGCGCGAGGAACGGCGAGCGCTGCTCGGCCGCGGCCGCCTACCTGCATCCGGCGATGACGCGCCCCAACCTCGCGGTGCTCACGCACACGCAGGCGCTGCGCGTGGTGATCGAGCATGGCCGCGCCGTGGGCGTGGAGGTGCGCCGCGGCGGCAACGTCGAGCGCATCCATGCGCGGCGCGAGGTGGCGCTGTGCGGCGGCGCCTTCCATTCGCCGCAGCTGCTGATGCTCTCGGGCATCGGCGATCCCGCGCAGCTGCAGCAGCACGGCATCGCGGTGCAGCAGGCGCTGCCCGGCGTGGGGCGCAACCTGCAGGACCACCTCGACTTCATCCTCGCCTACCGCTCGAAGCACCGCGACCTGTTCGGCATCGGCCTCGGCGCGAGCTGGACCCTGCTGCGCCAGGCGCTCCTGTGGCGCAGGACCGGCACCGGCCTGGTCGCCACGCCCTTCGCCGAGGGCGGCGCCTTCGTCAAGTCCTCGCCCGAGCTGCGTCGGCCCGACCTGCAACTGCACTTCGTGATCGCCATCACCGACGACCATGCGCGCAAGCTGCATGCGGGCTACGGCTTCTCGTGCCATGTCTGCGTGCTGCGGCCGAAGAGCCGCGGCGAGGTCCGGCTGGCCGACGCCAACCCGGCCTCGGCGCCACTGATCGACCCGCGCTTCCTGTCCGACCCCGAGGACCTCGCGCTGCTGCTGCAGGGCGTGAAGAAAACGCGCGAGATCATGGCGGCGGCACCGCTCGCGAAGTACCGCCAGCGCGAGCTCTACACGGCCGATGCGCGCGGCGACGAGGACCTGGTGCGCCAGATCCGAGCGCGCGCCGACACCATCTACCACCCGGTCGGCACCTGCCGCATGGGCGCGCCCAACGATGCGGGGGCGGTGGTCGATCCGCGGCTGCGCGTGCGCGGCATCGAGGGCCTGCGCGTGGTCGATGCCTCGGTGATGCCGACCTTGATCGGCGGCAACACCAACGCGCCCACGGTGATGATCGCCGAGCGCGCGGCCGACTGGATGCGCGGGCCTGCGCGCTTCGCCGCTGAAGCCGACCCGGCTACGCGGGGACAGGCGCCTTCGACGAACCCCGCACCTGCAACTGCCCCGGCAGCAGCAACTGCCGCGGCGGGCTTTCGAGCCCCCGCAGCCGGTCGATCAGGCAGCTAGCGGCGGCGCGGCCGATGTCGTCGGTGGGCTGGGCGACGGTGCTGAGGCCCGGGCCGATCAGCGAGGCCCATTCGGGATCGTCGAAGCCGACGAAGCCGAGGTCGGCGCCGAACTGCCAGCCCAGCCGCGCCATCGCCTGCGCCACGCGCAGGGTGACGACCGCGTTGCCCGCCACCACGGCGGCGCGCCGGCCGCGCCTGGCGCGCTTGCGCAGCGCCGCGAGCGCATCGTCGAGCGCCTGCTGTTCGCCCTCCACGCTCTCGAACACCTCGCCGGCCATGCGCGGGCCGTTCGCGGTCACGCAGGCGCCGAAGGCCGCGGTCCGCTCGCGCCGCGAGCTCACGCCCGCGAGCGGCTCGGTCACGTAGAGCAGCTCGCGAAAGCCGCCTTCGACCAGATGGTCGCAGGTGGCCTTCATCGCGGCCTCGTTGTCGAGCGAGACGAAGTCGGTGTGCATGCCCGCGTGGCGCCGGTCGACCAGCACCGCTGGCTTGCCGTGCAGCGCGACCGCGTCGAACACGCCGCTGCCGCGGCCCAGGGTGTTGAGGATGAAGCCGTCGACCTGGTAGCCCGCGAGCGCGTCGATGGCCTCGCGCTCGCGTTCGCTCTCGTTGCCGAGGTTGAACAGCATCACGAGGTAGCCGGCGTCCTGGCAGGCTTTCTCGGCGCCGCGCAGCACCGCCACCGAATAGGGGTTGGTGATGTCGGCCACGATCAGGCCGATGAGGCGCGAGCGGCCGTGGCTCAGCGCCTGCGCCATCGGGCTCGGCGAATAGGCGAGCTGGGCGATCGCGGCCTCGACGCGCGCGGCGATGTCGGGGCTCAGCAGCCGCTCGCGGTGGTTGAGAAAGCGCGAGACCGTGGCCTTGGAGACGCCCGCGGCCTGCGCCACGTCGGCGATGGTGGCGCGGCCCGTGGGTTTCATGCGCTGGCCGTGTCGTAGGGCGCGGTCGGCCTCTCCCCGGCCAGCACCTGCAGCAAGTTGGTGGTCGCGAGCTCGGCCATCGCATGCCGGGTCTCGTGCGTGGCCGAGCCGATGTGCGGCAGCGGCGTCACGCGCGGATGGGTGCGCAGCGGCGAATCGGCCGGCAGCGGCTCCTTGGCGAACACGTCGAGGCCGGCCGCGCGCAGCGTGCCCTTGTCGAGCGCGTCGAGCAGCGCCTGCTCGTTCACGGTCGCGCCGCGGCCGCCGTTGATGAAGGCGGCGCCGGGCTTCATGCGCGCGAAGAAGGCGGCGTCGGCCATGTCGCGCGTGGCCTCGGTCAGCGGCAGCATCGCGAGCACGATGTCGGCGCGCGCCAGCAGCTCGTCGAGCGGCGTGTGCGTGGCGCGGCCCTGCAGCTCGGGCGCCTGCGCGGCCAGGTCGACCGCGCGGCGCGCGTGGTAGAGCACCGGCATGCCGAAGCCCAGGGCGGCGCGGCGCGCCACGGCCTGGCCGATGCGGCCGAAGCCGAGGATGCCGAGCGTCTTGCCGTGCACGTCGGTGCCGAACAGGTCCTCGCCGATGTTCTTCGTCCAGCGGCCCTCGCGCACCAGGGTCGAGAGCTCGACCACGCGGCGCTGCGTGGCCATGAGGATCGCGAACATGGTGTCGGCCACGGTCTCGGTCAGCACGTCGGGCGTGTGGCACAGCACGATGTTGCGGCGGCGCAGCTCGGTCAGCGGGTAGTTGTCGACACCGACCGAGACGCTCGAGATCACCTCGAGCCGGGGCGCCGCGTCGAGCATCGAGGCATTGAAGTTGACGCTCGAGCCGATCAGGCCCTGCGCCGCGGGCAGCGCGGCCGCGAAGGCCTCGGGCGACTGGCGCGCGTCGGCCACGACGACCTCGTGCGCGGCCTGCAGGCGCGCGAGCTGGTCCTCGGGCAGGGTGCGGAAGACGAGGACGTTCTTGCGGGTGGAAGACGAAGAGGAAGCCATGGCGTTCACAGCCCCGCCGCTTCGAGTTCGGCCCGCGTCGGCAGGCCCTCGGTGTCGCCGAGCACCTGCACCGCGCGCGCGCCGATCCAGGCGCCGCGCCGCACCGCCTCGGGCACGCTGCGGCCCTCGAGCAGCGCGCTGACCACGCCGGCCGCGAAGCCGTCGCCCGCGCCCACGGTGTCGATCACTTCCTTCACGGGGAAGCCCGCGACGCGGCCGGTGCCGGCCACGTCGCTGTCGTAGTAGGCGCCCTCGGCGCCGAGCTTGACCACCACCAGCTTCGCGCCGCGCTCGCGGTAGAAGCGCGCCACGTCCTCGGGCCGGTCGTGGCCGGTGAGCAGCAGGCCCTCCTCGATGCCGGGCAGCACCCAGTCGGCGCGCGCGGCCAGCTCGTTGATCCAGTGGCGCATGGTCTCCTTCGAGGACCACAGCGTCGGGCGCAGGTTGGTGTCGAAGGAGATGGTGCGGCCCGCGGCGCGCATCACGTCCATCGAACGCAGCGCGGCCTGCAGGCTGGTCTCGGAGATGGCCGCGAACACGCCGGTGGCGTGCAGGTGGCGCGCCGAGCGCAGCCAGGGCTCGTCGATGTCGGCCGGGCCCATGTGGCTCGCGGCCGAGCCCTTGCGGTGGTATTCGATCGGCGGGTCGCTGCCGTCGGTGACGCGGCCCTTGAACTGGAAGCCGGTGCGCTGCGCGGCATCGGCGATCACGTGCGAGCAGTCGATGCCCTCGGCGCGCATCGCGTTGAGCAGCGCGCGGCCCATCGAGTCGGTGCCGAGCCGGCTGGCCCAGCCCACCTTCAGGCCCAGGCGCGACAGGCCGATGGCCACGTTGGTCTCGGCGCCGGCGGTGCGCTTGTGGAAGGACTGCGCATCCTCGATCGGCCCCGGCCGATCGGCCACGAGCAGCAACATGGCCTCGCCGAACAGGGCGACGTCGAAGGCGGTGGGTTCTGTCATCGGTGTGAGTGGTTTCGCTACGCGCGCGCGGCGCGGATGAAGTCGATCTGCGTGCGGACGACGGCCTCGAGGTCGTCGCCCACGAGCGGGTATTCGATGGCATGCGGCACGTCGGCCGGCAGCGCGCGCAGCACGGCGCGCCAGGGTGCCACCGAGTCGCCGAGCGGCACCGCCACCCACTTGTGCGGCAGGCGCTGCGCGCCCTTGCAGTGCACGTAGCGCACGCGCTGGCCGAGCGCCTGCGCGGCCTGCAGCGGGCATTCGCCGACCCAGTGCCAGTTGCCCATGTCGAAGGTCATGCCCAGCGACACGCCCGCGCGGTCGGCGGCTTCGAAGAAGGCCTGCAGCGCGGGCACGGTGCCGGCGCGCACGCTCTGGTCGTTCTCGATCACGAGCTCGACGCGGGTTTCGGCCAGCTCGACCTTGAGGCCCCAGAGCGAGCCGTGCGAGGACGGCTGGAAGTCGCCGATCGACATCTTCAGCCGCTTCGCACCCACGCGCGTGGCGGCCGCGATGCCGCGCTTGAGCGCGGCGCTGTCGAGCCAGCCGCCCTGGGCCCACAGGCCCTCGGGACTGGAGTAGACCGAGGCCAGGCCGTTGAGCGCAGGCAGTTCGGCCTCGGCGTCGCGCAGCATCTCGCCGCGCACCTCCACCGAATCGGCGCCCGCGCGCTTCGACAGCTGCGAGCACCAGAGCTGGCCATGGCGTCCCACCTCGGCCGCGCCGAAGGAGGACAGGGAAATCAGGACCTCGAAGGACATCAGTGGGCCTGGTGCGAGCTGAGGATCTGGCCCAGGAACTGCCGGGTCTTCTCGTTCTGGGGATTGCCGAAGAATTCCTCGGGCGGCGCCTGCTCCACGATCCTGCCCTCGGCCATGAAGATCACGCGGTCGGCCACGCTGCGCGCGAAGCCCATCTCGTGCGTCACGCACAGCATGGTCATGCCGTCCTCGGCCAGGCCGATCATGGTGTCGAGCACTTCCTTGACCATCTCGGGGTCGAGCGCGGAGGTGGGCTCGTCGAACAGCATGATCTTGGGCGTCATGCACAGCGCGCGCGCGATCGCCACGCGCTGCTGCTGGCCGCCCGAGAGCTGGCTCGGGTACTTGTTGGCCTGCTCGGGAATGCGCACGCGCGTGAGGTACTTCATCGCCACCTCCTCGGCCTGCGCCTGCGTCATGCCGCGCGAGCGCATCGGCGCCAGCGTGCAGTTCTGCAGGATCGTGAGGTGCGGGAACAGGTTGAACTGCTGGAACACCATGCCGACCTCGGCCCGCACCGCGTCGACGTTCCTGCCGCCGGCCGTGAGATCGATGCCGTCGACCTCGATGCGGCCCTTCTGCACCGTCTCGAGCCGGTTGATGCAGCGGATCAGCGTCGACTTGCCCGAGCCCGAGGGCCCGCAGATCACGATGCGCTCGCCCGCGCGCACGCTGAGGTCGATGCCGGTCAGCACCTGGAAGTCGCCGTACCACTTGTTGACGGCTTCCATGCGGATGATGGGGTCGGTCATGGGGTGTTCCGCTCCCGGCTTACTGCATCTTCGGCAGGTCGGCCTGCAGCCACTTCTGGTAGAGCTTGTTGAGCTCGCCGTTGGCGGTGTTCTTCGCCACGAAGTCGTTGACGGCCTTGGTCAGCTCGTCCTGGCCCGGGCGCATCGCGATGCCCATCGACTGCTGCACCAGCGTGAACTTGTTTTCGTAGGTGCCGGCGGGCACGCGCTTGGCGATCTGGGCGGCCACGGTCACCGAGCAGCCGATGGCGTCGACCTGGCCCGAGATCAGCGCCTGCATGGCCGAGGCGTCGTCGTCGAAGCGGCGGATCTCGGTGCCTTCGGGCGCGGCCTTGGTCACGGCCACGTCCTGGGTCGAGGCACGGGCCACGCCCACGCGCAAGCCCTTGAGGTCGCCGGCGGCCTTGATCGGGGTCTTGGTCGCGCCGTACAGCACGATGGTGGCGGCCGCGTAGGGCTGCGAGAACTGCACCTGCTTCGCGCGCTCGGGCGTGATGGCCAGCGAGGCGACCAGCAGGTCGACCTTGTTGGTCAGCAGGAAGGGAATGCGGTTCGGGCCGGTCACCGGCACGATGTTGGCCTTCACGCCCCAGTCCTTGGCCAAGAGCTTGGCCACATCGGCGTCGTAGCCGTCGGGTTGGTTCTTCGCGTCGGTGGTGCCGTAGGGCGGGAAGTCGACCAGCATGCCGATGGTGATCTCGCCCTTCTTCTTGATGTCGGCCACGCTCTGCGCCGAGGCGAAGGGGGCGAACACGGTGAGGGCGGCGCCGAGGCCGAGGGCTGCGATCGCTGCGCGGCGGGTGGTGGTGCGGGTCATGGGATGTGTCTCCTGAAAAAGAAAGGAAGCGACGGAAAAAACGAAAGCGACGGGGAAGATGGCGAACGGGGAAATCAGCGGGCCAGCGCGCGTGCGCGCTTGCGTTCCATGCGCGCGGCCAGCAGCGACAGCGGCCAGCAGATGACGAAGTAGATGGCGGCCACCACCGAGAACACGATGAGCGGCTGGAAGGTGGCGTTGTTGACGATCTGGCCGGCGCGCGTGACCTCGACGAAGCCGATGATGGCCGCAAGCGACGTGCCCTTGATGATCTGCACCAGGTAGCCCACGGTGGGCGCGAGCGCGATCCTGAAGGCCTGCGGCAGCACCACGTCGCGCATGCGCGCGCTGTAGCTCAGGCTCAGCGCCTGCGCCGCCTCCCACTGGCCGCGCGGAATGGCCTCGATGCAGCCGCGCCAGATCTCGCCGAGGAAGGCCGCGCTGTTGAGCACCAGCGCCACGCCCGCGGCGACCCAGGGGTTGATGTCCAGCCCCAGCACCGGCGCGCCGAAGAACACCAGGAACAGCTGCAGCAAGAGCGGCGTGCCCTGGAAGATCTGGATGAAGGTGGTCGAGACGCCGCGTGCCCACGCCGATTCGGACGTGCGCATGAGCGCGATCGCGAGCCCCAGGATCGCGCCGCCCACGAAGGCGATGGCCGACAGCGCGAGCGTCCATTGGGCCGCTTCGAGGATGAACAGGAATTCGGGAAAGCCGAAGGTGCGCATGGTGTGGTGGTCTCCGTCGGTCGACGCTTACCGGCGGTCCGGGTAGTTGAGCGTGCGCTTGTAGATCAGCTTGAACATCGCCGAGAAGGCGAGCGCCAGCGCGAGGTAGATGGCCGCGACCACGATGTAGATCTCGAAGCTGCGGAAGGTCTGCGACTGCAGGTTGGCGGCCACCGAGGTCAGGTCGTCGGCCGAGATCACCGAGACCACCGCCGAGCTCAGCATCAGCAGGATGAACTGGCTGGTGAGCGCCGGGTAGATGGCCTTGAGCGCGGGCTTGATGATGATGAAGCGGAAGATCTCCCAGGACTTGAGGTTGAGCGCGCGGCCCGCCTCGATCTGGCCCTTGGGAATGGATTCGATGCCGGCGCGGATGATCTCGGTGGCGTAGGCGCCGAGGTTCACCACCATCGCCACCAGCGCGGCCGTCTGCGGCGACCAGCGCAGGCCGATGGCCGGCAGCGCGAAAAAGAAGAAGAACAGCTGCACCAGGAACGGCGTGTTGCGGATCACCTCGATGTAGGCGTTGATCACGAAGCGCAGCCAGCCCGGCCCCGAGGTCTTGCCCCAGGCGCAGAAGATGGCCACCACCAGCCCGAGCACGGTGGCGACCAGCGACAGCTGGACGGTGATCCACGTGCCCTTGAGCAGCAGCGGCCAGGCGGCGAAGACGGCGTCGAATTGAAACTGGTAGTTCATGGTCCGGCTGCGGCGCGGGTGCACGCGCACAGTGGAAAAGCAATGCTTGCAGCTTATATGAAACCGGTTTCACGATGACCAAGGGATTACCCTAGTCGGTCTTTGCGGGGGGCCGCTGCCTACACTTCCGCGATGCTCACACCCCTGGCCGACCCCACGACCGCGCAGCTGGACGACATGGCCGAAGACCCCGGCGCCAGGCTCGCCGAGACCTCCGCCCATGCCCCCGCCGTGAAGCACCTGCGCCAGGCCCTGCTGTGGCCCGTGCGGCTGATGCCGGCGCGCGATGCGAAGTCCGCGCAGCAGGCGCCGTGGCACCTGCTGCGCGAGATGGGCGAGGCCTCGCCGTGGCGCGAGGAGATCGACGAATACACCGGCGACAGCAGCCGCTTCCACCAGCGCCACTACAACGAGTTCGTGAGCTTCCTGCCCTATGTGCAGCGCTTCCTCTACGGCGAGGGCCGCTCGCGCGCGCAGGCCGGCGGACCCGACTCCAGCAGCGACGGCGATTCGCCGATGCGCATCTTCCGCCGCCACGACATCGCCGCGGTGCGCGTGGTCACGCGCGCCGGCGAGGCACCGATCACGCTCGAGGTGGTGCACTGCGACCTCTACTTCTTCTTCGACGTCGACGTGGTGCTGCTGAACCTCGAGGTCGGCGTGAACGACCTGAGCCTGGCGCAGGCGCAGGAGCTGCTCTACCGCTTCGGCCGCGCCTATCCCGCGGGCTGGGATGCCGAGGGCGGCGCGCTGCACTGCATGGCCAGCGTCGAATGGCTGGCGGCCGACGGCCGCGTGCTCTCCAGCTCCGACGCGCAGCACAGCGAGGCCTTCATCTCGCACGTGGCGCAGCACCGCGCGCCGCGCATCGCTGCCCACTGGGCCTACCTGATGCAGCCGCTGGTGAGCGACCATTCGGAGGACCAGGGCGCGCTGCGCTACCGGCAGATCGAGTACTACCGCATGCCGGTGATGGCCTACCTGTCGCTCGACGATCCGAAGCGGCTCACGCGCAACGACTTCGTCCGCCTCGGCCTGGTCACGGGCGCGGGCGAGGCCGAGGCGGCGCTCGCGGGACGCCAGGCTCACCTCCCCTATGCCGACCACCATCTGGCCGACTTCGAGAGCCGCTACTGCTACGACCGCTTCTGGGTCGATGCCGGCGCGGCCCCCAACACGCGCTACCTGTGCAACGGCCATGCGCTGATCGTGGTGGGCGATGCGCGCTCCGAGTTCTTCTGCTGCCGCGACCGCGGCGTGCTCGCGCAGTTCCGCCACCAGCACTTCCTGCTGTTCCTGATCGCGCACTTCCAGAAGGCCTCGCTGCTGATGTTCTCGGACCAGCTGGTGGAGGCGCTCAAGCGCCTGGACATCCGCAGCACGCCGAGCGTGAAGCGCTTCAAGCGCGCGATCCGCGCCAGCTTCGAACGCTTCCTGCGCTTCACGCACCGCTACTGGTTCCACGAGATCTCCGAGCAGGCGCAGGTGCGCGCGCTGTCGCACCTGTGCGCCACCCACCTCGGGCTCGATCCGCTCTACGACGAGGTCAAGGAGCGCATCGCCGACATGAACACCTACCTCGACGCCGACAGCCTGCGGCGCCAGGCCAACACCGTGGTGCGGCTCACCGTCGTGACGCTGTTCGGGCTGATCGGCACCATCACCACCGGCTTCCTCGGCATGAACCTGCTGGCCGAGGCCGAGGCGCCGCTGTGGCGCAAGGCGATCTGGTTCGGCGTGGTGCTGGTGTTCACGACCTGGCTCACGGTCTACACCATGGTCAAGTCGCAGCGGCTGTCGGACTTCATCGACGTGCTGTCGAACGACCGCATGAGCTTCCGGGAGAAGCTCGGGGCGCTGGTGCGGGTGTGGCGGCCGGGGGCGGATTGAAAGCGGGATCGGACAGCCGAACTTCCGGACGCAGAGGACGCGAAGAATTCGCGAAGAACGCGAAAGGAAACCAGAAGACCTTTTTGAATTCTTTCGCGCCCTTCGCGTCCTCTGCGTCCGGCTGTCCGCTTTCCTTTCAGCCGTCGAAGGACACATCGGCGCTGTCGACCGCGCGGATCGGCACGCCGAAGCTCGTGATGTCCGCGAGCGTGGCGTTGTGGTGCGCGCGGATCCGCGCGCCCGTGGCATGCGGCTTGTCGTGCGAGGTGTGGGCGTCGGCCGCGAGCGTCACCTCGTAGCCCAGCCCGGCCGCGCGGCGCACCGTGGTGTCGACGCAGAACTCCGACGAATAGCCGCAGACCACCACGCGCTTCACGCCGCGCTCCGAGAGCCAGGCATCGAGCGGCGTGCGCAGGAAGGAATCGGGCGTGGTCTTGCGCAGCCGTGCGTCGCGCGTGTCGGTGTCGAGCGCGCCGGCGAGTTGCCAGCGCTCGGAGTCGAACGCGAGGTCGATCTCGTTCTCGTGCTGGATGAAGGCCACCGGCACGCCGGCCGCGCGGGCGCGGGCGGTGAGCGCGTTGATGCGCTCGATCACCGCGGCGGCTTCGTGCGGACGCGGGGCGTCGTCGACGAGGCCGCGCTGCATGTCGATGACGAGGACGGCGAGAGTCATGGGGAACCCTTTCTGGTGCGCGGACGGTGAGGCCGAAGGATCGCACAGGACGCCGCCAATGCCCCTGCCCGGCGAATGTTTCTGGCGTTGAAACCATTGCCCGCGCACCCGCCGCTAAGCTCGCGCCGCCCGCAGAACCACACAACACCGCCATGACCGACGCCATCGCTCCTTCTCTCCCGCAGCGCCTGCGCCGACGCGCCGCCGCCGCCTTCGCGGCCGCCTGCGCGCTGCTGGCCGGCTGCAGCAGCAACAGCGGCTGCGAGGCCCGCTACGACGCCTCGCCGCAGTTCAAGGGCTGCACCTTCCAGAACATGGACAACCCCGACGTGCTGCCCAACCAGAGCGGCTGGAAGATCTGGACCCGCTTCTTCTTCGAGACCAAGACCGACTCGGTGCCCACCGACGCGATCCCCGTGAAGCCGCTGACGCCGGCCGCGCTCGAAGCGCTCGACGCCCAGGCCAACCACGTGGTGCGCCTGGGCCATTCCTCGCACCTGCTGAAGCTGCGCGGCAAGTACTGGCTGATCGACCCGGTGTTCGGCGAGCGCGTGTCGCCGTTCTCGTTCGCGGGGCCCAAGCGCTTTCATCAGCCGCCGATCGCGCTGCAGGACCTGCCGCCGATCGAGGGCCTCATCCTCTCGCACGACCACTACGACCACCTCGACGTCTACACCATCGAGTACCTCGCGAAACGGGTGCAACGCTACTTCGTGCCGCTGGGCGTGAAGGCGCGGCTGGTGGCGATGGGCGTGCCGCCCGAGCGCATCAGCGAGTTCGACTGGTGGCAGGCCGGCGAGCACGACGGCGTGAAGCTCACGGCCACGCCGGCGCAGCACTTCTCGGGCCGTTCGCTGACCGACCGCGGCCGCACGCTGTGGGCCTCGTGGGTGGTGCAAAGCGGCGAGCAGCGCATCTTCTACAGCGGCGACTCGGGCTACTTCCCGGGCTTCAGGCAGATCGGCGAGCGCTTCGGCGGCTTCGACCTCGCGCTGATGGAGAACGGCGCCTACGACGCCTACTGGCCCGCGGTCCACATGACGCCCGAGCAGAGCGTGCAGGCCTTCGAGGACCTGCGCGGCAAGGTGCTGTACTCGGTGCACAACAGCACCTTCGACCTCGCCTTCCATACCTGGCACGACCCGCTGGACCGCATCGCGAAGCTCACGCGGGAGCGCAAGATCGAGCTGGCCACGCCGGTGATCGGCGAGGTGCTGACGGTGGGCCAGGCGCGCACCAACGTGCGCTGGTGGGAAGGCCTGAAGTAGCGACTTCCTAGCCGCGCTCGCGCCGCTCGCGCGCGCGGCGCTGCTGACGCGTCTCGAGCGCCTGCGCCGCCACGCGGTCCTTCGCGCGCTTCTTCTCGGCGCGCTTGCCGCGGAAGTGCCGGCCCACGAGAAAGCTCCCGATGCCGGTCACGACCGCGATGACGAAGCCGATGGTGCTGATGTCGAGGCCGCCCATCAGAGCACCCGCACGATGCTGGCCGGCTTGAAGCCCAGGTCGGCCGCCTTGCCCTTGCGCGCGCGGGTGCCGCGCGCGTTGTTCAGGGTGCGGATCTCGAGCGTCTCGTCGCGCTCCTTGCCGCCGCGGCCGATGCCTTCGATCCTCACGCTGCGCGTGTAGGCCGCGGCACCCGCGAGGGTGTCCTTGGGTTCGAGGTCGATCAGCGTGAGGCCGCGGCCGCCTTTGGGCAGGCTCTTGAGCTCGGCGATCTCGAAGGTCAGGATGCGCCCGCCCGTGGAGGCGCAGGCCACGTGCGTGGCCGCGGGCATGGGCTCGGCGCCGCCGGCACCGCCCACCAGCGAGGGCCGGCACAGCTGCTCGCCCTCGCCCACGTCGATGAAGGCCTTGCCGCCGCGCTGGCGCGACATCATGTTCTCGACCGTGGCGATGAAGCCGTAGCCGCCCGAATTGGCCAGCAGCAGGCTGGCCGCGACCGGGCCCGCGAAGTAGTGCGTGACATGCGTGCCCGCATCGAGGTCGATCAGCGTGGTGACCGGCTGGCCGTCGCCGCGCGCGCCCGGCAGCGAGGCCACGGGCACGGTGTAGACGCGCACGCTCTTGTCCTTGGCGCTGCCGAACACCAGCAGCGTGTCGACGCTGCGGCATTCGAAGGCGCCGTAGAGCGAGTCGCCCGACTTGAAGCTGTACTCGGGCGCGGCACCGCCGTTAGCCGTGGGCCAGCCCTTCTGCGCGCGCACCCAGCCCTTCTGCGAGACGATCACCGTGACCGGTTCGTCGACCACCTTGACCTCGGCCACGGCGCGCTTCTCGGCCTGGATCAGCGTGCGGCGCGGGTCCTCGAAGGTCTTGGCGTCGGCCTCGATCTCCTTGACCAGCAGGCGGCGCAGCGCGGCCGGGCTGCCGAGGATCTCCTCGAGCTTCTTCTGCTCCTCGCGCAGTTCCTTGAGCTGCTGCTCGATCTTGATGGCTTCGAGCCGCGCGAGCTGGCGCAGCCGGATCTCGAGGATGTCCTCGGCCTGCACCTCGCTGAGGTTGAAGCGCGCGATCAGCGCGGCCTTCGGATCCTCGGCCGCGCGGATGATGGCGATCACCTCGTCGATGTTCAGCAGCACCAGCTGCCGGCCCTCGAGGATGTGGATGCGGTCCTGTACCTTGCCCAGGCGGTGCTTCGAGCGCTTCTCGACCGTGGCGGCGCGGAACTCGATCCATTCCTCGAGCATCTGGCGCAGCGACTTCTGCGTCGGCTTGCCGTCGATGCCCACCATCGTGAGGTTGATCGACGACGAGGTTTCGAGCGAGGTCTGCGCCAGCAGCGTGGTGATGAACTCCTCCTGGCTGATGCGCGAGGTCTTGGGCTCGAACACCAGGCGCACGGCGGCGTCCTTGCTCGACTCGTCTCGCACCACGTCGAGCACCGAGAGCATCGCGGCCTTGACCTGGGTCTGCTCGGTGCTCAACGCCTTCTTGCCGGCCTTGACCTTGGGGTTGGTGATCTCCTCGATCTCCTCGAGCACCTTCTGCGTGCTCACGCCCGGCGGCAGCTCGTTGACCACCAGCTGCCACTGGCCGCGCGCGAGATCCTCGATCTTCCAGCGCGCGCGCACCTTGAGCGAGCCGCGGCCGCTGCGGTAGGCATCGGCGATGTCGCCCGCGCTGCTGATGATCTGCGCACCGCCCGGATAGTCGGGGCCGGGCACGATGGCGAACAGCTCTTCCTCGCTGAGCTTGCCGTTCGACTTGATCAGCGCCATGCAGGCATCGGCGATCTCGCGCAGGTTGTGGCTCGGGATCTCGGTGGCCAGGCCGACCGCGATGCCGCTCGCGCCGTTGAGCAGCGTGAACGGCAGCCGCGCGGGCAGGAGGCGCGGCTCCTCGGTGCTGCCGTCGTAGTTGGGGATGAAGTCGACCGTGCCCTCGTCGATCTCGTCGAGCAAGAGGCTGGTGATGCGCGCGAGGCGTGCCTCGGTGTAGCGCATGGCCGCGGCGCCGTCGCCGTCGCGGCTGCCGAAGTTGCCCTGGCCGTCGACCAGCGGATAGCGCTGCGAGAAGTCCTGCGCCATGCGCACCAGCGCGTCGTAGGCGGCCTGGTCGCTGTGCGGATGGAAGCGGCCGAGCACGTCGCCGACCACGCGCGCGCTCTTGACGGGCTTGGCGCCCACGGTGCCATTGGTGCCGCCGAAGCCCAGGCCCATGCGCGACATCGAATAGAGGATGCGCCGCTGCACCGGCTTCTGGCCGTCCGACACGTCGGGCAGCGCGCGGCCCTTGACCACGCTCAGCGCGTATTCGAGGTAGGCGGTCTGGGCATAGTCGGCGAGCGTGAGCGAGGTGCCGTCGCCGCCGTCGTTGTTGTCGTCGCCGGGAGGCAGGAGATCGAGCGGGGGTTGGGAGTCCATGGAAGAGCGGGTGAGAAAACGAAAAAAGGGGTGGCTTGCAGGGGCGCTCAGCCCAGCGTGAAGGCCTCGTGCACCGCCGACTGCACCGAGCCGCCGAGCACGGCGCCGCCGCCGGCCACGTAGATCCAGTCGCCGATGACGGCGGCACCGACGGCGTGGCGCGGTGTGGTCATGGGCGCATGGCGCTGCCAGCTGTCGGCCACCGGATCGTAGCTTTCCATCTGGCCGAAGACCTTGGCCTGGCGCGGCACGCCGCCGACGAGGAAACCGCCCTCGCCGCCCATGGCGAAGAAGCGGTCGCGATAGACCACCAGGCCATGGCCCGAGCGCGCGGTGGGCAGCGGCGCACGCGGCTCCCAGGTGTCGCGCGCGGGAAGGTAGACGTGGTGCAGGTCGGTGTTGTACTCGAAGGTGTTGAAGCGCCCGCCGACCACGTGGATCAGGCCGCCGTGCGCCACGCAGCCCACGTGATCGCGCGCGCCGGGCAGCGGCTTGCGCGCGCTCCAGCGGTCGGCCTTCGGGTCGTAGACCTCGTGCCAGCCCACGCTGGCGCGCTCGGCCGCGGGCTCGGAGGCGCCGCCGATCAGGTGCAGCTGCCCGTCGAGCACCACCGCGGCGGCCGCGCCGCGCGGACGCGGCAGCGGCGCGATGGGGGTCCAGCGGTTGGCCGCGATCTCGTAGACGTAGGCGTTCGTGTCGGAGCGCCGGTTCTGCTCGACGAAGCCGCCGAGCGCGTAGACCCGGCCGCCGTCGGCCGCCACGGCGACGTGGTTGGCGCCGCGCGGCAGCGGCGCGCCGTCGAGCCAGCGGTCGGCCTGCGGGTCGTAGATGTGGTGGTAGTCGCGGTTGACCGCGCCCTCGCCGTAGCCGCCGACCACGTGCATGCGGCCCTGCGCGGCCGTGGCCCAGGCCATCTCGCTGCGCGGGAGCGGCAACGCCGCGCGTGCCGCCCAGCGCCCCTGCGGGCCGCGCGGCGCGGGGCTGTCGGTGACGCGCTGCGACTCCTGCTCGGGCGTCATGTGGTGCGGCACGCCGCCCTGCAGCCGCGCGTAGGGCTCGGCCGAGGACGGCACGGGCTGCGGCGCCGCGTGCGAGGCGGGATGCTGGGCGCGCGCGGCACCGCTCAGCGCGGCGGCGCCGGCCAGGACGAAATCTCGACGTTGCATCGCGGTCTCCTCGTTCTTGGGGTGGTCGGGGCGGGCGAAGGCGCTCGCTCGCGGGACGCCGTGCTCACGACAGCGGCGAAGCGGGGAGATCGCCGGTGCCGGCATCGGCGGCGGGCGGCGCGGCCGACTCGGGCACGGCCGGCATCGACGGCAGGCCGCGCGGCGCATCCGGGGGCATGTTGCCGCGGCCGATCGCGCCGCCGGCGGGCACCGTCATCTCCATGCGGATGCGCCCCGGCGTCTTGCCGCCGCGCAGGCCGCCGCCCCGGGCCACCGAAGGCTTGAGGTAGGCATAGAGCTGCAGCACCGTCTGCACGTAGTTCTGCGTTTCCTTGTAGTTCGGGATCTTGTTGCCCGCGCGCTGCACCGCGCCCTCGCCCGCGTTGTAGGCCGCCAGCGCCAGCTCGATCTGGCCCGGGAACATCGCGATCAGGTCGCGCAGGTAGTGCGAGCCGGCGGCGATGTTGATGCGCGGGTCGAACAGCTTCTTCTCGAGGCTCGCGCGCTTGTCGCCCGCCACGCCGTAGCGCTGCGCGGTGCCGGGCATCAGCTGCATCAGCCCGCGCGCGCCCTTGGGCGAGACGGCCTGGGCGTCGAAGCCCGACTCGGTGGCGATCAGCGCCTGCAGCAGCTCGTAGTCGATCGCGTGCTTGTTCGCGGCATCGCGCAGCGCGCTCTTGGCGATCTTGTAGCTGGGCGAGGCCTCGAACATGGCCAGCAGCGTCTGCGAGGCCGGCGACACCTTGCCGTCGAGCTTGCGGTCGCCGCGGCCCAGGCGACCGAGCGGCGAGATGCCCTGCGTGGTGTCGAAGCTCTGGCCGTCGCGGAAGAACACCTGGTAGCGCTCGTCGACCTTCTCGGCCGCGAAGTGCGCCACGCCGTTGGCGTCGATGTAGCCGTAGACGTCAGCGGCGCGCGCCGGCCCCTGCAGCGCGAGCAGCAGGAAGGCCAGGAGCAGCGAAGGCTTGAGGAGGGACATGCGGGGTGGAATCAAACATCGATGTCGACGTCGTCGGCGCGCAGTTCCATCAGTTCGCGCCGCGCCGCCGCTTCGCCCTTGCCCATGAGCTTGGTGATCTCGCCCTGGGTGGCGCTGAAGTCGAAGCGGCCCAATTGGACCTGCATCAGGCGCCGGGTGTCCGGATTGAGCGTGGTTTCCCACAATTGTTCCGCGCTCATTTCGCCCAGGCCCTTGAAGCGGCTGATGCTCCAGGCGCCTTCGCGCACGCCGTCCTTGCGCAGTTTGTCGAGCGTGGCGGTCAGTTCGCCCTCGTCGAGCGCATAGACCTTGGAGGCCGGCTTCTTGCCGCGCGCGGGCGCGTCGACCCGGAACAATGGCGGCTTCGCGACATACACGTGGCCGGTTTCGATCAATTTGGGGAAGTGGCGGAAGAACAGCGTGAGCAGCAGCACCTGGATGTGCGAGCCGTCCACGTCGGCATCGGAAAGGATGCAGATCTTGCCGTAGCGCAGGCCGCTGAGGTCGGGCGTGTCGTCGGGGCCATGCGGATCGACGCCCACGGCCACCGAGATGTCGTGGATTTCGGTGTTGGCGAACAGCCGGTCGCGCTCCACCTCCCAGGTGTTGAGCACCTTGCCGCGCAGCGGCAGGATGGCCTGGCTTTCCTTGTCGCGGCCCATCTTGGCGCTGCCGCCGGCCGAGTCGCCCTCGACCAGGAAGACTTCGTTGTGGCCGATGTCCTTGCTCTCGCAGTCGGTCAGCTTGCCGGGCAGCACGGCCACGCCCGAGCCCTTGCGCTTCTCGACCTTCTGGCCCGCGCGCTGGCGCGTCTGGGCTGCCTTGATCGCCAGTTCGGCGAGCTTGCGGCCGTAGTCGACGTGCTGGTTGAGCCACAGCTCGAGCGCCGGGCGCACGAAGCTCGACACCAGCCGCACCGCGTCGCGCGAATTCAGGCGCTCCTTGATCTGGCCCTGGAACTGCGGATCGAGCACCTTGGCGCTGAGCACGTAGGAGGCGCGCGCGAACACGTCCTCGGGCAAGAGCTTCACACCCTTGGGCAGCAGCGAGTGCAGCTCGATGAAGCCCTTGACCGCCGTGAACAGGCCGTCGCGCAGGCCGCTCTCGTGCGTGCCGCCGGCGCTGGTGGGAATCAGGTTGACGTAGCTCTCGCGCACAGGCTGGCCGTCCTCGGTGAAGGCCACGGCCCAGTCGGCACCCTCGCCCTCGGCGAAGTTGTCGGCGTTCTTGTCGGCATGGCCGCTGCCCTCGAACAGCGGGATCACCGGATCGCCGTTGAGCGTCTGCATCAGGTAGTCGCTCAGGCCGCCCTTGTAGAGCCACTGCTGCGTTTCCTTGGTCTTCTCGTTGACCAGCGTGACGCCCACGCCGGGCATCAGCACCGCCTTGCTGCGCAGCAGGTGGGTGAGCTCGGCCATGGGCAGCGCGGAGGACTCGAAATACCTGGCGTCGGGCCAGGCGCGCACCGTGGTGCCCTGCTTGCGCTCGCCGGCCTCGAGCCTGCGCACCTCGAGCGGCTCGATCACGTCGCCGCCGCTGAAAGTCAATTTGGCCACCGAGCCTTCGCGGTGCGTCGCCACCTCGAGCCGCTTCGACAGCGCATTGGTCACCGACACGCCCACGCCATGCAGGCCGCCCGAGAAGCTGTAGGCGCCGCCCGAGCCCTTGTCGAACTTGCCGCCCGCGTGCAGCCGGGTGTAGACCAGCTCGATCACGGGCGCCTTCTCTTCGGGATGCAGGCCGAACGGGATGCCGCGGCCGTCGTCCTCGATGCTGACCGAGCCGTCGGCGTGCAGCGTGACCTTGATCTTCTTGCCGTGGCCCGCGAGCGCTTCGTCGGCCGCGTTGTCGAGCACTTCCTGGATGATGTGCAGCGGGTTGTCGGTGCGGGTGTACATGCCCGGGCGCTGCTTGACGGGCTCGAGGCCCTTGAGCACGCGGATCGAGCCTTCGGAGTAGCCGGAGGCGTCGGAGGAACTGGTTGGAGTCTTGGGGGGAGTCGCCATGGGGGCGGATTGTAGTCAGTCGCCGCCAAACAACTGGATGCCCGTACAGGGCAACCCTCGCGCGTGACGGCAGGCTCGGGGAGCGCCGGCGCGCGAGGCGGGTCCGGCACGGGGCGCGATGCCCGCCGGACCCGGGGGATGGGAAGCTACTTGGCCGCTGCGACGGTGCCGGTGTAGCTCAGCGATTGCAGCTCGGCCTTGGCCTTGTCGGGCGACTCGAGCTCGACGACGATGCGGCCCACCATCAGGCCCATGCTCGGCGAGGTACGCAGGTACTTGATCTCGTTGGGCGCGAGCGTGAAGCTGGCGGTCTTCTCGGTCTCGGTCGCGGCCGCCGCGACGTAGTTGCCGGCCGGCCGGTCGACGTAGAAGAAGCCGCCCGGCTTGGAGGTGCCGACCACCGTGTCGTTGAGACGGATGTCGGGCTGGATCGCGGCGCCGAACATCGACGACGAACGGAAGAAATAGATGCGGCCCTCGCCGGCCTTGACGCTGGGCATCGAGGCGGCCATGTCCTGGTACTTGACGCCGCTGGCGCAGCCCGCGGCAAGCACGACGACGGCCGCGAGCGCGGCGAATTTCAGAACGGTTCTTCTCACGGTTGAGTTCCTTTTGGAAGTTGTACTGGGGGATCGAGCAGGGAGAAGCGCGCCTCGGCAGGCAGGTAGAAGCCTTGCAGCACGCCATTGCGAACGACCAGCCAGGCCTCGTGGACCTGCTGGCCTTCGATGCTGAACACGAGATCGACGGGGCGATACACCTGGCCTTCGCTCAGGCGCCCGGCCGGCACCCAGCGGCTGCTGGCGGGGATCTGGCGCCCGTAGCCGGTCGGCAGACGGATCTCCAGCGGCGCGGTGAAGCGCAGGTCGGCCGGCCGGCTCGACGGATCCACCGCCGAGAGTTGCGTCGGCACGCTGCGCACCGCGGGCGCGCAGGCGGGAAGCAGGCTCGCCGCCACGGCGGTCGCGGCAAGGGCCAGCAGCGCGCGCAGGGCACGCCGGTTCGTTCTTTCCATGGGAATCCCTCCCCCTCGTCTTTTTGTGTCGGCTGCAAATGTAAACAATTGCGACTTCGGGTAACTACGGAGAAGCGTGAAGTATTTGGCGCTTTGATGCCGTTCGGGCATTGAAACGCCGCCGATAAATCATCAATGGCTGTCGCCGCCGGCGCGCATGCCAAAGCCGGCTCTTGGCTACAGTCGCCGCATGCAATCGCCTTCCACTCCCACCCTCTCGATCAGGCAGGTGCTGTTCTGCGGCGCCATGATCGTCACGCTCTCGATGGGCATCCGCCATGGCTTCGGGCTCTGGCTGCAGCCGATCACGCAGGCGCAGGACTGGAGCCGGCAGACCTTCTCGTTCGCGCTGGCGATACAGAACCTCTCGTGGGGCATCTTCGGGGTGTTCGCGGGCATGCTGGCCGACCGCTTCGGCGCGTTCCGGGTGCTGATCGGCGGCGCGGTGTTCTACGCACTGGGCCTGCTGGGCATGGCGCATTCGCCGACGCCGCTGCTGTTCACCTTGAGCGCCGGCCTGCTGATCGGCGCGGCCCAGGCCGGCACCACCTACGCGGTGATCTACGGCGTGATCGGGCGGCAGATCCCGGCCGAGCGGCGCTCGTGGGCAATGGGGGTGGCGGCCGCAGCCGGCTCCTTCGGCCAGTTCCTGATGGCGCCGGTCGAGGGCCGGCTGATCGGCCAGTTCGGCTGGCAGACCGCGCTGGCCGTGGTCGCCGTGCTGGTGCTGGTGATCGTGCCGCTGGCCTTCGGCCTGCGCGAGCCCCGGAGCGAGGCCGCGACCGCGCACCGCGAGCAGTCGGTGCTGCAGGCCGTGGGCGAGGCCTTCCGCTACCCGAGCTTCGGCCTGCTGATGGCCGGCTATTTCGTCTGCGGCTTCCAGCTCGCCTTCATCGGCATCCACATGCCGACCTACCTGCGCGACAAGAGCCTGCCGGCCGACGTGGCCGGCTACGCGCTGGCGCTGATCGGCCTGTTCAACGTGTTCGGCACCTACACCGTGGGACTGCTGGGCCAGAAGCTGGCCAAGCGCAAGATCCTGGCCGCGATCTACTTCGCGCGGGCGGTGTCCATCGCGCTGTTCCTCGTGGTGCCGACCTCGCCGCTGAGCGTCTACCTGTTCTCGGCCGCGATGGGCTTCCTCTGGCTCTCGACCGTGCCGGCCACCAACGCGATCGTGGCGGGCATCTTCGGCGTGGCCCATCTCTCGATGCTCAGCGGCTTCGTGTTCCTGAGCCACCAGGTCGGCTCCTTCCTCGGCGTCTGGCTCGGCGGCTACCTCTACGACACCACGGGCAGCTACGACGTGGTCTGGTATCTGGCGATCGCGCTCGGCGTGTTCGCGGCGCTGGTCAACCTGCCGGTGCGCGAGAGCGCGATCGCGCGCCCGGTGGGCCGGCCCGCCGCGCATGCGGGCTGATACGCGGGCTGAGCCGGGATCACAATAGCGGCCATGACACCCCTCTCGCGCCAACGGCTCGCACGCACCGGCTGGTTCGCCGCCGCGGCGCTGGCGCTGGCGGGCGTGTTCAGCCTCTACACCCACCCCAAATTCGCGGTGATGCTGGTCGACCAGATCTGGTCGTGCTTCTGACCGATCGCGCGCCCGGCGGGCGCAAGGCGCCATGAAAGATGTAACCAATCCCCCTTCGCCGGTCCACGGCCTGTCGGCGCCCTCGGAATGGATCGTGCGCTGGAGCCACCTGCTCGCGCCGGGCGCCACCGTGCTCGACGTGGCCTGCGGCGCCGGCCGCCACATGCACTGGTTCGCGCAGCGGGGGCACCCGGCCACGGGCGTCGACCGCTCGGCCGAAGCCACGGCGGCCTCGGCCGCCTTCGGCACGGCCGTCACCGCCGACATCGAGGACGGCCCCTGGCCCTTCGCCGGCCAGGGCTTCGGCGCGGTGGTCGTCACCAACTACCTGTGGCGGGCGCGGCTGCCCGACATCGTCGCGGCCGTGGCGCCCGGCGGCGTGCTGCTCTACGAGACCTTCGCGGCGGGCAACGAGAGCGTGGGCAAGCCCTCGCGGCCCGACTTCCTGCTGCGCCCGGGCGAACTGCTGGCTGCCTGCGACGGGCTGCGCGTGGTGGCCTACGAGGACGGCTTCTTGAGCGAGCCGGCGCGCTTTGTGCAGCGCATCGCGGCGGTGCGGGTGCCCGCCGCCGCGGCGGACCTGCCGCCGCGCCATCCGCTGAAGGCCGCCTGACCACCCCCTCGGGACCCGGGGCCGCCCGGGTGGCGGGCAGGGGGTGCGCTATTAGAATGCGTGCTTTCGTCCACGACAAAGAGATTCCCCCTTGGAGCAACTCACAGGCAGCATCGTCGCGCTGGCCACGCCGATGCACGACGACGGCAGCGTTGACTATCCCGCGCTGCGCCGGCTGATCGACTGGCACATCGACGAAGGCACCGACTGCCTCGGCGTCGTCGGCACCACCGGCGAATCGCCGACGGTCGACGTGGAAGAGCACTGCGAAATCATCCGCGTGTCGGTCGAGCAGGCCCGGGGCCGCGTGCCCGTCATGGCCGGCTGCGGCGCCAACTCGACCAAGGAGGCGATCGAGCTCGCCAAGTTCGCCAAGGGCGTGGGCGCCAATTCCCAGCTCCAGGTCGTCCCCTACTACAACAAGCCCACGCAAGAGGGCCAGTACCAGCACTTCAAGGCCATCGCCGAAGCCGTGGGCGACCTGCCCACCGTGCTGTACAACGTGCCCGGCCGCACCGTCGCCGATATGGCGCACGACACCGTGCTGCGCCTGGCCCAGGTGCCCGGCATCATCGGCATCAAGGAAGCCACCGGCAACATCGAACGCGCCCAGTGGCTGATCCGCGACCTGCCCGAGCGCTTCGCCGTCTATTCGGGCGACGACCCGACCGCCGTGGCGCTCATGCTGTGCGGCGGCAAGGGCAACATCAGCGTCACGGCCAACGTGGCGCCGCGCAAGATGCACGAGCTGTGCGTGGCCGCGCTCGCGGGCGACGTGAAGCGCGCGATGCAGATCCAGTTCGAGCTGATGCCGCTGCACCGCAACCTGTTCGTCGAACCCAATCCGATTCCGCTCAAGTGGGCCATGTCCCGCCTCGGCCTCTGCGGCGGTGCGCTGCGGCTGCCGCTGACCGAGCTTTCCGAGGCCAGCCGTCCGGCGGTCGAGGCCGCGCTGCGCGCGACCGGGCTGCTCAAGGACTGATGCGCGCCTGCGCGCCCTCGCCCCTCCACATTCCCTCCACGATCTTCTTTTACCCTGCCGCGTTCGAGGTTAAGCAACCTTTTGCCTGAACCGAGCTCAGAACGGGCGGGCACAGCGGCCCATCGATTGACCGAACCATTCCAACAAGGAAGACGACGTTGAAGTACCTCTCGCGATTCGCACTCCTGGCCCTCGTCGCCAGTCTCGCCGCCTGCTCCGTTCTCGAGAGCGACAAGATCGACTACAAGAGCGCCGGCAAGGCCCCGACGCTCGAAGTGCCGCCCGACCTGTCGCAGCTCTCGCGCGACAACCGCTACGCGATCCCCGGCGGCGCCGTGACCGCCAATGCCTACCAGACCGGCGTCGCCAACGCGCCGGGCGTGCCCACCGCCGTCTCCAACCTCGGTGACGTGCGCCTGGAGCGCACCGGCTCGCAACGCTGGCTGGTCGTCAATCGTTCGCCCGACCAGCTCTGGGATCCGGTCAAGGACTTCTGGCAGGAAAGCGGCTTCCTGCTGACCACCGAGCAGCGCAACCTCGGCATCATGGAAACCGACTGGGCCGAGAACCGCGCCAAGCTGCCGCAGGACATCATCCGCGGCACGCTGGGCAAGCTGGTCGACTCGATCTACTCCACCGGCGAACTCGACCGCTTCCGCACCCGCATGGAGCGCACGCCCACCGGCACCGAGATCTACATCAGCCATCGCGGCATGCAGGAGGTCTACACCAACACGCGCCAGGACCAGACCGTCTGGCAGCCGCGTCCGTCCGACCCCGAACTCGAGGCCGAATTCCTGCGCCGCCTGATGGTCAAGCTCGGCGTCTCGCAGGAACAGGCCAAGCAGGTCGCGGCCACCGCCGCCGCGGCACCGGTGCAGACTGCCCGCGTGTCCAACGTCGGCGGCCAGCCGATCGTGCAGCTCAGCGACGGCTTCGACCGCGCATGGCGCCGCGTCGGCCTCGCGCTCGACCGCACCGGCTTCACCGTCGAAGACCGCGACCGCAGCGCCGGCGTCTACTTCGTGCGCTACGTGCCGCCAAACCCCGACAAGAAGGAGCCCGGCTTCTTCGGCAAGCTGTTCAGCTCGAGCAAGACCGAGGCACCGCTCAAGTTCCGCATCCTGGTCAAGAGCCAGGGCGAGAGCAGCACGGTGTCGGTGCAGAACGAGGCCGGCGCGCCCGAGACCTCGGCCAATGCCGAGCGCATCGTCAAGGTCATCGCCGACGACCTGAAGTAAGTTCCATGCTCCGCTTCCGAAGCCTCGGCAGCGGCAGCACGGGCAATGCCGCGCTGGTCGAGGCGACCAGCGGCGGCCGCACCTCCCGGCTCCTGATCGACTGCGGCTTCGGCATCCGCCAGCTCGATCAGCGGCTGGCCCGCGCCGGGCTCGCCGCGAGCGACATCGATGCCGTCTTCGTCACGCACGAACACGGCGACCACATCGGCTGCGCTCACACCCTCTCGCGGCGCAACCGCATTCCCGTCTGGATGAGCGAAGGCACCTGGCTGGCCACGGGCGCGCGCGACTTCGAAGGGCAACTGCGCCTCGCGCGCGACGACGAGGACTTCGCGGTCGGCGAACTCTCGGTGCATCCCTTCACCGTGCCGCACGACGCGCGCGAGCCGCTGCAGCTGCGCTGCACCGACGGCCATCGCACGCTCGGCGTGCTGACCGACCTCGGCCATGCCACCACCCACGTGCTCGCACGCCTGGCCGGCGCGCATTCGCTGCTGCTGGAGTTCAACCACGACAGCGAGCTGCTGGCCAACTCGGCCTATCCGCCCTTTCTGAAGATGCGCGTGGGCGGCAACTACGGCCACCTCTCGAACCAGGCCGCCGCGGACATCGCGCGTGCGCTGCTGCACGACGGGCTGCGCCACGTGGTCGCGGCGCACCTGAGCGAGCAGAACAACCGGCCCGAGATCGTGCGCCGGCTGATGGCGCAGGCCCTGGGCGGCGACGAGGCCGAGATGCTGACCGCGAACGCGGCCGAGGGATCGCCCTGGCTCGACGTCTGAGTTGAAAGGCGATTGAAAGCCGCATGAAGAAAGCCGCCCTGGAGGCGGCTTTGCTTCGTGTGCGGCGACGGCTTACTTGCTCGGCGCTTCGCCCTTCTTCGCGGCTTCGGTCGCGGCATTGGCCGCATCGAGTGCCGACGATGCGGCCGCCGAGGGTGCCGATGCACCCGCCGACGGCGCCGATGCGGCAGGGGCGGGCGCGGGGGCCGGTGCCGGCTCGGTCACGGGCGCGGGCGGCGGCGTGGTCACGGCGGGCGCCGCATCCTCCTTCTTGCCGCAAGCCACCAGGGCGGAAGCGGCGAGCAGCGAGGCGAGCAGGACGGACGTTGTCTTCTTCATGAAAAGGCTCCTTTGGCAATGAAGGTCTTGAGGGACGAAAAAAATTCTAGACCCGCATGCTGTCCCTCTTGTGTCTGGCCGCGGGATTCGCGGCATTGGCTTACAAGCCCAGCGTGCTCGCGGGAAAGGCGGGCCGGGCCTGGCGCCAGCATTCCTCGATCGACTCGCGCAGCGCGCTGCGCGTGCGCGCATCGGTACCGCTGAGACCGCGGCCATGCTCGATGTCGATGCGATGCAGGAACCACGAGGGCGTCCACCACGCGCTCGGCACGCCGCTGCCGGCTTGCGCATGCGGCACGCGCAGCGCACGGCATTCGACGATGTGGTCCCAGGTGCGGCGCCAGCCGACGAAGCGCGCATGCCGGCGCTCCACGCCATCGAAGCGCTCGGCCAGCAGCACCAGCCTGCGCCCGCTGGCCGACCAGGCCTGCAGCGCCTCGATGCTCGCGCGTTCGCCGAGCGGCCAGTCGGCGAAGTCGGGGTCGCTGAAGATCAGTTCCTTCCAGCCCTCCCGCGCGGCCGATGCGAGCGCGGCGCGCAGCAGCCCGTCGAACGCTTCGCGGCCATCGAAGCGGCCCTCGGGCAGCGGCGACGGCAACGCGGTGTCACTCGGCATGCAGCCAGCCCGCCTCGCACCATTCGGCCAGCAGCGACAGCGCATCGTCGCTGGCCTTCGCGAGCTCGCGCGGCCCGAGCGCGCGCCCGTCGGCGAGGCGCCGCATCAGCGTGGCATCGGCACCGCCCGCGCGGAAGCTCTCGCCGTTGATGTAGAGATGGCGCGCGTCGTAGAGCATGCGCGTGCGGCGGTCCAGCCGCACCGCATGCAGCGCGTCGGGCGCCTCGCCGCCTTCGTCGAACCAGGTGCTGGCCTTGGGCTCGGTCAGCGATTCGCCGAGCGCGCGGTCGATCGCGTCGGGATCGCGCAGCGCCATCTCGACCGCCTTGCGCGCGAAGGCCTGCAGCGCGGCGGGCATGGCACCGGGCGCCTCGACCGCGGGCTGCGCGGGATCGCGATAGCGCACGGCGGCCGACGGGCCCGCGTCCTCGAGCGCGTCGGCATGGGCCTGCGCGATGCGCGCCAGCAGGTCGGCGCCGAGCTCGCCCGCGGAGGGCGAGCGCAGCCCGATCGAGAAGGTCATGCAGTCGCCGCCGACCGCCACGCCGTCGTGCGCGTAGCGCGGCGGCAGGTAGAGCATGTCGCCGGGCTCGAGCACGAAGCTCTGCTCGGGCTCGAAGCGCTCGAGGATCTTGAGCGGCACGTCGGGCTGCAGCCGCAGGTCGCCCTGCTTGCCGATGGACCAGCGGCGCCGGCCCTGCGCCTGCAGCAGGAACACGTCGTAGCTGTCGAAATGCGCGCCCACGCCGCCGCCGTCGCTCGCGTAGCTGATCATCAGGTCGTCGAGCCGCGCGTCGGGCAGGAAGCTGAACTGCCGCAGCAGCGCATGGATGCCCTCGTGGTGCAGGTCGACGCCCTGCACCAGCAGGGTCCAGGCGGCCTGCTTCAGCGAGGGCAGCGAGCGGCGTGGCAGCGGACCGTGCTTCAGGCTCCAGCCGGTCTTGCCGTGGCGGATCAGCCGGGATTCGACCTCCTCGCGTTCGGCCAGCGCGAACAGCGCGGAACGGTCGATGGGTGGCACCATGTCGGGTACCGCCTGTCGCACCAGCAGCGGTTTCTTCTGCCAGTGCCGCCGCATGAACTGCGCGGCGCTCAGGCCGCCCAGCAGGGGCAGCGGTGTTGTGATCTCCATGGGAGAATTCTGCAATGGAAATCTCTGAACAATGCGTGGTCGGCCTGACCTGGACCCTGAAAGACACGCTCGGCGATGTGCTGGACGTGCTCGACGAACCGGTCGAATTCCTGATCGGTGGCGACGATCTGTTCGACGTGATCGAGGCGGCCCTGCAGGGCCATGAGCCCGGTGATCGCATCCAGCTGCAGGTCGAGCCCGAACAGGGCTTCGGCGACTTCGACGACCAGTTGCTCTTCCTCGAGCCGCGCGCCCTCTTCCCCGAGGGCACAGAAGAAGGCATGACCTTCGAGGGCAGCGCGCTGCCCGCGGGCGTGAGCGAGAACATCCCGAAGGATGCGATGTACACGGTGTCCGAGATCTACCCCGAGCACCTCGTGCTCGACGGCAATCACCCGCTGGCGGGCATCGCGATCCGGCTCGACATCCTCGTGCGCTCGGTGCGCGAAGCCACCGAGGAAGAAATCGGCCGCGGCTCCGCGGGCACGGCCTTCTTCAAGGTGCAGCCGGTCTCGCCGGGCAACGACACGCTGCACTGAGTCCCTCGACGCATCAACGACAAAGCCGGGCATTGCCCGGCTTTTCCTTGGCTGGCGCGACGCGCCGATGCCGATTTACATGCGCGAGAGCTGGCCGTTGTCGATGCGCACGCGGTCGCCGATGCGCAGGTCGCCCGGGTGCTGCACGTCGAAGGCACGGTAGCCGCCGCGGTCGGTCTGCACCGAGATGCGATAGCTCTCGTAGGCACGCGGACCGTTCTGCTGCGCCTCGATGGTGTTGCCCAGCAGCGCGCCGCCGATCACGCCCAGCGCGGTGGCGGCCGCGCGGCCATTGCCGCGGCCGAACTGGTTGCCCACCACGCCGCCGATGACGCCACCGGCCACGGCACCGCCACCGGTGGTGCCGGTGCCGGCGGTCTCGCTGCGCAGCACCTCGATGTTCGCCACGTGGCCGTACTCGACGTAGGCGGCCTCGCGGTAGGGCACGGCCTGCGGCGGCGGCTGGTAGGGATAGCGGGAGGTCTGGTAGACCGGTGCGGGTGCCACGCAGGCGGTGAGCGTGGCCAGGGCCAGCACGGATGCGGTGACGGAAACGAAGCGCATTGAGATCTTCATGTTGAAAGGCTCCTCGGAAAGAACGGTGCGCCATCCGTGATGAGCGGCGCACCCGCCTGGGTGTTCAACGCCGCAGTTGCCACGGCGATGACGCAAGGACACAAGCTGAAACCTGTGAGCCCCGCCCCGCTTCCGAGGTTCCTTTCTTTACCGCCGCGATACGCGCCGTTGCGCGCGGTTGCGGGTCGTCGCGGTCAGCTCCCGGTCAGTGCTTGCCGGTGGAGCCGTAGCCGCCCTCGCCGCGCTGGGTGGGCGCGAATTCGGTGACGACATGGAACTTCGCCTGCACCACCGGCACGATGACCAGTTGCGCGAGCCGCTCCATCGGCTGCAGCACGAAGGGCGTGTCGCTGCGGTTCCAGGCGCTGATCTTGAGCTCGCCCTGGTAATCGCTGTCGATGAGCCCGACCAGGTTGCCCAACACGATGCCGTGCTTGTGGCCCAGTCCCGAGCGCGGCAGGATCATGGCCGCATAGGCCGGGTCGCCGAGGTGGATCGCGATGCCGGTGCCCACCAGTTGCCAGGCATTGGGCTCCAGCGTGACGGGCGCATCGATGCAGGCCCTGAGATCGAGCCCCGCGCTGCCGGGCGTGGCGTAGGTGGGCAGCTGCTCCACCATGCGGGGATCGAGGATGCGGACGTCGACTTTCACTTGCTTGCTTTTCCTTGTTGAGATTCGGTCCCGCGGCGGTTCGCCTCCTCGAGCACCTGCTGCCACTTGGCGGCGCCGGGGAAGGCCAGCGACTTGAGCTTGCCGGCGAACCAGAAGGCCAGGCCGGCCAGCACCACCAGCACGTAGATCGGCACGCCGATCGACCACAGGATCACGAAGGCCACGCCGGCCGCGCCGAGCAGGGGCTTGGTGAGCGCGCCGAAGGGTCCGCCCTGCGCGGATTCGGACTTGGCGGCCTTGGCGGCCGCGGCGCGCGCGCGGGCCTGCGCCGGCGGCACCACCGCGCCCGGCCCCGCGCTCGGCGTCATGCCGACGTCGAGCCCGTGCTCGCCGGTCACGTCCGTCTGGCCGCGCCCGAGGTTCCTCGCGGCCTGGGCCGTCAGCCCCTCGACATAGCGCACGAAGTCGCCATTGGGCGGGGTGTTCCATTCAGCCTTCATCAGACCCTCCAGTCGGGCAGCCGCGCCGCGATCTCCGTCATGAGCTCGCGCGCCAGCGTGAGCTTGGGCGCGCGAGGCAGTTCGCGCACGCCATCGGCGTCCACGAGCAGCAGCGCATTGTCGTCCTGGCCGAAGGTCAGCGGGCCGATATTGCCCACCAGCAGAGGGATGCCCTTGCGCTCGCGCTTGGCCTTGGCATGCGCGACGAGGTTCTCGCTCTCGGCCGCGAAGCCCACGCAGAACAGCTTCTTCGCCTGCGCGCGCTCGCTGCGCGCCACGGTCAGCAGGATGTCGGGGTTCTCGACGAACTCGAGCACCGGGGTCTTGCCGCTGCCGTCCTTCTTGATCTTCTGGTCGCTCTGGGTCGCGGGGCGCCAGTCGGCGACCGCCGCCGTTGCTACGAAAACGCTAGCACGCGAGGATGAACCGACGGTCGCCGCGAGCATCTCCTGCGCCGAGCGCACGTCGATGCGGGTGACGCCGCGCGGCGTCGGCAGGTGCACCGGCCCGGCCACCAGCGTGACCTCGGCGCCGGCTTCGCGCGCGGCGCGGGCGATGGCGAAGCCCATCTTGCCCGACGAATGGTTGGTGATGCCGCGGATCGGGTCGAGCGCCTCGAAGGTCGGCCCGGCCGTCACCAGCAGGTGCTGGCCCGCGAGCAGCTTGGGATGGAAGAAGGCGGTGATGTCCTCCAGCAATTGGGCCGGCTCGAGCATGCGGCCGTCGCCGGTCTCGCCGCAGGCCTGCCAGCCGTTGCCCACGCCGAGCACGGTGGCGCCGTCGGCCGCCACCTGCGCCAGGTTGCGCTGGGTCGCGGGATGCATCCACATCTCGCGGTTCATGGCGGGCGCGAGAAGAAGCGGCACGCGGTCGCGCGGGCGCGCCAGGCACAGCAGGCTCAGCAACTCGTCGGAGCGGCCCTGCACCAGGCGCGCGATGAAGTCGGCGCTGCAGGGCGCGAGCACGATCGCGTCGGCCTCGCGGCTCAGGTTGATGTGCGGCATGTTGTTGGGCTCGCGCGCGTCCCACTGCGAGGTGTAGACGGGGCGGCCCGAGAGCGCCTGCATCGTCACCGGCGTCATGAACTGCTCGGCCGACTCGGTCATGACGACCTGGACCGTGGCCCCCGCCTTCACGAACAGCCGGCACAGCTCGGCCGATTTGTAGCAGGCGATGCCGCCCGTGAGTCCCAGAACGATGTGTTTGCCGGCGAGGTCTTGCATGGTGGGGCGGAGTGTAATGACCCGCGCATCCCCGCCGCGCCCTGGGGCGAACGGTCGTTCGCCGCGGCCCCGATGTCCCGCGCCGGGCGAGGTAACAGTGTCCACCCGCGCCGGGTGTCGCCGGGGGCACACCTATAATCTCAATTTCCCACTGCCCGGTCCTTGCGTCCGGAACTGGCATGACCAAATTTGTCTTCGTCACCGGTGGTGTGGTGTCTTCCCTCGGCAAGGGAATCGCCTCCGCCTCGCTGGCCGCGATCCTCGAATCCCGCGGCCTCAAAGTCACCCTCATCAAGCTCGATCCCTACATCAACGTCGACCCCGGCACGATGTCGCCGTTCCAGCACGGCGAGGTGTTCGTCACCGACGACGGTGCGGAAACCGACCTCGACCTCGGCCACTA
This sequence comes from Variovorax endophyticus, assembly GCF_025376855.1. NCBI lineage: Bacteria > Pseudomonadati > Pseudomonadota > Betaproteobacteria > Burkholderiales > Comamonadaceae > Variovorax > Variovorax endophyticus. The sequence goes on from NZ_JAHUTH010000036.1 coordinate 74,663, forward strand.
CGAGCGCTTCATCACGACGCGCATGCGCAAGGCCAACAACTTCACGACCGGCCAGATCTACAAGACCGTGCTCGAGAAGGAACGCCGCGGCGACTACCTCGGCAAGACGGTGCAGGTGATCCCGCACATCACCAACGAGATCCAGGAATACGTCAAGCGCGGCGCCGGCATCGGCACCGCGCACGAGGTCGACGTGGCCATCGTCGAGATCGGCGGCACCGTGGGCGACATCGAGTCGCTGCCCTTCCTCGAGGCCGTGCGCCAGATGAGCCTGCGCATGGGCCCGAACAATTCGGCCTTCGTGCACCTGAGCTACGTGCCCTGGATCGCCGCCGCCGGCGAGCTCAAGACCAAGCCCACGCAGCACACGGCGCAGAAGCTGCGCGAGATCGGCATCCAGGCCGACGCCCTGCTGTGCCGCGCCGACCGCCCGATCCCCGACGACGAGCGCGCCAAGATCTCGTTGTTCTCGAACGTGCCCGAATGGGGCGTGATCTCGATGTGGGACGTGGACACCATCTACAAGGTGCCGCGCATGCTGCACGAGCAGGGCCTCGACGGCCTGATCTGCGACAAGCTGCGCATCAACACGCCGCCGGCCAAGCTCACGCGCTGGGACGAACTGGTGTACGAGGTCGAGCATCCGCAGCAGGAAGTGGCGATCGCCATGGTCGGCAAGTACGTCGACCTGTCGGACAGCTACAAGTCGCTCAACGAGGCGCTGCGCCACGCCGGCATGAAGAACCATGCGCGCGTGAAGATCGACTACGTCGACTCCGAGACCATCACCGCGCAGGACGTCTCGCGCCTGGCCAAGTACGACGCCATCCTCGTGCCCGGCGGCTTCGGCCAGCGCGGCGTCGAGGGCAAGATCCTCGCGGCCCGCTTCGCGCGCGAAGGCAAGGTGCCCTACCTCGGCATCTGCCTGGGCATGCAGGTCGCCACCATCGAGTACGCGCGCCACGTGGCCGGCCTGCCCGATGCCAACAGCACCGAATTCGACCCCGAGACCTCCTGCCCCGTGATCGCGCTGATCACCGAGTGGAAGGACGCCGACGGCACGATCAAGGTGCGCAACGAGAAGTCCGACCTCGGCGGCACCATGCGCCTGGGCGCGCAGAGTTCCGACGTGACCGACGGCACGCTGGCCCACAGCATCTACGGCGACGTGGTCACCGAACGCCACCGCCATCGCTACGAAGCCAACGTCAACTACCTCGACCAGCTGCGCAAGGCCGGCCTCGTGATCTCCGCGCTCACGCAGCGCGAGCAGTTGACCGAGATCGTCGAGCTGCCGCAGGACGTGCATCCCTGGTTCATGGGCGTGCAGTTCCACCCCGAGTTCAAGTCCACGCCGTGGAGCGGCCATCCGCTGTTCAACGCTTTCATCAAGGCCGCGCTCGACCACAAGGGCCAGGGCGCCGGCAATGCGGGCAAGACGCTGAAGGCAGTGGCATGACCAGTGCCTACATCATCGCCAACGTCGAGGTGACCAATCCGACCCAGTACGAGGAGTACAAGAAGTGGTCGACCGCCGCCATGCAGGCGCATGGCGCCGAGGTCTGCGTGCGTGGCGGCAAGGTCGAGGTGCTCGAGGGCGACTGGGCGCCGCAGCGCATCGTGATCCTCAAGTTCCCGAGCGTCGAGGCCGCGAAGAAGTTCGACAGCTCGCCCGAATACGGCAAGGCGCGCGAGGCGCGCCAGGGTGCCGCGATCATGCGCATGATCGTCGTCGAAGGTCTGTGATCCGTTTTTACTGGAGAAAGAAAAGAAGATGAGTGCAATCGTTGACATCGTCGGCCGCGAGATCCTCGACAGCCGCGGCAATCCCACCGTCGAGTGCGACGTGCTGCTCGAGTCGGGCACCATGGGCCGCGCGGCCGTGCCCTCGGGCGCATCCACCGGTTCGCGCGAAGCCATCGAGCTGCGCGACGGCGACAAGAAGCGCTACCTCGGCAAGGGCGTGCTCAAGGCGGTGGAGAACATCAACACCGAGATCTCCGAAGCCGTGCTCGGCCTCGATGCCAGCGAACAGGCCTTCCTCGACCGCACGATGATCGACCTCGACGGCACCGACAACAAGGGCCGCCTGGGCGCCAACGCCACGCTGGCCGTGTCGATGGCCGTGGCCCGCGCGGCCGCCGAGGAATCGGGCCTGCCGCTGTACCGCTACTTCGGCGGCATGGGCGGCATGCAGATGCCGGTGCCGATGATGAACGTCATCAACGGCGGCGCGCACGCCAACAACAGCCTGGACCTGCAGGAGTTCATGATCATCCCCGTGGGCGCGCCGAGCTTCCGCGAAGCCGTGCGCTACGGTGCCGAGGTGTTCCATGCGCTCAAGAAGATCCTGGGCGACCGCGGCATCAGCACCGCCGTGGGCGACGAAGGCGGTTTCGCGCCGAGCGTCGAGAGCCACGAAGCGGCGATCCAGCTGATCCTCGAAGCCATCGACAAGGCCGGCTACGTGGCCGGCGAGCAGATCGCGCTGGGCCTGGACTGCGCCGCCAGCGAGTTCTACAAGGACGGCAAGTACGTGCTGTCTGGCGAGAACCTCTCGCTGTCGGCCGAGAACTGGACCGACATGCTCGCGACCTGGGTCGACAAGTACCCGATCATCAGCATCGAAGACGGCATGCACGAAGGCGACTGGGACGGCTGGAAGCACCTGACCGAACGCCTGGGCAAGCGCGTGCAGCTGGTGGGCGACGATCTGTTCGTCACCAACACCAAGATCCTGCAGGAAGGCATCGAGAAGGGCATCGCCAACTCGATCCTGATCAAGATCAACCAGATCGGCACCCTGACCGAGACCTTCGCCGCGATCGAGATGGCCAAGCGCGCCGGCTACACGGCCGTGATCTCGCACCGCTCGGGCGAGACCGAGGACAGCACCATCGCCGACATCGCCGTGGGCACCAACGCCGGCCAGATCAAGACCGGCTCGCTCTCGCGCTCGGACCGCATCGCCAAGTACAACCAGCTGCTGCGCATCGAGGAAGACCTCGGCGACATCGCCGTCTACCCGGGCCGCGGCGCGTTCTACAACCTCAAGTGATGCCCCCTCCCCGGCCCGAAGAGCCGCGCGCATTGCCGCTTTTTCCGCATTTCGCGGATCGGCGCTGCGCCGCCCCCGGCGGGCCGTGTGGGGAGCGCGGGTAAAGTCCGCGGACCATGCGCGCGCGCTTCATTCCTCCCATCGTTCTGCTCGTGCTGCTGGCCATCCTCCAGTGGCAGCTGTGGAACGGGCGCGGCAGCGTGCGCGACGTGGCGCAGCTGCAGGCCAAGCTGGCCTCGCAGAAGGATTCGAACGCCAAGGCCGCCATCACCAACGAGCGGCTGGCCTCCGAGGTCAACGACCTCAAGGACGGCCTCGAGATGGTCGAGGAGCGTGCCCGCCAGGAGCTCGGCATGGTCAAACCGAACGAAGTCTTCGTCCAGATCGCCCACTGATCCACGCGGGCCGCTCTCGCCGAGCCCTCGGCGCGCCGTGCACGCCGCCCAGCCGATGCCCGAAATCCTTTCCGCCCCCGCCTTCGCGCTCTGGGGCTCTCCCGTCACCTGGCTCGAATGCGTGGCCGCCGTGCTGGCACTGGCCATGGTCGGCTGCAACATGCGCGAGATCCACTGGGGCTGGCCGCTCGCGATCGTCAGCTCGCTGCTCTACGTGGGCGTGTTCGCGCAGGCGAAGATCTATGGCGACGCCTCGCTGCAGGTCTTCTTCGCGGTCGTCGCCTTCTGGGGCTGGCTGCAATGGCTGCGCGGCCACCGGGCCGACGGCTCGGCGCTGCGCGTGAGCCGTCTCTCGCGTCGCGGCCTCGCGCTCGCGCTGCTGGCCTGCGCGCTGGCCTGGCCCGCGGTCGCCCTCTTCCTGCGCCGCTTCACCGACACCGACGTGCCCTGGTGGGACGGCTTCGCCACCGGCCTGAGCCTGGTCGGCCAGTTCCTGCTCGGGCGCAAGTTCATCGAGAACTGGGTCGTGTGGCTGGCCGTCAACCTGGTCAGCATCGGCCTCTTCGTCCACAAGGGCCTGTGGCTCACGGTCGGGCTGTACGCCGTGTTCGCGGCGCTCAGCGTGGCCGGCTACCTGGCCTGGCGCCAGCGGCTGCCGAAGGCCGCCACCGCATGACGCCCGTGCTGCCCACCGGCTGCATCGTCGCGCTGCTCGGCGCCGAGAGCACCGGCAAGACCGAGCTCGCGCGCGCCCTCGTGCAGCGCATGCACGAGCGCGGCATCCACGCCACCTTCGTCGGCGAGTACCTGCGCGAATGGTGCGAGCGCGAGGGCCGCACGCCGCGCGCCGACGAGCAGCAGGCCATCGCCGAGGAGCAGACCCGCCGCATCGATGCCGCGGCCGCGCTCGGCGTGGCGGTGGCCGACACCACGGCCGTCATGACCGCCGTCTACAGTGAGCTGCTGTTCGCCGACACCACCCTCTACCCCGATGCGCTCGCGGCCCAGCAGCGCTGCGCGATCACCCTGCTGACCGCGCTCGACCTGCCCTGGGTGGCCGACGAGATGCGCGACGGCCCGCATGTGCGCGAGCCGGTCGACGCGATGGTGCGCCGCGCGCTCGCCAGCGCGGGCGTGGCCTACACCGTGGTGCATGGCAGCGGCAGCGAACGGCTGGCCGGCGCCTGGCGCGCGATCCAGAGCGTGGCCGACCGCGGCGGCCTGTTGCGCGACGGCGGACGCGATGCCGTGGTGCCCGACCGCGGCGTGGCCACGGCGGGCGAAGGCTGGACCTGGTCCTGCGACAAGTGCTCCGATCCCGAGTGCGAGCACCGCCTGTTCACCGACCTGCTCGCGCGCCGCGAGTGAGGCCGCCGCGCCCGCGCGGTGCCCTCCGACATGGCGCCGTCCGGCGCTGCGCCATCCTCTAAGCTTCGGCGTTCGTTGCCCGTTGCCGTTGTTTCCCCTCTTCCTCTTGCCTGGAGACCCGATGCCTCTTCGCCGCCGCTTCCGCACCGCCGCCCTCCTCGCCACCGCCCTCGCGGCCTCGGTGCTGGTCGGCGCCGCCGCCAGCGCGGCCCCGTTGCGCGCCACGGTCGAGAACGGCACCACGCCCACCGCCTGCGCCGAGGAGGACAACGTCTCGCTGGTGCTGCGCGGCGAAGGCATACGGCGGCTGCGCATCGAGGCGCTGCAGCCGTCCTACCTGGCCAGCATCGGCAACGACGTCACCGCGCCCGACTTCTCGGGCTGCAACTTCGACGGCGGCGAGCATCCCACCGATCCCGCGCATCGCTTCGAGCCGCGCACCGTGGTGCTGCTCGACAACGCGCAGTGGCGCATCGTCGGCATGACGCTGGCGAGCTTCTGGCGGCCGCAGCGCGTGCCGGTGCGCGTGGGCACCGTCAGCGACCGCGGCTTCCACCTGCTGCAGGTCTTCCGCAAGGAAGGCGGCAAGGCGCTCGAGGCGCTGGTGCTCTATCCCTCCGACGGCTACTGGCGCATCAAGCCCCTGCCCGAGGCGCGCTTCGGCGACGGCGTCTACGGCTCCTCGTTCCTGCTTGGCCCGGTCGAGCAGGCCGGCCGGCCCGTGGTCGACATCGCCTCGATCCGCATCGTGCCCAAGCCGCTGTCGATCCACCTGCGCTTCGCGCGCGGCGGCAGCGCGGTCGCCAACGTCGAGGAGATCAGCCGCGAACGCACCGCGCTCGACGTGCGCTTCTCGGCCCCCACGCGCGAGGCAAGGCCCTTCGCGGTGCTGCGCTCGATGTACGTGACGCCCGACAACGCCGACGTCAGCGAGGTGCGCTGGCAGGCCGCGCCCGAGGCACCGCCGGTCGCGACACCGCTGCCCGAAGTGAAGACGCTCGAGGGCACGCAGTTCCGCTTCGGACGCAGCCTGCCGTCGAAGCACAACACGAGCGCACCGGACATCTTCTTCGGGGGTTTCGACAGCGCGAACCCGCGCGAAGCCAAGGCGCGCTGAGCGCCTCGTTCAACCCGCGCGCCGCACCTCGCCCGGCGTCACGCCGAGCACGCGCCGCATGCAGCGTGCCATGTGGCTCTGGTGCGAGAAGCCGCTCTCCAGCGCCACCTGGCTCGCGGGCAGGTCGCTGCGCAGCAGCAGGCCGCGCGCGCGGTCGACGCGGCGGTGCACCACGTACTCGTGCACCGGCAGGCCGGTCGAGCGCTTGAACAGGGTCTTGAGGTGCGAGGCGCTGAGGCCCGCCACGTCGGCCAGCGAGGACAGCGAAAGATCGCCGTCGAGGTGGGCCTCGATGTGCTCGGTCACGCGGCGCAGCTGCGGCCGCGTGAGGCCGCGCGCGGGCACGGGCTCGGGGCGGCGCTGGCCGCTCAGCAGGTGCACGGCGAGCGCGGTGCCGAGGCTGTCGGCATACAGGGTGCCGTTGGCAAAGCCCGCGCGGCGTTCGGCGTCGAGGGCCCAGGCGATGTGCTCGATGTGGGCATCGCGGAACTGGTGGCGCTGCGCGAGCGTGGCGCATTCGGCGGGCAGCCCCATCTCGTCGGCCGTGCGGCGCAGCAGCGCGGTCGACACGCGCAGCATCAGCGAGGTGCTCGCGGCCTCCTCGTGCCACACGTCGCTCACGCCCGCGGGCACGATGTCGAGGTCGCCGCGCGTGTAGAGGAAGCGGTGGAACTGGCAGGCACCGGCCACCGGCGCGCCCGTGTGGAGCTTGATGCGGTGCTCGGGCAGCGGCTCGTAGCCGACGATGCCGGCGGGCGTCTGCCGCAGTTCGATGCGCAGGTCGGTGTCGCTCATCGGACCATTATCGGCCGCGCGCCGTCGTCCGTTCGTGCTCGGGGCTGCCCGATCGTGCGCGACCGCGCGCCATGCGCGCGGAATCATCGCGGCCATGAACACCACTCTCCACCAAGACAGCAACACCCGCTACCGCGGCAAGACCGCCGTCATCACGGGCGGCACCATCGGCATGGGCCTGGCCACGGCCCAGGCGCTGCTCGCGGGCGGCGCCCGCGTGATCCTGACCGGGCGCAATCCGAGGAACCTCGAGGCCGCGCGCCACGCGCTGGGCCCGCAGGCACAGGTGCTGGCGAGCGACGCCGCCTCGCTGGCCGACATCGATGCGCTCGCGGCCACCGCGCGCGAAGCGCTGGGCCATGTCGACCTGCTGCACATCAACGCCGGCATCGCCACGCTCGAGCCCTTCGAGCAGGTCACGGAGGCCGGCTACGACCGTGCCTTCGCGATCAATACCAAGGGCGCCTTCTTCACGGTGCAGAAGCTCGCGCCGCTGATGAAGCCCGGCGCGTCCATCGTCTTCACCTCGTCGATCGCCGACGAGGGCGGCATGCACGGCATGGGCGTCTACAGCGCGACCAAGGCCGCGCTGCGCTCCTTCGCCTCGGGCTTCGCGGCCGAGCTGGTCGGGCGCGGCATCCGCGTCAACGTGGTGAGCCCGGGCTTCATCGACACGCCCACGCTCGGCGTGGCCGATGCCACGCCCGCCGAGCGCGCGGAGTTCGTGCGCCTGGGCGACCAGATCACGCCGATGCGGCGCCACGGCAGCGCCGAGGAAGTGGCGCGCGCGGTGCTGTTCCTGGCCTTCGACGCCACCTTCACCACCGGCGCGCGGCTCACGGTCGACGGCGGCCTGGGCCAGAACCTCAGCCCGGCGCAGGACTGAACAATGAGCACCACCAACGTCTCCCTGATCGGCCTCGGACCGATGGGCAGCGCGCTCGCGCGCGCCCTGCAGCGCGGCCACACGCTCACGCTGTGGAACCGCACGCCGAGCCGCGCCGAAGCGCTGCTCGGCCAGGGCACCGTGCTCGCCGCCGATGCGCGCGCCGCCGTCGCCGCGAGCCCCGTGGTGCTGGTCTGCGTGGCCGACTACGCGGCCTGGCGCGCGATCCTCGCGCAACCGGGCGTGGCCGAGGCGCTGCGCGGCAAGGTGCTGGTGCAGCTGAGCACCGGCACGCCGCAGGATGCGCGCGACGACTGGGCGCGACTCGACGGCGTGGCCTACCTCGACGGCGCGCTGCTCGCCACGCCCTCGCAGATTGGCCGGCCCGACACGCCGCTGTTCGTCTCCGGCGAGGAGCGCGCGCTCGCGGCCTGCCGGCCGGTGCTCGAGGCCATCGCGGGCCACATCGCCTACCTGGGCGAGCCGATCGGCAACGCCGCCGCCTGGGACCTGGCCACGCTGTCGTGCATGTTCGGCGCGATGGCCGGCTTCTTCCACGGCGTGCGCATCTTCGAGTCGGAGCGGCTGCCGGTGCGGGACTTCGCACGAATGACCGGCACCATCTCGCCCGTGATCGGCGAGATGATCCGCGCCGAGGGCGAGGACATCCACGCCGAGCGCTACGGCGAACCCGAGAGCTCGATGGCGACCTGCGCGGGCTCGGGCCGGCTGTTCGTGCGGCAGGCGCGCGAGGCGCGGCTCGACGCGGGCTTTCCCGATTTCCTGATGGGCTGGTTCGACCGCGCGCTCGCGGCCGGCTATGCGAACGAGCGGCTCGCGGCGATGGTCAAGGTGCTGCGGCAGCCGGGCTGAACGCCCGGCACCGGCTTACTGCACCACCGGCGTGCCGGGGATCTGGTCGCCCGGCGGACGGAAGATCTGCGCCGCATCGACCGCGTCGAAGCGGTACTGCTTGCCGCAGAAGTCGCAGCCCACCTCGATGTCGCCGCGCTCGGCGAGGATGCTCTCGGCCTCCTCGGCGCCGAGGCCGCGGATCATCTGCGCCACGCGCTCGCGGCCGCAGGTGCAGGCGAAGTGCGGGCCCAGCATGCCGCGCTGCGGCTCGAAGCGCAGCAGCTTCTCTTCCCAGAACAGGCGCCGCAGGATGGTCTCGACGTCGAGCGTGAGCAGCTCCTCGCGCGTGAGCGTCGAGGCCAGGATCGAGATCCGGTTGTAGTCCTCGTTGCGGCCGATCTGGTCCTCGTTCGCCTGGTCGCGGTCGGCCGGCGCCGTGCCTTCGAGGTTGCCCTCGCCCTTGACCGGCAGGCGCTGGATCAGCAGGCCCGCGGCCACCTTGTCGTCGGCCGCCAGTACCAGCGTGGTGTCGAGCTGCTCGCTCTGCAGCATGTAGTGCTGCAGCACCTCGCTGAGCTTGCCGAGCTTCTCGCCCTCGTCGCCGAACAGCGGCACCACGCCCTGGTAGGGCTGCTGGCCCGGCAGCTTGTCCTTGGGGTCGAGCGTGATCGCGCAGCGGCCCTTGTTGTTCACGTTGACCATGTCGGGCAGCCGCGCATCGGCCGGCAGCTCGCCGATGGTCTTGGCGGTGGCGCGCAGGCTCAGGTCGGGCTTGACCTCGGCCACGGCCACCTTCACGGGGCCGTCGCCGAAGATCTGCAGGATCAGCGCGCCGTTGAACTTGATGTTGGCCTGCATCAGCGTGGCCGCGGCCGTCATCTCGCCGAGCAGCTCGACCACCGGCGGCGGGTAGGCGCCGGTGGCGGTGTTGGAGGCGCGCCGCGCGAGGATCTCCTGCCAGGCATCCGTCAGGCGCACGATCATGCCGCGCACCGGCAGGCCATCGAACAGGAATTTATGCAGCTCGCTCACAACGGGGTTCTTTCTTCGGGTGCCCTCGCGCACAGGCTCAGGCGATCTTCTTGAGGCCGGCCGCGAAGCGGCGGGCGTTCTTGACGTAGTGCTCCGCGCCCTGGCGCAGCTTGGCGGCGGCCGCTTCGTCGAGCGTGCGCACCACCTTGGCGGGCGATCCCAGGATCATCGAGTTGTCGGGGAATTCCGAGCCCTCGGTCACGAGCGCACCGGCGCCGACGATCGAGTTGCGGCCGATCTTCGCGTTATTCAAGACCACCGCCTGCATGCCGATCAGCGTGTTGTCGCCGATGGTGCAGCCGTGCAGCATGACCTGGTGGCCCACCGTGACGTTCTCGCCCACCGTCAGCGGGCAGCCGATGTCGCAATGGAGCACCGACAGGTCCTGGATGTTGCTGTTGCGCCCGATGGTCATGGCTTCGGTGTCGCCGCGCAGCACGGCGCCGAACCAGACGTTCGCGTTCTCGGCCAGCGTCACGCGCCCCATCACCTCGGCGCTGTCGGCGACCCATGCGCCGTCGCCGAGTTGCGGCGCCACGCCGTCGAGTTCATAGAGGGCCATCGTGGGAGTCTCCGGAAAGGGAAAGAGGGGTGAAACCTAGAATTGTAGGGATGCACCCCCGATTGAGCGCCCTGGCCGCGCTGCGCCTCACCGACCCCGACGAAAAAGTGGCGGCAACCCGCGCGCTGGCAACGCACATCGCTAGCGAAACCATAGCAGACGAACCCGTGCGCGTGCCCGGCGACGAGTTCGGCGTGCCGGGCCGTCCCGAGCGCCCGCTGCGCGTGTCGGCCATGGCGGTGGGCAAGCGCTCGCCGTTCAACACCGAGGGCCGCGCGGCGCTGGTCCATTCGATCTGCCACATCGAGTTCAACGCCATCAACCTCGCGCTCGACGCCGCCTGGCGCTACGACGGCATGCCCGCGCGCTACTACCAGGACTGGCTGCGCGTGGCCGACGAGGAGGCGCAGCACTTCACGCTGCTGCATGCGCACCTGCGGACCATGGGCTGGCGCTACGGCGACTTCACGGGCCACGACGGCCTGTGGAGCATGTGCGAGAAGACGCGCGACGACGTGCTCGCGCGCATGGCGCTGGTGCCGCGCACGCTCGAGGCGCGCGGGCTCGATGCCACGCCGCTGATCCAGGCCAAGCTCAAGCGCGTGAACACGCCCGATGCGCTGCGCGCGGTCGAGATCCTCGACATCATCCTGCGCGACGAGGTGGGCCACGTGGCGATCGGCAACCACTGGTACCGCTGGCTCTGCGAGCGCGCGGGCATCGACGCCGAGGCCGCCTACCCCGAGCTCGTGGCGCGCTACGAGGCGCCGCGGCTCAAGCCGCCGTTCAACCTCGAGGCGCGCACGCGCGCGGGCTTCAGCGACGAGGAGCTCAAGGCGCTGGGCGGTAGCAGCGCCGCCTAGGAGTCAATCCGGCTTCTTCATCACCACCAGCTTGGGCGAGAAGTGCTGCAGCACCTCGCCGCGCTGGTTGCGCGTCTCGCAGCGCACGCGGACCATGGCGCGGCCCGGCTTGGAACGCGAGGGCACGATCTCGACGATCTCGCTGACCACGTGCAGCACGTCGCCGGGCCGCGTGGGCTGCGGCCAGCGGATCTCGTCGCCGCCCGAACCGATGATGCCGTCGGCCAGCGGAATGCCGCTGTCGACCAGGAGGCGCATGGTCACGGCCGCCGTGTGCCAGCCGCTCGCGGCCAGGCCGCCGAAGAAGGTGCGCTTGGCGGCCTCCTCGTCGGTGTGGAAGGGCTGCGGATCGAACTGCAGCGCGAAGGCCTTGATCTTCTCGGCGTCGAGCGCGTATTCGCCGCTGGTGAAGCGGTCGCCCACGGCGAGGTCGTCGAGGTACAGCCTGGGGCGGGTGGTGTCGTTCATGGTGCGTTCCTCCTTCGCAAGATGGCACGGCGGCATTGTCGCCACCGTGCCGGTCGTGTCGTGTCGCGCGGGCGCCCGGATGCTCAGACGCGCTCGAGGATGGTCGCGATGCCCTGCCCGCCGCCAATGCACTGCGTGGCCAGCGCATAGCGGCCGTTCTCGCGCGCCAGCAGCGAGGCCGCCTTGCCCGTGATGCGCGCGCCGGTCGCGCCCAGCGGATGGCCGATCGACAGGCCGCCGCCGTCGAGATTGACCGTGGCCGGATCGAGCCCGAGGTCGCGGATGCAGGCCAGCGCCTGCGAGGAGAAGGCCTCGTTGATCTCGACCACGTCGAGGTCGGCCACGCTCAGGCCCGCGCGTGCCAGCGCCTTGCGCGTGGCGGGGATCGGGCCGATGCCCATGATGGCCGGGTCGACGCCCACGGTGGCGAAGGACTTGATGCGCGCCAGCGCCTTCAGCCCATGGCGCGCGGCGAAGGCATCGCTGGTCACCAGCACCGCGGCCGCGCCGTCGGTCAGCGGCGACGAGGTGCCGGCCGTCACCACGCCATCGGCACGGAAGGCGGGCTTGAGCTTGGCCAGCGCCTCGGCCGAGGTGGTGGGACGGATGCAGCCGTCGGCCTCGACCAGCTCGCCCGAGGCCAGGCGCACCGGCACGATCTCGCCGGCCAGGCGGCCCTGCTCGCGCGCGGCGGCGGCCTTGCGGTGCGATTCGACCGCCAGCGCCTCCTGGTCGGCGCGGCTCACGTTCCAGCGCTGCGCCACGTTCTCGGCGGTCTCGCCCATCGAGATGTAGGCGTCGGTGTTCGCCAGCAGTTCCGGGCTCGGCGAGAAGTTGAAGCCGCCCTGCGGCACCATGCTCATCGACTCCACGCCCACGCAGAGGAAAGCCTCGCCCATGCCGGCCTCGATCTGCGCGGCGGCGATGTGCACCGCCTGCATCGACGAGCCGCAGAAGCGGTTGACCGTCATGCCGCCCACTTCGTGCGGCAGGCCGGCCAGCAGGCCGACGATGCGCGCGAGGTTGTTGCCCTGCGAGGCCTCGGGATAGGCGCAGCCCAGGACGATGTCCTCGAGCAGCGCGGGATCGAGGTCGGTGCGCTGCAGCAGGCCCCGGACCACGCCGGCGGCCAGCGTGTCGGGACGCACCTCGGCCAGCGCGCCCTTCTTCGCGAAATGGAACGGCGAACGGGCATAGGCGGAAATGACGGCTTTCATGGTGTGCTCCTAAAAACTACCATCCAATCGGTAGGCTGACAGGTCAAAAAAGAGGCACGCGGGGCGTGCCTTCGGGCGGATGCCGGTGCGTCAGGCGGGCAGCGAACTCCTCAGTTGCGCGACCGCGTCGTCGAAATCCTCCACGCGGCCGGTCATGCGCGCCGCGATCAGCGCGCCCTGGCAGACCGCGAACACATAGGCCGCGAGCGCCGCGGCGCCCCCGCCCTGGAGCCGCTCGGGCGCCAGCGCGCCGAGCACGCCGCTCAGCCACAGCACCTGCTTCTCGCGCAGCTCCTGGACCGTGAGACGCAGCTCCTCGTTGGTGCAGCCCCAGCCCGGCGCCAGCGCCCCCGCGGGACAGACGGCTGAACCGGCCTTCAAGCCATTGCGGTACATGCGGAAATAGGCGTCGAGCGACTCGCGCGGCGTGCGCGACTTGGCCTCGTCCCAGCGGCGGAAACCCTGGATCGCGTCGCGCAGCACGGCCACGCCCAGCGCTTCCTTGGACGGGAAGTGGTGGTAGAGGCTGGCCTTGCGGATGCCGACCGCGTCGGCCACGTCCTGGAAGCTGAAACCCAGGTACGAGCGCGTGGTGATGAGCTCGCGCGCCGCGCCCAGGATCTGGTCGCGCGTGCTGCCGGTGGCGAGTGCCGCTGAGGAGACGCTGCTCATTACGTTACCTACTATAAGGTAGGGAAAAGGTGGGCCTATCGCGTGGGCGACAAGCCCGCGTCGCCGCCGGGGTTCTCAATCCGCCTTGATCCCGGCTGCCTTCACGATCCTGCCATTGCTCTCGAACTCGCTGGCGATCTCCTTCGCGAAGTCGGCCGCGGGCCCGCCCGTGGGCACGTTGTCGGTGGCCGTGAGCTTGGCGCGCAGCTCGGGGCTGGCCAGCGCCTTGTTGATCTCGGCGTTGTAGCGCGCGAGCAGCGCCGGCGGCGTGGCGGCCGGCGCGAACACGCCGAACAGCGAGTTGATGTTGGCCGCCTTGTAGCCCAGCTCGCCCAGCGTGGGCACCTGCGGCAGGCTCTCGAGCCGCGCCGGCGCGCCCACCGCGAGCGGGCGCAGCTTGCCCGACTGGATGTGCGCGCCCAGCGTGGGGCTGGCGTTGGTCGAGAGGATCTCGAACTGCCCGCCCAGCGCATCGTTGAGCTGCTGGCCGCCGCCCTTGTAGGGCACGTGCGTGATGTCGACGTTGGCGGCCGAGCGCAGCTGCTCGAGCACGATGTGGCCCAGCGAGGCCGGCCCCGAGGTGGCCCAGCGCACCGCGCCCGGATGGGCCCTGGCGTCGTCGAGCAGTGCGCGGAAGTCCTTCGCCTTGCTCGCGGGCGTGGCGATCAGCAGCACCGGCGAATACATCACGCTGGCCACCGGCGCCACGTCCTTCAGCGGATCGAAGGGCAGCTTGCCCAGGTGCGGGCTCAGCACCAGCGGGCTGATGGCCGAGAAGCCCAGGGTCGCGCCGTCGGGCGCGGCCTTGGCCACCGCGTCCATGCCGATCGCGCCGCTGGCGCCCGCGCGGTTCTCGACCACCACCGTAGTGCCGAGCTGCGCCGCGAGCCGGTCGCCGAGCGCGCGCGCGACCACGTCGCTGACGCCGCCGGCCGGATAGGCCACGATCAGCCGCAGGGTCTTGGGCACGGCCGGAGTCTGGGCCGCCGCGGTGCCGCAGAGGAAGGCGCCGGCCGCGGCCAGCGAGGCGAGCACCGCGGTGCGGCGCGTCGGGAAGAAGAAGGAATGCATCGGATTCGTCATGGCCCTCGAGTCTGCCTCCATCAGTCGAGCTGCAGCTTGCGCTCGCGGATCAGCTTCGACCATTTCTCGTTGTCGGCCTTCACGAAGGCCGCGAACTCGGTCGGGCCCAGCGAATGGACCTCGGCGCCCGCCGCGGCGAACTTGGCGCGGATCGCCGGCTGCGCGAGCGCCTTGGCGAGTTCGCCCGCGAGACGGTCCACCACCTCCTTCGGCATGCCCGCCGGTCCCACCAGGCCCTGGAAGCCCACCGACTCCATGCCCGCGAGGCCCAGCTCCTTCACGGTCGGCACGTCGGGCAGCTGCGGATCGCGCTGCGGCCCGGTCACGGCCAGCGCCTTGAGCTTGCCGCCCTTCACCTGCGGCAGCAGCACGCTGCCCGCGTCGATCAGGATCTGCGTCTGCCCGCCGATCAGGTCCTGCACCGCGGGCGCGCTGCCCTTGTAGGGCACGTGCGTCATGTCCAGGCCCGTGACCTGGTTCATCAGCTCGCCGTTGAGGTGCGTCGAGGTGCCGTTGCCGCCCGAGGCGAAGTTGACCTTGCCGGGCTGGCCCTTGGCCCAGGCCACGAATTCCTTCAGGTCCCTGGCCGGATGATCGGGCCGCGTCACCGCGATGTAGCTGCCCTGGCTGATCTGGCCGATGTAGGTGAACTGCTTGATGGGGTCGTACGGCGGCTTGCTCTGCAGGTACGGCGCGATCGCGAACGGCCCGGTGTTGGCCAGCAGCAGCGTGTAGCCGTCGGCCGGCTGGCGCGTGAGTTCGGTGGCCGCGATCATGCCGCTCGCGCCGGGCTTGTAGTCGACCACCAGCTGCTGCTTGAGCGCCTCCTGCAGCGGCACCTGCACCGTGCGCGCCGCGAAGTCGATGCCGCCGCCGGGCGGATAGCCGACGATCAGGCGGATGGGCTTGGCGGAGGGGTAGCCCTGGGCCAGGGCGGGGCCGATGGTGGCGGCGGTCGCGGCCAGCGCGAGGCCGGCCAGGAAGACGCGGTGGATCCTCATGTCGATGTCTCTCGTGTTCGAAAGCCGCCGATTCTGCGGCAAGCCGCGGCACGGCCTCGAAGCACGAGAGACAGGGCGCGCGGCCGGCCGCGGCCTCAGGAACGGCTGCCCTGCTGGATCCAGGCGCGCAGCCGGGTCGAGAGGTAGTCGGCGGTCATCACCATGACGACGATGACCAGGATGCAGGTCGCCGTGTCCTGGTACTGGAACAGCTTCATGCTGCCCACCAGTTCGAAGCCGATGCCGCCCGCGCCCACCATGCCCAGCACCGTGGCCTGGCGCAGGTTGGTCTCGAAGCGGTAGACGATGACGCCGATCCATGCCGTCACGACCTGCGGGATCACGCCGAAGACGATGGTCTGGATCGGGCCCGCGCCCGTGGAGCGCAGCGCCTCGATCGGCCCGTGGTCGATCTCCTCGATCGACTCGGCGAAGAACTTGCCGAGCATGCCCGCGCCATGCAGCGCCAGTGCCAGCACGCCCGGAAAGGGCCCGAGGCCGACCGCCGCCACGAAGATCAGCGCGAGGATGATCTCGTTGATGCCGCGCGTGATGTTGAGCACCTGCCGCATCGCATGGAACACCGCCGGGTTCGGCGAGATGTTGCGCGCCGCGAAGAAGCACAACGGCACCGCGAGCACCACCGCCAGCAGCGTGCCCCAGAGCGCGATCTGCACCGTCTCGATGGCGGGCTTCACCAGCTTGCCCATGAACTCCCAGTTGGGCGGCAGCATGCGGCCGAGGAAGTCGGCGATCCACGGCATGCCCTTGGCGAGCTCGCCGAAGCTCACCTGCGCGCCGATCGCGGCCCACCAGAGCACGCCGAGCCCGGCCGCCGCGGCGACCAGGTACTTCCACCAGCCGGGGTTGCCGTCGCTGCGGGCGATCAGCAGGTTGTAGCGTCCGATCGCGATCATGGCTGCTCCAGGGCGAGTTGCTGGACCGGCGGCAGCGCCGGCGCGTGCGCCGCGGCCAGGGCCGCGTCCTCCTTCGGTTCCCCCGGGTCGGGCTCGAGGCCGCCCGGATAGATGCGCTGCAGCACCTCGTCGGTCAGCGCGTCGGGCCGGCCCTCGAACACCACGCGTCCGCCCGCCACGCCGATCACGCGCTGCGCGAACTCGCGCGCGTAATCGACCTGGTGCAGGTTGCAGATCACGGTGATGCCGTCCTCGCGGCTGGCCTGCCGCAAATAGTTCAGCACCTTGCGCGAAGTCTTCGGATCGAGGCTGGCCACCGGCTCGTCGGCCAGGATCACCTTGGGCCGCTGCGCCAGCGCCCGCGCGATGCCCACGCGCTGCTTCTGGCCGCCCGAGAGCGTGTCGGTGCGCAGCTCGGCCTTGTGGTCGAGCTCGACGCGGCGCAGGCACTCGCGCGCGATCGCGATGTCGCGCGCCGGAAAGACCTGGAACCACGAGGCCAGCGCCGGCATCGAGCCCAGGCGCCCGGTCAGCACGTTCTTCAGCACCGACAGGCGCGGCACCACGTTGTAGTGCTGGAAGATCATCGCCACGTCGCGGCGCACGCGGCGCAGCCCCGCGCGATCGCGCCGCACCGGCTCGCCGTCCACCCGCACCTCGCCCTGCGTGGGCTCGGCGAGCTGGTTGATGCAGCGAAGCAGCGTCGACTTGCCGGCGCCCGAGGCACCGAGGATGACGACGAACTCGCCCTTGCCGACCGCGAGGTCGACCTGGTGGAGCGCGGTGAAGTCGCCGTAGCGCTTGCAAAGGCCGCGGATCTCGATCATTTCATCTTCCCCAGGTCGAGCTTCAGGATCCTGGCCGTGTCGCGGATCACGTTGTAGGCCGCGTCGTTGGTCGGATGGAAGCCGTTGAGCAGGCCCTGGTCGGACCAGGGGATGTCCTTCACCTGCAGGAAGGCCGCCTGCACGCGCTGCTTGAGATCGGCGCCGAGGTCCTTGCGCCAGACCGTGGGCGATTCGGGGATCGGCTCGGAGCGCCAGACCTCGACCAGATCCTCGCGCTTGACCAGCCCCTTCGCCACCGCGGCATCGAGGATGCGGTCGGCGATGGCGGCCGCGTCGACCTTGCGGTTCTGCACCGCGATCGCGCTCGAGTCGTGCGAGCCCGAGAAGATCACGCGGCCGAAGTCCTTGTCGGGATCGAAGCCGGCCTTCATCAGCCCCGCCTTGGGGAACAGGTGGCCCGAGGTGGAACTGGGATCGACGAAGGCGAAGGTGCGGCCCTTGAGGTCCTTCACGCTCTTGATGCCGCTGTCCTTGTGGGCCACCACCTGGCTGTAATAGAAGGTGCGGCCGGCCTTCTTGGTCTCGGCGACCGCGAAGGCCTCGATGTCGGCCACCGTAGTGCCCAGCACGTACGAGAACGGGCCGAGGTAGGCCACGTCGAGCCGCTTCGAGCGCAGCGCCTCGATCACGCCGTTGTAGTCGGCCGCCACGAAGGGCTTGACCGGCATGCCGAGGCCCTGGGCCAGCATGTCCATCATGCGCTGGCTGTTGGCGATCATCGCGCGCGAATCCTCGGAAGGAATCAGCCCGACCGTGAGCGCCTGCTGCGCCCTCGCCGGTGGAAGGAAGGCCGCGCCCACGGCGGCGGCCGTGCCGAACAGCAAGCTTCTGCGTTTCATCATCTGTGTCTCCAGTCTTCTGCGGTTCCGGTCCCTCGCGCCGCCGTCGTGGCGGCCCGAGGATTCGTGGCGTTCCGGTCGTCTTTTTTCGTGCCGACCTGGAGCACCTGGCGGCGAGTACATCACCGGCCCATTCATCGATCCAATTCAAATTTTTTCGTCGATGTATTCAATGAACCTATAGTCGGGTTCATCGAGAATTTCCGCTTTTTCCGGAGCCGCCGCATGCGCCTGACCCAGCTTCGTTCCTTCTTCGCGGTGGCCCGCGAAGGCAGTTTCACGCGCGCCGCCGAGAGCCTGCACGTGAGCCAGCCCACCATCACGACGCAGGTGCGCTTTCTCGAGGAGGCCTACAAGGTCGAGCTGTTCCACCGCCGCGGCCGGCGCGTGCAGCTCACGGTGATGGGCGAGCAGCTGATGCAGCTCGCGCAGCAGATCTTCAGCCTCGAGGCCGATGCGGTGAACCTGCTGGGCGACGCGGGCGAGCTGCGCACCGGCCACCTGCGCGTGGCGGCCGTGGGGCCCTATCACGTGACGAAGATGCTGGTCGACTTCAACCAGCGCTATCCCGGCATCAAGGTGACGGTGAGCACCGGCAACTCGCAGGACGTGCTGAACCAGCTGCTCGACTACAGCGCCGACGTGGGCGTGCTCGCGCAGATGGTGCGCGACGAGCGCTTCCTCGCGGTGCCCTTCATGAAGCAGCCGGTGGTGATCTTCGTGCCCTCCTCGCACCGCTTCGCGCGCCGCCGCGCGATCCGGCTGGCCGAGCTCGAGGGCGAGCGGCTGATCATGCGCGAGCAGGGCTCGACCACGCGCAAGGCGCTCGAGCTCGCGCTCGACAAGGCACGCATCCGCGCCGACGTGGTGATGGAGATCGGCAGCCGCGAGGTAATCCGCGAAGCCGTGCTGCAGGGCCTGGGCATCGCCGCGGTGTCGGAGGTCGAGTACGTGCCCGCGCCCGACCTGCATCGCGTGGCGATCAGCGACACCGAGATCTTCACCTCGGCCCATGCGCTGTGCCTGGCCGAGCGGCGCGACATGCGCATGGTCAGCGCCTTCTTCGACACCCTCTCCCCCGCGCTCTCGGCCGCGCCCGAGGGCCGGCGGCGCAGGAGCCACTGAGCGCGGGCCTCAGCCGCGCGGATGGTGCTGCGCGTGCAGCTGCTTGAGCCGCTCGCGCGCCACGTGCGTGTAGATGGTGGTGGTCGAGATGTCGGCGTGGCCCAGCAGCATCTGCACCGCGCGCAGGTCGGCGCCGTGGTTCAGCAGGTGGGTCGCGAAGGCATGGCGCAGCGTGTGCGGCGACAGCGGCACGTGGATGCCGGCCGCGGCCGCCTGCTTCTTCACGATGACCCAGAACATCACGCGCGTCATGCCCGCGCCGCGCGCGGTCACGAACAGGTCGGGCGTCTGCTGGCCGTCGAGGATCACGGGGCGCGACTCCTCGATGTAGCGCTCGATCCAGCGCCGCGCCTCGCCGCCGAAGGGCACCAGGCGCTCCTTGCTGCCCTTGCCGAGCACGCGCAGCACGCCGTCGTTGAGGCTGATGTCGATCACCTTGAGCGAGACCAGCTCGCTCACGCGCAGCCCGCTCGCATACATCAGCTCGAGCATCGCGCGGTCGCGCAGGCCCAGCGGTGTGTCGACGTCGGGCGCGCCGAGCAGGTCGTCGACCTGCTTCTCCGACAGCAGCTTGATCGCGCGCGGCATCTGGCGCGCGGGCATCAGCCGCAGGCTCGGGTCGGCCACGATGCGGCGCTCGCGCAGCGCCCAGCGGTAGTAGCGCTTGAACACCGTGAGCCGCCGGTTGGCCGAGGTGGCCTTGCCCTTGGCCGACAGCCGCACGCCCATGTAGGCCTGCAGGTCGGCCTCCTGCGCGGCGCCGAGCTTCATGCCGCCGCGCTGCTGGTCGAGCCAGTGCGCGAACAGCGCGAGGTCGCGCCGGTAGGCGGCGAGCGTGTTCTTCGACAGGCCGTCCTCGAGCCAGAGGGCGTCGATGAACTCGTCGATGTCGGGGGTGGGTGCGGCGGCGGCCTCGGTCATGGGTGGGCAAGATAGCAAAAAAAAGGGCCGCTCCCCGCGACGGGGGACGGCCCTTCTTCCGGCTGGCGCGAAATCAGTCGAGCTTGAGCTTCTGCTTGGCCACCACGTCCTTGTAGACCTCGTACTCGGCCTTGATCTGGGCCGAGAACTGCTCGGGCGTGTTGGCCACGATCAGCGAGCCGGTGTCCTCGATGCGCTTCTTCACGGCCGGGTCTTCCACCGCCTTCTTCACGCCGGCGCTGATCTTGTCGACCACTTCCTTCGGCAGGCCCTTCGGGCCGAGGATGCCGTAGTAGGCCATGCGGTTCACCGGCTCGAGGCCGACTTCCTTGAAGGTCGGCACGTTCGGCAGCGCGGCCAGACGCTGCGGCGCCGACACCACGATCGGGACCAGGCGGCCGCTCTGGATGAAGGGCATGGCCGAGGGGATGTTGTCGAACATGATCGGCACCTGACCGGCCACCACGTCGTTGAGCGCCGGGCCCGCGCCGCGGTACGGGATGTGCGTGACGAAGGTGTTGGTGAGGCTCTTGTAGAGCTCCATCAGCAGGTGGCCGATGCCGCCCGTGCCCGACGAGGCGTACGAGTACTTGCCGGGGTTCTTCTTGAGCTCGGCCACGAACTCGGCGTAGTTCTTCGCCGGGAAGCTCGGGTTGACCGCGATGATGTTCGGCGTGGCCGCGATGTTGATGATCGGCGTGAAGTCGTTGATCGGGTCGTACGGCGTCTTCGGGTTGATGGCCGGGTTGGCCGCCGTGCTCGACACCGTGGCCACGCCGAGCTTGTAGCCGTCGGGCGCCGAGCGCGCCGTCTCGGCCGCGCCCACGATGCCGCCGCCGCCGGCGCGGTTGATCACCACCACCGGCTGGCCCAGCACCTTGCCCAGCGGATCGGCCACCACGCGCGCCACGATGTCCGTCGTGCCGCCCGGGGCGAAGGGAACGCTCAGTTCGACCGGCTTGTTGGGATAGCCCTGGGCGAAGGCCGGGCCCGCGACCGCGACCAGCGCGGCGGCACCGACGAAGGCACTCCATTGGCGACGTTGCATCGATTACTCCTTGAACGATGGGGACGAAATTGCGAAAGCAGCGATGCTAGCGGCTCGCCGCCTCGGCCCGAGCCCTGGAATACCCATGGTTTGGGCGGTTTATGCTCGGCGCGGTGAACTACGCGCAGCTGCTTTTCCCCGACTTCTCCCTGATCGCCATCGGCTGGCTCCTGTGCCGCTACACCGCGCTGGACCGCAAGGTCTGGGACCAGGTCGAGAGCCTCGTCTACTACTTTCTTTTTCCCACGCTGCTGTTCCATTCGATCGTGCGCAGCCCGCTCGATTTTGGTGCGACCTCGAGCCTGCTGATGGCGGGCGTGGGCGTGAGCCTGTGCGGCGTGGCGCTGGCCTATGCCCTGCCCTGGGTGCCGGGCCTCGGCTCGCACCTCGACCGGCGCGATCACGCGGCGAGCGTGCAGGTCGCGTTCCGCTTCAACTCCTTCATCTGCCTCGCGATGGCCGAGCGGCTCGCGGGGCCCGAAGGCCTGCTGCTGATCGCGGTGCTGATCGGGGTGTGCGTGCCGATGATGAACATCGCGGCGGTGTGGCCGATGACGCGGCATGCGCAGACCGGGTTCGCGCGGCAGCTGGTGCGCAATCCGCTGATCGTGGCGACGGTGGCGGGGTTGCTGGCGAACGTGCTGGGGTTCACGGTGCCTGGCTGGCTCACGCCGACCTTGTCTCGCATCGGGGCGGCTTCGTTGGCGCTCGGGCTGCTGGCTGCGGGGGCGGGGATGCAGTTCGCTACGTTGGGGCGGGGGAAGGTGCTGGCTGTCTCGGTGCTTTCCATTCGGCACTTCATCTTGCCGCTGGTGGCCTGGGGGCTGGCTCGGTGGTTGCGGCTGGATGCGGCGCAGGCTTCGGTGTTGATGGCTTTTTCTGCGGTTCCTACGGCTTCGAGTGCGTATGTGCTGGCGCAGAGGATGGGGTACAACGGGGCGTTTGTGGCGGGGTTGGTGACTATGTCTACGGTGTTGGGGGTGGTTAGTTTGCCGTTTGCTTTGGCGCTGCCTCGTTGAATCCTTCCAGCGCTGTCTGCTTGATTTTTTTGTTGGTCCTGCTGAGGCCGTTGGCCGGGTCTCGCCCCGGCGGGCGAGTCACTTTCTCTTGTCTC
>NZ_JAHUTH010000037.1:0-88164 GCF_025376855.1 Variovorax endophyticus
GCCGCCCGATGATGTTCAACAAGTTGGAGAGAGCGTCTTCGCTGCCCGGCGGCGACACGAAAGAAGGCCCGCGCGAGGCGGGCCGGAGGACAAGTTGAAGTTCGATGGATATCGGAATTGAGGGACTTGGGTGGTACCAGTGCAACTGGATTTCCACGCACTCGATTCAACCCATCAGGAGAAGACCGATTTGAACTTCTGCTTGATGTTTTCCCAATCCGCGGAGCGCTCCGCCTTGCGCTCGGCCTTGCTTTCCTCGCGCAGAACCCGGCTTGCTTCGCGCGCGGCGGCAACGGCCGCGGCTTCGGCGGCAAGCACTTCAGCTTCGACCTGCTCTAGAGGGAGGCGCAGCACCTGGCCGCCGAGCTCCTGTGCCGTCGTATCGATCATGGCCGGCGAATCTTCGTCTACCTGCAACAGCAACGCGGCGGTACCGGGCCGAATCAATTGGCTCATGGCTGCAATGACCGATTCGGTGCGCTCCAACTGGCCGAGATCGACCACCGAACCGAACAGCGATCCGCTCGAGAACCCCAGCAGCATGCCGAGCGGCCCGCCGAGAATGCCCACCAGGCCCCCGATCAGCCCGCCGCCGAAGGTGCCCAGGCCCACGGTGTTGCTGTTGCCGTCCTTGACGCTGAATCGTCCGTCCGGCGAACGCTCGAGGACCGCCGCCTGCGAGGCATCGACATGGCTCGAGCTCTTGACGGCCGAGAAGGCCTTGTAGGCCTGGCTCGAATCGGGCCAGGTGATCAGGATGATGTTGGTCGTCATGTCCGTTCCCTCAGTTCTTGGCATAGATGAACACCGGCACTTTGCGCAGCTCCTCCTTGGTCGCGCCCGGAAGCACGAGGATGTTGCCCACGTGCCTGAATTGCGAAACGGGAATCGAGATGCGATGGTCGGCGATGCCCAGGAACTTGCTGGCGTTGACGATCAGGTAGGAGACCGTGCCATCCGGCGCCACGATCAGATCCTCGACCTTGCCGAGGCTCTCGGGCTTGGCCGCATCGTTGCGGACTTCGGCATGGAGGATCGTCTTCTTGACGCTCCAGCCTTTTGCCACGTCGGCCAGCACGCTCTCGCTGACGCCGAAGACCGTGGCGCCTGCCGTCTGCGCCTGCGATGCGATGGGCAACACCATCAGCATGGCCGACAGGACGGTGATCGAAAGATCGGACTTCTTCATAGGACTCCCCTTTGGAAAAACTGGTGATCGATTCGCTGACAGCGATCGCCCCCGAGGCTAGTGAAGCGACTCGCGCAAGACCGCAAGAAATCTTGCAAATTGCGGGTTAGCCCCAGGAAGAAGCGCGGGAGGTCGAGCAGATCCGCTCCCGCCCCGCACGCTTCCCGCAATTCGCTATCGGGAGGTGGTCAAGAAATCATCAATTCGCGATGCGACTCGGGCGCGACACCGGGACGCATGGCGAAGATTTTGTTATTGGCGTTCGAAACAATTTTTCTCGACATGAATCCGCCGCTCATGGTCTTATCAGCTCGTCACACATCGCCAGGCCAGCACTGCGGCTTCCTCGCGACCGGCAAAGGTCGGCGCGCCGAGACCGCTCGTCGCGCGGGGCCTGGCATTCGAAGGCAATGAGGAAAGGAGAGAGATGGGTGAGAGATGTTGGCGCACGAGCAGCAAGCCCGGCGTGCAATCGAGGTCCTCGGCTTCCACGCGGAACATGGCGCGTCGGGCGTTTTCGCGGCACGGTTCGCCGCCATGAGTTCAGAACTCACATCGGATGAACTGGCCGGCATCCATCGAAATGCCTGGTTCGCGACGCTCGACGCATCCGACCGCCGCGCACTCCTGGAGGAAGGAGAGCTTCGGGAATTCCGGGCCGGCGAGTATGTGTTCCATCGCGGGGATCCCGCGGACGGAATCTTCGGTGTCGCCAGTGGAACACTCAAGGCGTCCAGGCTGGGAGCAAATGGCAGCGAGGCCATCCTGTCGCTGGTCGGCCGGGGTTCCTGGTTCGGAGAAGTGTCCAGCATCGACAGGCTTCCGCGTTCTCATGATGTCTGTGTTCTGACGCCCACGCGAATGCTCCATGCGAGGGAGGAGACGATCGAGCGGTTGTTGCTGCGGCCTGGCTTCGCGCGTTCCCTGGCTGCCTTGCAGTGCGCGCACACGCGCGGAATCTTCGAGTTGATGGAAGACGCTCACCTGCGCAGCACCCGTGCGCGAATCGCCCGCCGAATCGAGTACCTCGCGCGGGGTGACGGCGTGCTGAGCGACTCGCCGCGTCGCGTCGTTTCAGTGACTCAAGACACCTTGGCGATGATGCTCGGCCTCACGAGGCAGACCTTGTCCATGGAGCTGCGCGCGATCGCATCGACGGGGGCCATCTCGCTGTCCTACGGCCATATCGCCATCGAATCGCTGGACAAGCTGCGTCTCGTCGACGGTGTCTAGCCACTGGTTGCCGAGGCGGGCCCGGCATCCACCGGAGGGCGGATGGCGCTCACCCGCCCCAGCAGTTCGCGAGACCCCAGGCAACCGTCATCGACTTGTCGCCGGGCTCCCTCTTCTCGGTGATCAGGTTGACACCGGTATCGGTGTTGCCCGTGACCTTGCGTCCGGTGCGCGCATAGGTGTCGGCCGCGTCGAGTCCGTACACGGCCATCATCGCGGGATACTGCTGCGCGGTGGCGGCAATGATGCCGGCGCCCACGTCGCGCACGCCCGGGCAGCCGCCGTCGATCGACACGATCATCGCGTCGTTCGCATTGCCCGCCGACTCGAGTGCTTCGTGCACGCCAGCGGCCGTGGGCTCGTTGATGGTGTAGACCAGGTTGATGTCCGGCGCCGAACGCAGGCACTGGGCCATCGCCGCCTGTCCGCGCGCGCGATCGCCGAGGGAGTTTCCGACACAAACGACCTCTGGAGGGGTTGCAAGGGACGCGAGCGCGGGGCTCGCTCCCGGCAGCCCGAGGCCCGCCAGGAATCCGTTGTGCCGCGCCACGCCGACCGCGTGCGCGTCCGTGCCGATCATGGCGATCTGTGGCCGCTTGTTCGAGAAACGCGCCTTCGCGTACTGGCCGATCATGAAGCCGGCTTCGTAGTTGTTGGTGGCCAGCAGGCCATCGACCACATCGGGCGGGTTCGTCGCGCCATCGAGTGCGAGCACCATCACGCCTTCGCCGCGCGCCTTGCGGATCGCATCGTTGATGGCGGAACCGTTCGGCGTGATGAGCAGGGTCTTCGCGCCGGCCTTGACCATCGACTCGATGGCATCGATCTGCGCCTGCGTATCGCCGTCGTAGCGGCCCGCGGCCGTGAGCAGTTGGATGTTGCGGGTGCGCGCCGCGTCGATGGCCGCGCTCTTCATCGTGACGAAGAAAGGATTCTGCTCCGTCTTGAGGATCAGTCCCACGATCCGGTTCGATGGTGCGCGCATGAAATTCGTCCAGACGAGCGCCATCAGAAGCGCCGCGGCGGTGATGGCAATGCATGCCGCGAGAATCCACCGCGGCTTCGTCTTCGATACGTTGGAATCCGGCCGGCGAGGTGCGCCGTTCTTTTTTCTCATTGAAATACTCCCTGCAAGAAAGAGAAACCGAGGGCCGAGCGCTGCGATGACCGGATTTCGGGGCCGCGCGCGGACTCCTGCTCAGTTCAGCTCGACTGGCCAGCAAGTCGGTTGCCGACTCTGCTTCTGTTGCGAGGGGTTGTCTGATTGCCGCATCGATACCGCCGTCTGGCGTGCGGTCCGGGTCCGTGAAAGATCTCTCATTTATTTCCCCTGATGACAGAAGAAATATTGCACGATAATTTTGGAGATGTATATGAGATTGGTTGTCTTTTGTAGCAGCCGATAACTTCTGCGCATCGAGATGATCGTAATCGGCTCGATGCTATTTTGAGTTGTTGGAACTTAAATTGTCGGAATCGACTCGGTTGATAATTAATTGACCGTGCAATGATGGAATCGTGCTTTCGCTCGATTCCAATGTGTCGATGTCGTGCCGGGACATCCCAATGAAGTGGGGCCCGGCAAGAAGCCCCTGCACACGATCATTCCCGGCTTCGTGACGGTCCCCGATCGAAAGCCGGTGATGGCCTTCGGCGTCATGGGCGGGTTCATGCGGGCGCAAGGCCATGTCCAGATGATGTGCGGGCTCGCGGACTTCTCCCAGAACCCGCAGGCCATGAACGACGCGCCGCGGTTCATGGTCTCGCCGCTCGACGGCAGCGTGAAGCTCGAAGCGCACATGCCCGCGGACGTGGCCGAGGGGCTGCGGGCCAGGGGGCATGCCGTCCAGATCCTGCCGACCGGCCATCTGGATTTCGGTGCCGCGCAACTGGTGCAGCGCGGCGGCGAGGATTTCTACATCGCCGCTTCCGATGGGCGGCGCGACGGCCTGGCCGTCGGCTACTGAGCGTCGGACACGAGTCAGCCCAGCAAGGCCGCGCGCACCGCGTCGAAGCTCGCGCGATCGGCGGTGCAGATCAGCCCGCCGGTCCGGTGCGCGGGCCGGTAGGCCGAGCCGTCGTGATGCGCCGCGTAGCCGCCTGCCTCGCGATGCAGCAGCCAGCCCGCCGCATGGTCCCAGGGCATGAGCTTGTTGTAGAACAGGGCGTCGATGTCGCCCGCGGCCGCGAGCCGGTATTCGTGCGCGGCGCAGCGGAACCAGTTGGTCATGCCCAGGCGCGACAGCCGCGCGTTGACTTCGCTGCGCAGCGGCTCGGGCAGGAAGTTCGTGCCGACGATGGCTTCCATCTTCTCGACGGGCACCGCGGGCGCGACCTGCAATGGATGCCTTGCGCCCGAGGCCGATTCGATCCACGCGCCGCCGCCGCGGATCGCGAAGGCGGTGTCGGCGCGCACCGGGTCGTGGATCGCCGCCGCGATCACCTCGCCGCGCGCGGTCACGGACGCCATCGTTCCGAACAAAGGCAGGCCGCTCGCGAAGTTCTTGGTGCCGTCGAGCGGATCGACGATGAATGCGAGCTCGGCGTCGTCGATGGCCTCGAGCAGTGCCGGGTCGCGCGCGCAGGCCTCCTCGCCGATCAGCACCGCTTCGGGGTGGCGCGCGCGCAAGGCGGCGAGCACCGCGGCCTCGCAGGCCTCGTCGGCGTCGGTCACGATGTCGAAGGACGAGGTCTTGCGCCGGCGGTCGACGGCGTGGACCTTCTGGAAGCGCGGCATGATCTCCTCGCGCGCGGCGTTGGCGAGCAGCGATCCGAGGAACGCGAGGTCGTCGGGGGTGAAAGGCGAGGCGGGCATGCGAGGTACCGAGGAAAGTGGGCTCGCGGGAGCATAAGGGGGTTCTTTCAGCCCCGCTTGAGCACCGGCAACACCTCTTGCGCGAACAGCCGCATCCCGCGCATTGCCACCGCGCGGTCGAGCACCCCGTTGCCATTGAAGACGCAGCGCAGTTGCCCAATGCCGGTGCGCGCGGTAAGGGCCCGTATCTGTTCCAGGCACGAGGCCGGGTCGCCGACGATCGCCTGCGTGCGCAGCACCTCGGCAGGATCGCGCATCGGCAAGGTGCCCGGCGCCTGCCCGCGCAGGATCGCGAAATGCTCGCGCCGCCGATGGAGCAGGGGCAGCAACTCGTCGAATTGCAGCCTTGCCTCGGCCGAGGTCGCGCCGATACAGACATAGCGCGAGAGCGAGGAGCGCGCGAGGAACGAGGTACGTCGCGGCGCCACCGCTTCATCGTCGAGCGCAGCGAAGGCCGCCTCCACATGCGCGAGCTGCGCCGGCTCGGGCGGCTCGAGGCTCAACAGCAGCGGCAGGTCCTCGGCGACGGCGAAGCGCATCGTCTCCTCGGTCGAGCCCGCGATGTACAGCGGCGGTGCCGAAGTCGTGAGGTGGCGGATCTGCTGCGCCTCGAAGCGCCAGGGGCCTTCGCTCGACGACACGCGCTCGCCGCGCAAGGCCGCGATCGCCAGGCGGCAGCCGTGCGCGAAGCGCTCGCGCGTCTGCTGCGGATCGATCTCGAGCGCGCGCAGGGTCGATGCGTCGGTGCCGCGCCCCAGGCCCGCGTCGAAGCGGCCATCGCTCTGCAGCGCCAACTGCGCGATCTCCTCGGCCAGCAGCAGCGGATGGTGCAGCGGTACGACCAGCGCCGAGATGCCGACGCGCAGCCGCTCGGTGCGCGCAAGCAGCGCGGCCGCGAGCAGCAGCGGCGAGGGATAGGGGCCGCCTTCGGCCAGCAGGCGGAATTCATGGAACCACGCGCCGTCGAAGCCCAGCCGCTCGGCCTCCTCGAAGAACGCGAAGAACTCGCGCGACGGGCCGAGCGTGGCCTCGCGCGACCAGCCGGCCAGGTCGATGCGCAATGCAGATGCGGTCATGGCACGGGGGCGGCCGTGAAGAAGCGCAGGCCGCCGCTCGAGAAGGCGGCGATGCCCGGGCCATAGGCCTGCGCCAGGCGTTCGTCGCTGAGCACTTCGGCCGGCGTTCCGGTCGCCACCAGCCGGCCCTGGCCGAGCAGCGCGAGCCGGTCGCACCAGGTGCTGGCGACATGCAGGTCGTGCAGCACCACGAGCACGGCGCGCGTGCGCGCGCTGTCGCGCAGCAGGGCCATCAGGCGGTGGTGGTGCGGAATGTCGAGATGGGCCGCGGGTTCGTCGGCCATCAGCAGGCGCGGGTCGTGCGCGAGCGCGCGCGCCACGCCGACGCGGGCGCGCTCGCCGCCCGACAGCGAGGCATGGCGGCGGTCGATCAGCGCGTCGAGCTCGAAGCGCGCGACCAGCGCGGGATCGGGCGCGCGGCCCGGGCGCTGCAGCTGCAGCATCTCGCGCACCGTCAGGTCCCAATGGCTCTCGCCGTGCTGCGCGACATAGCCGATGTTCTGCGCGAGCTCGGCCGGTTTCCATTGGTCGAGCGCGCGCCCGAGCAGCGCGATGCGGCCCTCGCGCGGGCGCACCCGCCCGAGCGCGGCGCGCAGCAGCGTGGTTTTGCCCGAGCCGTTGGGGCCGACGATGCCGAACAGGCCGCGCTCGGGGATCGCGAGGTCGATGCCGTCGAGCAGGGTACGGCCCGAGGCCTGCACCCGCAGGCCATCGAGGCGCAGGGCGTCGGCCGTCATCCGCGCCTCCACAGCAGCAGCGCGAGGAAGAAGGGGCCGCCGATCAGCGCCGTCAGCAGGCCCGCGGGGATCTCGCTCGGGGCCATGGCCGAGCGCGCCAGCGCATCCACCAGCACCATGAGGGCGCCGCCCGCGATGGCGCAGGGCACGGTGAGACGCGCATGCAGCGGGCCGATCCACCAGCGCATCACGTGCGGCACGATCAGGCCCACGAAGCCGATCAGGCCGCCCCAGCTCACGGCCAGCGCGGTCGCGAGCGAGGCCACGAGCACGGCACGCGCCGAGAACGAGGCGGCGCGCACGCCCATCGCATGGGCCGTGTCCTCGCCCAGGCCGAGCGCGTCGAGGCCGCGGCCCAGCGCGCGCACCAGCAGCACCAGCACCAGCAGCACGGGCGCGAGCACGGCGATCTCGCTGCCCGTGGGCGTCTGCACGCCGCCGAGCTGCCACGAGATGATGGCGCGCAGGTTGGTCGACTCGTCGCCGAACACGATCACGATGAGGCTGCGCAGGGCGGCCAGGATCGCGGCCAGGCCGACGCCCGCGAGCAGCAGGCGGTTGCTCTGCCAGCCACCGCCGAGCCTGCCGGCCAGCAGCACCAGCCAGCTCGCGCCCCAGGCGCCCGCGAAGGCCAGCACCGGCAGGCTCAGCGCGGTGGGCACCAGCGCCGGCAGCAGCAGCGAGACCGCGGCGCCCACGGCCGCGCCGCTGGCGCTGCCGAGCAGATAGGGTTCGGCCAGCGGGTTGCGGAACACGCCCTGGAACACCAGGCCCGCCAGCGACAGGCAGGCGCCGACGAAGAAGGCCCCGGCCACGCGCGGCGCGCGCCACACGCGCACCAGTTCGGCCTGCAGGGTGTCGGCGCCCCACCATTGCGTGGGCCAGACCGTGGCGGCGCCCACGCTCAGCGCGAGCACCACGGCCGCGGCCAGCAGCAGGAGCAGCACGAGCCAGACCGTGGTCGCCGATGCACGTCGGCCGTCGGTGGCGTGCCTCATGCGAAGCGCTCCGGATGCAGCGCGCGTGCGTACTGCTCGACGGCCTCGATCTGGCGCGGGCCGGGAATCAGCTTGTGGCCGCGCTCGAGCACGACCACGCGCTTCGCGCGCACGGCGCGCAGCGTGTGCCAGCCGGGGCGCTGGCCGATCAGCGCCGGATCGCGCGGCACCTGCTGCAGCGAGACGATCACGTCGGGGTCGCGCGCGAAGATCGCCTCGGCGCTGACCTGGGCCGCGCCCTGGAGGTCGGCGAACACGTTGCGCCCGCCGGCCCAGCCCAGCGCGTCGTTGGCATAGTGGCCCGTGCCCACGGTCTGGAAGGCGCCACGCGCGGCAGCGGCCGTTTCGAAGTAGACGCTGCGGCGCGGCGCACCCTCGAGCCGGCGCTCGATCGCGGCCAGCCGCGCCTGCATGTCCTCGCGCACCCGGCGCGCCTGTTCGTCGGCACCGGTCGCGCGGCCGAGCAAGTCGATGTTGCGGAACACCGAGGGCAGGTCGGGATGCGCGAGCACCACGCAGGGCAACTTTGCGCGGTCGAAGGCATCGACCAGCGACAGCGCCGAATGGTGCGAGGGCGTGACCACGAGCAGGTCAGGCTGGAAGGCGGCCACCGCCTCGGCCGAGTAGCCGAGCGCGCCGCCGATGCTGGGCTTGCTGCGCGCATCCTCGGGCCAGCGCACGCGCCCGCCGATGGCCACCACGCGGTCGGCCAGGCCCAGCGCCCAGGCCAGCTCGACGTTGCTCGGGAACACCACCACGATGCGTTGCGGCGCGCGCGGCACGACGACGCGCCGGCCCAGCGCATCGACGAGTTCGCGCGGGAAGCCGCCCGACGGCGCCTCCTCGGCACCCGCGGGCAGAACGGCCGTCATGCACACCATGCCGAGGATCGCGTCGCGCCGGTTCACGCTCAGAAGGTGTAGCGCGCGCGGGCGAACACCGTCCTCGGTGCGCCGGCGTTGCCGGCTTCCTGCGCCGACAGGTCGTCGGCGATGTAGTACTTGTTCGTCAGGTTGTTCACCCCGGCCTGCAGTGTGAGCGAAGGATTGACGCGGTAGGCCACGGCGACGTTGAGCAGCAGGTAGCCGGGCAGCTTCTGCGGATTGACCGCATTGTCGCGGAGGTAGCGGCTGCCCACGTAGCTCGCGGTGCCGGTCACGGCCCAGGCGCCGTGCGCATAGGTCAGGCCCGCGCCCGCGATGTTGTGGGCCGACATGCGCACGCGGTAGCCGCCGAAGTTGGTGCTGCGCGCGCCGCTGTCGGTGTAGGTCTGGAAGTCCTTGAGCCGTGCGTCCTGCCAGGTGTAGTGCAGGTAGCCGTTCCAGCGCGGCGAGAGCTGGAACTGCAACTGCGTTTCGATGCCCTTCGTGCGCGAGGTCGCGTTGCTGAAGACAAAGGAGTCGGGGCCGTTGCGGTAGGAGCGCTGGCCGTCGATCTTCTCGGCCTCGAACAGGCTGACCTGATAGCTCCAGCGGTCGTCCGCCGCGCGGCCCTTCACGCCCACTTCCTTGCTGCGCGTGATCTCGGGCCGTAGGATGTCGGGCACCACCACGCCGCCGCGCGTGTTGAGCGCCACGGCCTGCGGCCGGAAGCCTTCGCTCCAGTTCGCGAACACGGCGTGCGAGGAGGCATCGCCCTGCAGGAACAGCCAGTCCACGCCGGCGCGCGGGCTGGTGTGGCTGCCTTCCTGCGCCGAGATCACCTGCGTGCCTGTGCGGCCGAGCGTCTGCTCGAAGCGGTCGTGACGCACGCCCAGCGTGAAGCCGACCGGGCCGTATTCGAAGCGGTCCTGCAGGTAGACGCTGCGCACCTCCTGGTCGAAGCGCGAGGAGGTGATGCTGCCGCGCACGCCGCGCGGATCGTTGCGCACATTGCTCACGGGGATGTCGTAGAACGGCCCGCGGTAGGTGGGCGCGTTGCTGAAGCTCGGCGAGTCGAGGCCCTGCCAGCCGCGCTCGAGGTTGAAGCCGGCCTGGAACTCGTTGCTCCAGCCCTTGCCCGCCATCAGGTGCGTGGCGGCGAGCTCGTGGTAGACGCCGCGGTCGGCGGTGTAGCTCTCCGAGTAGCCCTTGCTCACGGCCGCGGGCGGCGGAACGATGGTGATGCCGCCCGCGAAGAAGCGGTTGTAGCGCGCGAAGCTGCTCAGGTGGTTGATCGACCAACCGGCGCCGAGCTCGAAGCGGTTCTTCCACGAGAAGGACTGGTAGTCGCCCGTGACGTAGGAGTCGGGAATGCCGTAGTTGTCGCGCGAGGTGATGCCGAAGATCGGCTTGCCGTTGACCAGCGGCACGATCGAGCCGCGGTCGCCGCGCACGCGCGTGTCGTAGAGCTGGAAGCCGGTGGTCCAGTTGCGCGTGACGGCGAAGTCGCCGCCGACCAGCAGGGCCGACTGCGCGCGGCCGGCATCGCGCTGGAAGCCGTTGTAGTCGCTGTTGGCCACGCCCACGTAGAGGTTGCCGCGCTCGAAGTCCCAGCGGTAGCGCAGGCTGCCGTCGAGGCGGCCGTGGCTGCCGATGGTGGCCGTCAGGCTGCCGCCCGCGCGCTCGGGCTTCATGAAGAACTGCGCCACGCCGCCGATCGCGTTCTTGCCGTAGAGCGCCGAGGCCGGGCCCTTGATGAACTCGAGCCGGTCCACCAGGTCGGGCGCGATCAGCGTGATGTCGGCATTGCCCTGCAGCAGGCGCAGCGGCACGCCGTCCATCAGCACCAGCACGTCCTGCGTGTCGCGCAGCCCGCGGGTCTCGAAGCGCGAGTAGTAGTTGCCCTGCGTGCCGTACTGCAGGCCCGGCACGCTGCGCAGCGTGTCCTCGAGCGTGACGGCGCCCACCGCGTCGAGCTGCGCGCGTTCGACCGAATAGGTGGCGAAGGGCAGGCGCAGCGTGTCGGCCTCCTGGCGCGTGGCGGTGGAGATGGTCTTGCGGTCGCTGACGGTGGTGGGCGGCAGCGAGCCGGCGCCCTCGGCATCCTGCGCCGAAGCGACCGAGGCGAGCAGCATGACGCCGGATCCGATGAGGGCTTGGTGGGGTCTGACGCGACCGCGCCTGGAGATGTTGCGCACGTGGGCTTCCTTCGGGCCCGCGCTCCCGCGGGCCATGAGAACAAACCGGGCGCCGATGGATGCTGCAAGCGACCGGGTCCGCGCCCACGCGTGACCGGCCCGGCTTGCCTGCACTCCCGCAGCGACCGAACGAGGCGAAGGCCGGTATCCGGGCTTGCGGAGCGCCGCGAGGCATCGAGCGATGCTTCGCTGCCGCGATCCTCGCCTTCCCATGCCGAGGCACAGTGGCCGCCGGTGCCCGCGAAGGCATCGACTGTGAGGACCGCGAATCCGCCGACCGTTGCGGGGGCAGCGCAGGAATGGGGCCCCGTGGAGCTCGTCACCTGCTTCCCGTTTAACGCCGGTCACGGGACCGGCGCACCTTCGCGCACGCCGGCTTGGGTGATGCTTTCGTTTGCATCGGCCGGCGGGGCGGATTATAGGAGCGGGTCTTGCGCCGCCCGGCGCGAAAAGCTCAGGGCGTGGGCGTGTGTGGCAGCCGCACGGTGAACACCACGTAGCCGTCGTCGTGCGCATAGCCGATGCTGCCGCGGTGCGAGCGCACGATGGCCTGCGCGATGTGCAGCCCCAGGCCCAGTCCGCCCTTGTTGCGCTCGTTGGGCACGCTGCGCTGCTTGAAGGCGCTGAACAAATCGGGCACCAGCGCGGCGTCGATCGGCGGCGCGCGGTTGGCCACGCTGAACACCACGTGCGCGTCGACCTGCTCGAGCCGGACGCGCACCGCCTCGCCGGGCAGGCCGTGGTGGCGCGCATTGCTCACGAGGTTGCCGATCAACTGCGCCATGCGGTCGGGGTCGGCCAGCACGGGCAGCGTCTTGGGTGCCTCCAGCTCGAGCTGCGAGCCGGGGTAGGCGGTGCGCGACTCGTCGACCGCATCTTCCAGCAGCCGTGCCAGGTCGATCTGCGCCGGCACCACCTGCAGGCCCATGCCGGTTTGCAAGCGCGAGGCATCGAGCACCTGGCCGATCAGCCGCGCCATGCGGCTGCTCGAGGTCTGGATGCGCTGGCCCAGCCGCGCGCCGGCGTTGCTGCCGTCGGGCAGGCTGCGCTCGAGCAGCTTGGCCGCCATCGTGATCGACTGCAGCGGGTCGCGCAGGTCGTGGCCGAGCACGGCCAGCAGTTCGGTGCGGGCCTTGAAGGTGTCGGCCAGCCGCGCCGCGCTGGCGCGGATCAGCTCGTCGCGCAGCTGGCGCGCGAAGTCGAGGTCGTTGACGCCCCACGGCACGCTGGTGTCGCGCACCGTTTGCTTCCAGACGTCGAAGGAGCCGCGCGGCGTGAGCCGGGGCCCGAGCGGGCCGCTCACGTAGTGCTTCTCGGGCTTGCCGCCCCAACTGATGGTCTCGACCTGCTCCTTGCGTGCGAGCACCAGCCAGCCGTTGTCGATCGCGTCGAAGCGCAGCGCGAGAAAGCCGCACCACACGCCGCCCAGCGAACGCAGGTTCTCGGGCAGCCGCTCGCGCTCGTGCAGCGCCACGATCTCGTCGCCGTTCGTCGACGCGGTGAGCCACTGGATCAGCGCCGCCGCGGCCTCGCGCGGCATCTCGCCCTCCACGTGCAGCCGCGACTGCTCGGCGATGACCGCCGCCTGCGCGTCGAAGGCATCGGCCAGCGGGCGCGCCAGGCCGATCAATGCGCTGAAGGTGTCCTCGGCATGCAGCACGGCCTCGATCAGCGAGCCGCGCAGTTGCGCCGCGCTCGAGGCCCGGCCCGCCTGCTCGCGCGACAGCAGGCTCTGCACGTTCGAGGCCAGCACCTGCGCGAGCACGTCGCAGGCCATGCGGATCGCGTAGGGCACCTGGTGGGCGCTGCGATGGTGGCAGGCCAGCATGCCCCAGAGCTGGCCGTTGATGACGATCGAGATGCTCATCGACGCGCCCACGCCCATGTTGCGCAGGTACTCGATGTGGATCGGCGACACGCTGCGCAGCGTGCAGTGGCTCATGTCCAGCGGCGGCAGCTGCGGATCGGCCACGTCGAGCCCGACCGGCGCCGACTGCACGTCGGCGATCAGGCGCAGGGTGTTGATCACGTAGAGGCGGCGCGCCTGCGCCGGGATGTCGCTGGCCGGGTAGCGGCGGCCCACGAAGGGCTCGAGCGCCTCGTGGCGGCGCTCGGCCACCACCTCGCCGCTGTCGTCGTGGCGGAAGCGGTAGGCCATCACGCGATCGAAGCCCGTGAGCTGCCGCACGGCTTCCACCGAGAGGTTGAGCAGGCCGTCGATCGAACCCTGGCGCTTGAGCCGGTCCATCGCGCGGTGCGCCTTGAGCGCGAAGTCCGAGACCGCGTCCGCCGAGGCGTCGCGGGCCTCGAACTCGGCCACCAGCTCGTAGCCGATGCGGTGCAGGATCAGGTCGAAGCGGCGCTCGCCGAGCGTCACCTCGAGGTTGATCGGCGAGCCCTCGCCGGTATCGACCGCCACCCCGTTGGCCTCGTGCAGCGCCTCGTGCACCAGCGCGTCGCCCATGAAGTGGCCGGCCGACAGGCGCTCGCCCAGGGCGGGCGCCGTGTCGCCCAGCAGCGCGCGGGCATTGGCGCTCACGCGCGTCAGCGTGAGGGTCGAGGCGTCGAACGCGAACAGCGCGCCATGGTGCTGCACGAGGCCCGGGATGTGGATGGGCTCGCTGTCGCAGTTGGCCAGGGTGACGGGCTGCGTGGGCGTGGGGTGGGACGGCCGTTCCAAGTGGCGGGAGGCGCTGCGCGCGTTGAGGGAGACGAGGGCCACGCTCGGTGCGTGGGCGATGGGAGGACCGATGCGGCATTTTGCCTGACATCGAGGGGGCGCCAACCGGGCCTCGCCGGGCGAAAATGGCGCCGGCGTCCCTGCCCGCACTCCCTGAAAGACAACCTGCATGCAATCTGCCGACGCGGCGACCTTCGACGAGGCCTACTACCGGCGCTACTACTTCGACAAGAAAACGAAGGTGGTCGACCCGCAGCACGCCGAACGCCTCGCGGCCTTCGTCTGTTCCTACCTCAAGTACCTGCGCGTGCCCGTGCGGCGCGTGCTCGACATGGGCTGCGGCATCGGCCACTGGCGCGACGCCATCGGGTTGCATTTTCCGAAGGCCAGCTACCACGGCGTGGAGTTCAGCGAGTACCTGTGCGAGCGCTACGGCTGGGAGCGGGGCTCGGTGGTCGACTACCGTGCCAGGGAACGCTTCGACCTCGTGATCTGCCAGGGCGTGCTGGCCTACCTCGAACCCTCCGACCTCAAGAGCGCGCTGCGCAACCTGGGGTCGCTCAGCGCGGGCGCGCTCTACCTCGAGGCCGTGACGCAGGAGGACTTCGAGCAGGACGTGGTCGACGAGGAGCTCAGCGACCCGCGGCTGTTCCGCCACCGCGCGCAGGTGTACCGGCGCGGGCTGACGCGCGGGTTCAAGGAGATGGGCGGCGGCGTGTGGCTGAGCCGCCAGGCGGATGTGCCGACCTTTGCGCTGGAGTGCGCGGACGCGTAGGCACGCCGTCAGCGCGGGCAGGGGTGCAGGGCCGCCGCCGTCGGTGGCTTACCGCGCCGCGACCTCGTCGACCTCCATGTCTCTCCCGGATATCGCCATGTGTGACAGCATGATGCGGATGATTGGATGATTGGCCTATGCGTTGGAGGGAATCGGCTTGAAGAAGTCGGCGTTGCAGGCCGAGACTTTCTCGGTATTCAACAGGGACTCGCCGATCCATCTGATTTCATCGGGTCGAAATGGCTTCGAAATGGCATTGCCCTCGAATCGAACCCATACGAAACAATTGCGTGCCCTCGAGACGGTGCCTGGTACTCCATTGGCAATGACGAGCGCTCCGCGCCGTGCAGGGACAGCGTATTTTTCTCTGATCTCGGCATAACTCAGGGCGTTTCCTTCTTTGCGCGCCAGTGGCATTCGTCCTTCCTTTTCGAAATCGAAGCAGCGAGCGGCGAAGAGCCGGTCGACGACGGGAGAGGAGGACTGTAGGCGTGGAGGTGGGTTTTAAACTGTCAATAACCTGACAATTATTCCCTCTGGTAAACCCTTGTCTTTTCATCTGCGTGTTGCGCGGGATCCTGGGTCTTCGCTTCCACGTCAGAAGCGGTTGGCCTATGTGATTAAGAAATATAACCTTATTCAATCGCGCGGCCGGGCAATGAAAAATTGTCGCCTAGGTGATGATTTTCGGTAATCCGGCAGGCCGGTAATTCTGTATTTTTATGATTGAGAGACTCGGCAGCTAGCATTTGCAGAACTTGTTCACGACGAATGCCTTGATTGCCAATTGCATCGGGTTTGCACCTAAGCGATCGCAATGGCCCGCACGAAAGAATCCGCTCCCGCAAAAGCACGGGCGTTCTTTTTTCAACCTGCAATCAAGGAGTGCAAGCCATGAGTCAATCTTTCAGCGGCCAACGGGGTCGCTCGTCAATTCTTCGGGCCTTGTCCCTGTCGTGCGCCCTGGCGCTGGCGAGCGCTGCTGTTCCGGCCAGCGCGCAAGAAGCGTCGGCCAGTGAATTCACGAAGGCAAAGTACCCGATCGTGCTCGTGCACGGACTCTTCGGATCCGCAAATACCTGGCCCAAGATCCCCCAGGCACTGAAGGACGGCGGTGCGACCGTCTACACGGTGACGGTGTCTGCCGCCAACAGCACGGAGGTGCGCGGGGAACAGCTTCGCAAGCAGGTCGAGATCATTCGCGCACTCACCGGCAAGGACAAGGTCAACCTCATCGGCCACTCGCACGGCGGGCCGACGGTGCGTTACGTCGCGGGGGTGGCGCCGGACTGGGTTGCATCGGTGATCACGATCGCGGGGCCGCACAAGGGCGCGCCGGGGGCCGATGAAAAACTGAAGGAGTTCGACGCAGCCAATTGGCTGCAGCAACAAGCGGAGTTGGGGGCAAACAATCTCCTTGGCAAGTCGATCAGCGACGGTGCACCCGGCGATATTCCGCTCCGTCCATTCAACCCGTTCGGGCTGTTCGGGTTGCCGCAGGATGCACAGGCGGCGGCCAAGTCGCTGAGCACCGCGGGCGCCGCCGAGTTCACGAAGAAGTTTCCGCAAGGAATGGCACTCGATGCGCAGGGCAAGGCCACCGGTTGCGCCGATGGCCCGGCGCTGGTCAACGGCGTGCGCTACTACTCGTGGAGCGGTACCAAGACCATCAACGAATCCGCCGAAGGCAACCCTTTGCTGAAATTCCTTCTCGGTGTCGGCGGAATCTCGCGCGACCTGTTCGGAAATGCGGAGAACGACGGCCTGGTAGGCGTGTGCTCCTCGAAGCTGGGCGAGAGCCTCGGGAACCAGCCGCTCAATCACCTGCAGGAGGTCAACGTGGATCTGGGCCTGCGGGACCCGAACGCGCCCGATGTGCCTTCGCTGTACCGCATGCATGTCAACAAGCTGCGGCAAGCCGGCCTGTGACGCCACGCTGGCCTGTCTCGATCGCCGCCGTGCTGGCGGCGGCGGCTGGCGCCTGGTGGCTGGCCGGTCCCGCGCCGGCCGGTGACCCGGGCCCTTCGAACGCGGCTGTGCCATCGGTCGCTTCGTTGCAATCGACGGTGCCGGCTGCCGATGGCGCGATCGACGCCGCGACACCGGCCCCGATCGCCGACAGCTTCCTGACGCCCGATCTGCGCTACCGCATCGGCGATCTGCTGCTCGCCGCCAACCCGCGGGGCGAGCGCTTGAGCCCCGAGGCATGGAAAGCCCGGGTCGAGGCCGTGGTGGCAACGCGCTTTTGGCCCGCGGAAGCCGCGCGCGCCCGCGCCTTGCTGGGCCGCTACATCGACTATCAGTCGGCGTTGAGCGCGCAGGCGGTGTCAGGGCCCGCGGCGGGCGACCCGCATGCGCTGCGCCAGGCGTTCGAGGCGCGTCGGCGGGTGCGCCAGCAGCACTTCATGCCCGACGAGTACGAGGCGCTCTTCGGCCAGGACGATGAACTCGACCTCTACAACCTCGCGCGCATGGAGATCGAGGGCAATGCGGGCCTGACGCCCGAGCAGCGCAAGGCGGCGCTGGAGGACAACGAGCGCAGCCTCGGCGAACCGGAGCGCGCGCTGCGCGCCGAGAACAGCGTGCCGTCGCAGATCGCCGCCCAGACCGATGCTTTCGAGGC
This sequence comes from Variovorax endophyticus, assembly GCF_025376855.1. Lineage (NCBI taxonomy): Bacteria > Pseudomonadati > Pseudomonadota > Betaproteobacteria > Burkholderiales > Comamonadaceae > Variovorax > Variovorax endophyticus. The sequence goes on from NZ_JAHUTH010000037.1 coordinate 17,185, forward strand.
CAGCGGCGCCAGCGATCAGGAGCGCTTCGCGCAGCGCAGTGCCACCTACGGCGTCGAGGCGGCGCAGCGCCTGGGACAGGTCGATCGCGACGAGCGCGATTGGCGCGGGAGGCTCACGCAATACGCGGACGCGCAGGCCGCGCTGCGGGCAGGCGGAATGGACGCTCAATCCCTTGACCGGCTGAGGGCGCAGCTGTTCACGCCGACCGAGCAACTGAGGTTGGATGCCGCATTGCAGCTTCGCGAGCCGGCTCCGTCCACGGCACTGCCGCGCCAGTGACGATGCCGGCCATGGACGACGACCGCCTGAAACCCGAGGAACGGGAGGTGATCGACAGGAATCGATGGTTCTCCTCGCTGTCGCCCGCCTTGCGCCACGACATCCTTCGGCGCGCCTTCGTCAAGCGCTTCAAGCACGGCGAGCCGCTCTCGTTGCGCGGCGATCCGCCGCGGCAGTGGGCCGCGTGCCTGCAGGGCGCGGTGCGGATCGGCTCGACCACCGCCTCGGGCAAGGCCATCACGCTCACCTATGTGGAGCCGGGCATCTGGTTCGGCGACATCTCGGTGTTCGACGGCAAGCCGAACACCCACGATGCGCACGCGCACGGCAAGACGGCGGTCCTCTACGTGGCCCGGCAGGACTTCCTCGACATCCTCGAGGCCCACCCCGAGCTCCACGGGGCCTTGATGCGCTTGCAGGCCAGTCGCGTGCGCATGCTCTTCAGGCTGATCGAGGACTTCAACCTGCTCTCGCTGCGGGCGCGGGTGGCCAAGCAGTTGATGTACCTGATGCGCGGTCCCGGCGCGCCCGGGAACGCCAGCGATCCGGCGACGAGCATCCGCCTCCAGCTGTCGCAGCAGGAACTGGCGCAACTGCTCGGCGCCTTGCGGCAGCCGGTGAACATGGAACTGAAGGCCATGGAGCACGAGGGCGTCATCCGCATCGAGTTCAGCGCCGTCATGGTGCTCGACAAGGGCGCGTTGGGTCGCATCGCCAACAGCGAGGCATAGGCCGCGCGCGGCGCGAGCTCAAGGCTCGGCGAAGAACTGGCTCGGCGTCTGCCCGAAGTGCTTGCGGAACATGGTGGCGAAGGCGCCGGGGCTGTCGTAGCCCAGGCGCAGCGCGATGTCGATGATCTTCTCGCCGCCGGCCAGCAGTTCCAGCGCGCGCAGCAGTCGGGCCTGCTGGCGCCACTGGCCGAAGGTCATGCCGGTCTCCTTCGCGAACAGGCGCTGGATGGTCTTCACGTCGAGCGACAGCCGTTCGGCCCAGTCGGCCAGCGTGGAGGCATCGTCCAGGCGCTGCTGCAGCCGCTCGCAGATGCGCAAGAGCCGCGGGTCGGCGGGCATCTGCAGGTGCAGCGGCAGCACCGGCAGGCCGCGCAGCTCATCGAGGATGAAGCGCATCAGCCGGCCGTCGCGGGTGCCGGGCGCATAGGGCTGCTTCACCTCCATCGCCGCGCGGATCAGCTCGCGCAGCAGCGGCGGAATGCCCACGGCCTGCGTGGTCGTCAGGGTGCGGGGCGCGACCTCGGGCTTTACCAGCAGGCTGCGCATGTGGACCTCGCCGACGCAGCGGATCTCGTGCGCCATGCCCGCGGCCATCCAGATGGCACGCGTGGGCGGCACCACCCAGCGGCCGGTCTCGGCCTGCACCACCATCACGCCGCGCAGGGCATAGATGAGCTGGTGCTTGGTGTGCCGGTGCGACTTGATGTGCCAGCCGGCCGGGTAGTCGGTGGCACGGCCCGCGATCGGCGAGGACTCGCCCTCGATCTCGCGCAACACCTCGGGCAATGACTTGGGACGGCGCGGGTGGTTCATGTCCTTTTCGCGAAAGGTGTTGGTCGGTTGGCGCAAGACAGGCGAGGCGCATCCTCCCATAATTCCGAGGCGCCGGCGGCCCGTTCCTCCCGAACTCGCGCCCCTCGTGCCGGCCGGTCCCGTCTCCCCCGTGTGAAAGTCCCCCATGCCGCCTTCCGCGACCGCCCCCATCGAATCCCAGGCCACGCCCGCGAGCGTTGCCGCCGCCAGTCCCGCCAAGGCCAAGCCCGCCTTCGGCATCCTGGGCGCCATCAGCAGCGCGCACATGGTCAACGACATGATGCAGTCGCTGATCCTCGCGATGTACCCGATCCTCAAGGGCGCGTTCTCGCTGAGCTTCGCGCAGATCGGCCTGATCACGCTGACCTACCAGCTGACGGCCTCGCTGCTGCAGCCGTTGATCGGCCTGTTCACCGACCGGCGTCCGCAGCCCTACTCGCTGCCCATCGGCATGACGGCCACGCTCATCGGCCTGCTGCTGCTGGCCTTCGCGCCCAGCTTCGGCATCGTGCTGCTGGCCGCGGCCTTCGTGGGGCTCGGCTCGTCGATCTTCCATCCGGAGTCCTCGCGCATCGCGCGGCTCGCCTCGGGCGGCCAGCACGGGCTCGCGCAGTCGGTGTTCCAGGTCGGCGGCAACCTCGGCACGGCCATCGGGCCGCTGCTCGCGGCCGCGGTCATCGTGCCCTTCGGCCAGCACAGCGTGGCCTGGTTCGGCCTGGCCGCGCTGCTGGGCATCGGCCTGCTGCTGCAGGTGAGCCGCTGGTATGCCTTCCATCACGTCACGGCCGGCGTGCGCAAGAAGGGCGCGGTCGAGTCGCCCTATTCGCGCCGGGTGGTGCTGGGCGCCGTCACTGTGCTGCTGGTGCTGATCTTCTCGAAGTACTTCTACGTCGCGGGCATCAGCAGCTTCTACACCTTCTACCTGATGGACCGCTTCGGCCTCACGGTGCAGAGCGCGCAGTTGCACCTGTTCTTCTTCCTGTTCGCCTCGGCCGTGGGTACGGTGCTCGGCGGGCCGGTCGGCGACCGCATCGGCCGCAAGCCGGTGATCTGGGTGTCGATCCTGGGCGTGGCGCCGTTCGCGCTGCTGCTGCCGCACGCGGACCTGTTCTGGACCACCACGCTGACCATCGTCATCGGGCTGGTGCTGTCCTCGGCCTTCTCGGCCATCCTCGTCTACGCGCAGGAGCTGATGCCGGGCAAGGTCGGCATGGTCTCGGGGCTGTTCTTCGGCTTCGCCTTCGGCATGGGCGGCCTGGGCGCCGCGGTGCTGGGCCTGCTGGCCGACCACACCAGCATCGCCTTCGTCTACCAGGCGATCGCCTACCTGCCGCTGCTCGGCGTGGTCGCGGCGCTGTTGCCCGGAAAATCGCGCAAGTCATAGCTCCCCCCTTGTCCGCCGCATGCCCTCCACCCGAACCTTTCGCGGCGCCGATGCGCTGATCGAATGCCTGCGCGCGGCCCGCGTCGCGCGCATCTTCACGCTCTCGGGCAACCACGTCATGCCGGTGTTCGACGCGGCCTTCGGCTCGGGCATCGAACTCGTGCACGTGCGCCACGAGGCCAGCACCGTGCACATGGCCGATGCCTGGTCGCGCGTATCGGGCGAGGTTGGCATCGCGCTCGTTACCGGCGGTCCCGGCCATGCGAACGCCGTGGCCGCGCTCTATACCGCGCAGATGGCCGAGGCGCCGGTGGTGCTGCTGTCGGGCCATGCGCCGAACGACCAGTTGGGCCAGGGCGCGTTCCAGGAGATGCGCCAGGCCGAGATGGCCGAGCCGGTCTGCAAGGCCTCGTGGTGCTGCGCCAGTGCAGACGCGGTGGCGGGCGATGTGGCCAAGGCCATCCGTATCGCGAAGTCGGGGCGGCCCGGCCCGGTGCACCTGAGCCTGCCGAGCGATGTGCTCGAGGGCGCGGCCACCGTGCCCGCTTTCGGCCCTGAAGCCTTCGCGCCCGAGCCGCGGTTGCTGGACCCGGCGCTCGCGACCGAGCTGGCCCGGCAGCTCGCCGACGCCGAGCGCCCGCTGATCCTCGCGGGACCATCCTGCCTCACGCGCGATGGGCGCGCGCTGATCGCCGCGCTGGAGCAGGCCACGGGCGTGCCGGTCGCCGGCATGGAGAGCCCGCGTGGCATCGGTGACGCGAGCCTCGGCGCGTTCGCGCAGCTGCTGGCGCGCGCGGACTGCGTGCTGCTGCTGGGCAAGCGTCTCGACTTCACGCTGAAGTTCGGCACCGCGTTGGCGGCCGATGCGCAGGTCCACCAGATCGACGCCGATGTGGATGAACTCGCGCGCAGCCGCCGTGCCCTCGGCGAGCGCCTGCGCACCGAAGCGCAGGCCGATGCCTGGCCGGCGATGCGGACGCTGACAGCGGCCGCGGCCGGCGCGAGGGATCCGTCGTGGCTGCGGGAAGCGCATGCATGGCTGGCCTACCGCCCCGCGGCCTGGGACGACGCACGCGCCTCGCTGCCGCAGCGCCTGCACCCGGTGCAGATGCTGCGGCCGCTGCAGGCCCTGCTCGACAGCCATCCCGAGTCGGTGCTGGTCTGCGATGGCGGCGAAATCGGCCAGTGGGCCATGGCCTGCCTGAGCGCGCCACACCGCGTCAACAACGGCGTGGCGGGCGCGATCGGCGCCGGACTTGCCTATGCGCTCGGCGCGCGCTGCGCGCAGCCCGAGGCGCCGGTGATCGCCGTCATGGGCGACGGCACCGTGGGCTTCCACATCGCCGAGTTCGACACCGCCATCCGGCACCGCCTGCCCTTCGTGGCGGTGGTGGGCAACGATTCGCGCTGGAACGCCGAATACCAGATCCAGCTGCGCGACTACGGGCCCGAGCGGCTGATCGGCTGCGAGCTGCAGCCCACGCGCTACGACGCGGTGGCGCAGGCCTTCGGCGCGCACGGCGAACTCGTCACCGAGGCCGATGCATTGCCCGACGCGGCACGGCGCGCCATGGCGAGCGGCAAGCCCGCCTGCCTCAACGTGATGATCGAGGGCCTGCCCGCGCCGCAGATCCGGCGCGAGGGTTGAGGCGTCGCGGGCCACGGGCGCCCGAAGTCAGTCGATTGGCGCCGCAGGGATAGTGCGGGCCATTCCAGCGCGATCAAGAATTTCACGGCCTCTGGAAGAAGGCGTGGTCCCCGCTCCGGCTCAGGCGTGGGGTCTTGTGAATTCGAACCGATCACGTTGGAGACACATCTTGACCAAGACAGAGAACCTCGCGCGGTGGATCCGCGCGCTGCTCGTGGCGCTGGCCTGCGGCGCACTCGCCTCGTGGACCCAGGCGGCCACCGACATTGCCAACACCCTCGTGCGCACCTGCTCGAACCAGCTCGATGGTTCGCAGTACAGCGACGCCGTGCTCAATGATTTCCGCGGCAGCCGCTTCCCTTCGCCGAAGACCGGCGGCTTCAAGGTCACGTCCGTCCAGCAGGTCTGGCTCGCGCTGCCGGCCTACTGCCTGGTCAAGGGCACGATCCAGCCTACCTCGCCCGGCGGCGTCGACCCGGCCGTGAAGGACCCGAGCCACCGTGTGCGCGACATCAACTACCAGATCTACATCCCGGCGCAGTGGAACGGCAAGTTCGTGCAGCTCGGCGGCGGTGGCTTCGCCTGGAAGTCCGACGTGGTCGCCGCCGGCACGCAGACCAGCCAGCAGTTCGCGCTGCCGCTGCAGGGCATGGCACTGGCCAACTACGCCGTGGTGCTCAGCGACGCGGGCGCCGACGGCTCGAACGGCGCCTTCGATCCCGACTTCGTGCGCCCGGGCCGCAATCTCGCCGATGTCGCGAAGCAGGAGATGGTGAAGAACTTCGGGCAGGACTCGATCAAGAAATCGCTCGACGTCGGCCTGTACCTGCTCAAGAAGCTCACCGGTGCCGCGCCCACCGACACCTACTTCGTCGGCATCTCCACCGGCGGCCGGCAGGCGCTCAAGGCCATCGCCAACTGGCCCGACGCGTATGACGGTGTCGTCGCGGGCGCGCCGCCGGTCGACGAGACCAACCTGCTGAAGACCTTGCAGGTGCCCGACGCGGTCAACGACTGGACGACCAACTGGGCCAGCGCCTCGGCCATGCTCACCAGCCTGTTCGGCCAGGACGTGTCGCCCCAGACCCTGAGCGACGGCATGGGCGCGACCTCGCGCTACCTGGCGGACGTCGCGATCGAATCGGGCGCCGACTACGACGGCTACCACCGTCTGCTCGACCAACTGGCCCCGGTGTGGAACGTGCGGCCCGACGAGCTCGTGCCCTTCCTGCGGATGTCGGCTCGGCAGAAGCGGGACGGCGGCAAGGGCAAGAAGATCGTGATCTACCAGGGCACCTCCGATTTCCTCGTGCCCTGCACGCAGGCCGGCGAATTCGTCAGGCAGTTGAACGGCCTGCCCGCAGGCGGCCAGGTCGCGGCCGCCGACATCCGCAACACCGTGCGCGCCTATTTCGTCGAGGACTACAGCCACGGCTTCTACAACACGAATGCGGTGCTCAAGCGGCTCGGCCTCACGCCCCTGCAGTTGAACTGGAACGCGCTGGCCGATCTCGACCGCTGGGTGCACGACGACCAGGCTCGGGGTGGGGCGCCTTCGCTGGCGCGCAATGCTTCGGGGGAGATTCCGACGGGGCAGGCATTGAGTGCGTGGAGGTGTGTGGCGGCGCCCTGAGCAGCAGCGGTTCAAGCCTCGAACACCCATCGATCCGCACCGGATCGGCAGGCTCTGTGAATGTTCCTTAATTTCGTCAAATGATGGAAAATGACGAAAAAACGGAACATACTGCGGACACCATGCGCCAGGACACCCACGCTCAACGAATCCTCGACTTGCTCGGGCGCAAGGGGATGCTTCGTGCCAGCGATCTGGACGCCACCGATACGCCCCGGGTGGCGCTGACGCGCATGACGGATGCCGGCCTGCTGGAGAAGGTGGGACGCGGCCTCTACCGCCTGCCCGAACCGGGAGGCTCCGAACACGAGAGCCTCGTGGCGATCGCCACCAAGGTTCCTCAGGCCGTGTTCTGCCTGCTCACCGCCCTGCAGTTCCATGAGCTCACCACGCAGCTGCCGCGTCAGGTCTGGATCGCCATGCCGCGCGGCAGCCATGTGCCGAGGATCGCCTACCCGCCGCTCAAGATGGTCCAGGTGTCCGGCGAAGCCTATTCGGCGGGCATCGAGGTGGTCGAGCGAGACCAGGTGCCACTGCGTGTCTATGGCGTGGCCAAGACCGTGGTCGATTGCTTCAAGCACCGCAACAAGATCGGCCTGGACGTAGCGCTCGAAGCCCTTCGAGATGCACGGGCCCAGCGTAAGGCGTCGGCGGACGAGCTTTGGCACTACGCGAGGATCTGCCGCGTCGCCAATGTGATGCGTCCCTACCTGGAGGCCATCGAGTGAGCAAGGACTTGCCGGCCTCCGTGCGAGCGCGCCTGCTCAACATCGCCAAGGCCCAGGGCGTCGACTTCCACCAGGTGCTGGTGCGCTTCGCCCTGGAACGCATGCTCTACCGCCTTGGCGAATCGGCGCATGCCGATCGCTTCGTGCTCAAGGGCGCGCTGCTGTTCACGCTCTGGTACGACATGCCGCACCGTGCAACGCGCGATGCCGACCTTCTCGGTTTCGGTGCCAGCGATCTGGCGTCCATGGCCCAGGCCTTCCGTGATATCGCGAGCGTGCGGGTGGACGATGGCATCAGCTTCGATCCGGCTTCGATCAGGGTCTCGGAGATTCGCAAGGATGCCGGCTATGCCGGGGCGCGGGTCTTGATCGATGCCGACGTGGCGCGCGCTCGTTGCAAGACGCAGATCGACGTCGGCTTTGGCGATGCCATCACGCCAGGGCCCGCCGATGCGATCTATCCCGTCCTCATCGCCGATCTGCCGGCGCCACGCCTGCGCACTTACCCGGCCTATACCGTCGTTTCCGAGAAGCTTCATGCGATCGTCGTGCTGGGCATGACCAACAGTCGTCTCAAGGACTATCTGGACCTGTCGGTCTTGCTGGAGCGCGAGGCCCTGGATGTCGACATCCTGGCCAACGCCATTGCCGCGACATTCATGCGGCGCGGCATGGCGATGCCGGGTTCGTTGCCGGTGGGCTTGAGCGACGAGTACGCAAATGATCCATCCCGACAGGCGCTATGGCACGCGTTCCTCAAGAAGAACGACATGCCATCGCGCCCCTTGGCCGACGTGGTCGTGCTGCTGCGCGATCGGCTTGGACCGGCCATGCGAAAAGCTGTATCGCTGCACGCCCCTTGAGCAGGGGCGCGTGCCTGTCTGCTTCAACCCCGCAGCGGCGCCAGCGCCCGAGTCCGGTCATGTACTTGCTGATCGAGACTTTCGACAACTGCATCGCGCAGCCCGCGCGCGTGAGCTTGCCGTGGCGCGTCGCGATGTCGCGCTTGCGGTGCGTTACTTTTTTGCCGCACAAGTCATCCTGCGGCAGTCTTCGCCATCTTTTGGCAATCTGTCACATGGGATGCTCGTACAGCTTGAGTCACGGCGAAGACCTGACTGGGTGTACGACGATGTAAGCACGTGAGGGCGTAGCTTGGCACTTTTTCCACAAGGCAAGACGACGGTGCACGCGCGGTGCAACACCGGCGAGCGCAAGCTGTTCGAAGCGTTGAAGCGGCACCTGCCGGACGATCACATCGTCTGGCACGATCTTCCTATTGGCGATGCAGGGCTGCAGCCGGATTTCGTGATCCTCAGTCCGAGGCAGGGCCTGTTGGTGCTCGAGGTCAAGGACTGGAAGCGCGGGACATTGGCGGGCGCCGACAAGCATCGGGTCGCGCTGAACGTCGAGCGTGGCGTGATCAGCAGCCCGCACCCCCTCGCGCAGGCGCGCCAGCATGTACTTGCCCTCGTGGACCGCATGGCACAGGACGCCGCTCTGGTGGCTCCTGAAGGGCGATACCGTGGCAAGCTGCTTTTCCCTTGGGGGTGGGGCTGTGCATTGGTGAACCTGAAGCGCCAGGAAGCGGAAGCTCCTGGTTTCGCCGAGATATTTCCCCCCGAGCGAACGCTCTTGCGCGATGACCTGACAGACGACGTCGATGCGGAAACGTTCAGCCAGAGGCTGTGGTCGATGATGCAGGTGAGTTTCCCGCACACCCTGACCATGCCCCAGCAAGACCGGGTGCGTTGGCATCTTTTCCCAAGCCTGCGGGTGACCCCGCAGCAGACGTCCCTTGGCTCGGAGATATCGCAAACCGATCCATCGGGGACGGAGCCAAGCGCGGCTTTGGCCGGTGCACCCGTGCGAATGCATGACGTGATGAACGTCATGGACATGCAGCAGGAGCGCGAGGCGCGACGCATGGGGGACGGACACCGCGTCATTCACGGCGTCGCGGGTTCGGGAAAAACCATGATCCTGGTCTTCCGCGCCCAATACCTTGCGCCCGCTGCCGCGGCGGTCGGGCGGCCCGTGCTCGTGTTGTGCTTCAACCGAGCGCTGGCGGAGAAGATCTCCTATCTGCTCGCGTCCAGGGGTGTGACGGAGGAGGGGCACGGCGTGGTGGTGCGTTCTTTCCATAGCTGGTGCGAGGACATGGTGCGTACCTACCAGCTGGAGGTGAAGGCGCCCCGCAGTCCGAAGACGGCCTACTTTGAAGAACTCGCGGCGACGGTCGAGCGTGCGCTGGCTAGCGGCTTCGTTCCAAAGGGGCAGTACACGGCGGTCATGATCGATGAGGCTCACGACTTCGAGGATGCGTGGTTGCGAATGGCGGTTGAACTCGTCAACCCCGCCACCAAGGCGCTCCTGGTGCTCTACGACCACGCGCAGGCGATCTACAAGAAGCAGAACCGGAAGACGCCGTTCAAATCCCTGGGCATCGATGTGGTGGGAGGCCGGCGCAGCACCATCATGCGCACCAACTATCGGAATACGGCCGAGGTGTTGAGCCTGGCGCTGCGATGCGCTGCGGAATTGATTCCCCAGGCTGCTGTGGACGGCGAGGCAGCCGATACGAACGACAGCGAGTTGGGGGCACTGCTGGGTGGGGCCGTCGACGATTCGGCAGTGACGATCGTTCGCCCGGATTCAGCCGGTCGGCGTGGGCCCATGCCAGTGCTGCACGAAGCTGTTTCCGCGAAAGCGGAGGCCTCGTGGCAAGCCCAGAAGATTGCCCAATTGCAGGCCGAAGGGGTGCGCCTCGGACAGATCGCCGTCGTTTTCCGGTTCAAGGCCGGGATGGTGTATCTGGAGGAGGCACTCCAGGCACGAGAGATCCCTTTTCAGTCCCTGCGCACGCTCAAGCCGCGCGACTTGCGCTGGGCGGATGACGCTGTTCGGATCCTCACGGCACACAGCGTGAAAGGTCTGGAGTTCTCTCACGTCCTGGTGGGTGCGGTCGACGCTTTCGATGAAGCGAAGCATCAATCGGTATCTGAAGAGCTGCGACTCCTCTATGTCGCCATGACGCGAGCAACTTTATGGCTGGCTCTGTCGTCGCACCGGGAGTCGCCGTTGGTGCAACGGCTGCGCGAGCAGCTCGAACGCTTGCAGGTTGAATGGGCAAGTCTCGAATGAGGCACCGCGTCGCTCTCGACGCACGCTCCGGCGCTCGCCCAGTCACAACCGCTGGCGCCGCGATCGCTCAGCGCACGTCATCGAACGCCGCATCGATCTCCTCGATCCGCATCGCCGCATAGCTTACGGCCGAGCCACCCAGGTCCCACACCGCCTCGCCGCGCTCGACCGCGCGCGCCATCTCTTCTTCCTTGCGCATGCGCGCAAGCGCGGCCTCGACGACCTCGCCGGCCTCGCGGCGCGGCACGCAGACCACGCCGTCGCCGTCGGCCATGACGAGGTCGCCCGGCTGCACCAGCACGCCGTCGCAGATCACCGGCGTGTTGACGAAGCCATGGCCGCACTTGTCGGGATGGATCGAGAGGACATGCGTGGACCAGACCGGCAGGCCCAGCGCCTCGACCGTGTCGGTGTCGCGCACGCAGCCCTGCACCACCACGCCCGCGAGGCCCTTGCGCAGCGCATAGCGCGCCGCCATGTCGCCCCATTGGGCGCCCGAGGTCTCGGCATCGCAGACCACCACGAGCACGTCGCCGGGCTGCGCGAGGTAGAGCGCGCGGTGCATCATCAGGTTGTCTCCGGGTGCGCAGAAGGCCGTGACGGCCGGGCCCGCGATGCGCGCGCCCTTCTGGATCGGCCGCATGCGGCTGGACATCAGGCCGCCGATGCCGCGCGGCGCGGCCGCTTCGTGCAGGTCGGACACGGTGGCCTCGCGTGCCTTCGCACACAGGGCCGCTTCCACGCGATTGACGCGCAGGAACACTCTGGAGCTGTTCACGGTCGCTCTCCGTTCAGTGTGGCACGCAGTAGGCGTCGGCCGCGAGACGGAAGGTGGTGCGCTTCATCAGCCGCGGCTGGTTGAGCTGCATCTCGTCGCGGCGGTGCATGGTGCAGCCGTTGTCCCACATCATCAGGTCGCCGTTGCGCACCTTGTGGCGGTACACGAGCTCGGCGCTGCCGCCGGCCTCGAACAGCAGCGGCAGCACGCGCGCGTTCTCGGCCTCGCTCAGGCCCTCGATGGCCACCAGCGTGGTCGGGTCGGCATAGAGCGCCTTGCGGCCGGTCAGCGGATGCGTGAGCACCACGGGGTGGAAGGCATCTGGCAGCTTCGCCATCTCCTTGGCCTGCGCGCTCTCCTTGTCCTTGAGCTCGAGCGTGTTCATGATCGCCATGCGCTTGGCATAGCGGTAGGTGCCGGTGCGGCCGTCGATCAGCGCGCGCACGTCGGCCGGCAGCCGCTCCCAGGCGCCGTATTGGTCGGCCCAGTAGATGTCGCCGCCGCCCTTGGGCACTTCGAGGCCGTAGAGCATCGCGCCGGTGGCGGGCTTGACGCGGAAGGTCTGGTCCGAATGCCAGTCGACGTCGTCGCCGCCCGCGAAGCCGCCGACGAAGCGGCCGTCGGCATAGCGCAGGGTGCTGAAGTAGATGATCTCGTCGTGATAGGGCGACTGGATGTCCTTGCGGTTGGCGCTCTCGCAGCGGCCGAACTGCTCGGTGAAGCGCACCTGGTCGGCCTCCTCGAGCGACTGGCGCGGGAACACGATCACCGGCGCGTCCTGCCACAGGCGGCGCACCTGCTCGATGGCATCGGGGTTGGCGAGGATGTCCTCGATGCGTTCATCGATCTCGATCACGAAATCGGAATGCAGCGGGCGGACCTTGAGTTCTTGCGCGAGCACGGTCATGGGATGTCTCCTGGGTGTGTATGAAAGAAGAAAAAAGGGGAAAGAGGGGCGGCGCGTCAGTCGGCCTTCATGCCGGCGCTGCGGATGATCTCGGCGTCGGTCAGCCGCTCCGAGCGCAGCCAGGCGACGAGCTGGGCGTAGTCCATCGGCGGCGCGGGCTCGAAGCCGAGTTCGTGCAGGGCCTTGGCGGTCTCGGGCAGCGCGAGGATCTTGCGCATCTCGGCGGCCAGCCGCTCGCGCACCTCCACCGGCGTGCCGCGCGGCGCCATCAGCGCGTTCCAGGCCACCACGCTGAAGCCCTCGAGGCCCTGCTCGGCCACCGGGCGGATCTCGGGCAGCGCGGTCATGGCCTTGGCCGAGGTCACGGCCAGCGGCTTGATCCGGCCGAACTGCGCGCGCGAGGCCGCCACCGTGTCGATCAGCACCGGCACCTGGTTGCCCAGCAGCGCGGTCATCGCCTCGCCCGAACCCTTGTACTTGATCGAGAACAGCGGCACGTTCTGGCGCCGGATCATCTCGAGCACCAGCTGCGCCGTGACGCTGGGCAGCGCCACGTCGACCTTGTCGGGCCGGCTGCGCGCGAGCTTGATGAGCTCGGGCAGCGTCTGCACGCCGAGCGAGGGATGCACCGAGATCACCATCGGGATGAAGGCGGTCGCGACGATCGGGTCGAAGTCCTTCTCGGCGTCGAAGCCGATGTTGTCGTAGAGCGCCGGGTTCATCGCATGCGTGCCCGAGGCGCCCATGATCAGCGTGTAGCCGTCGGGCGTGGCGCGCGCCGCATAGGCGGTGCCGATGTTGCCGAAGGCGCCGGGACGGTTCTCCACCACCACGCCCTCGTGCAGCGCGGCCGAGAGCTTGGCCGCGAAGTAGCGGGTGGCGATGTCGGTGCTCTGCCCGGGCGGGTAGGCCACCACGATCTTGATCGGCCGGTTCGGGTAGCCCTGGGCCAGCGCGCCGGCGGTCAGCGCGAAGGCCAGCGGCAGCGCGGCGAGCCGCCGCGCGAGGCGAAAAAGTGAGGTCATCGCTGTCTCCTTCATGGTTGTGAGGTCGCCGCCCGCGGTGGACCGAAGGCGGTGCCGTTGGCCGCCGGCATGGCGGGCAGGGGAGGGGATTGGGTCGCGAAGGCCTCGGCGTCCGCACTGCGCAGATGGCGCGCGTCGAGCGCGTCGAACGAGGCGCAGCCGATCTGCGCGAGCACCATGTCGATCTCGTTGCGCACGATCTGCAGCGCACGCGCGATGCCGCGCGCGCCGCCCGCGGCCGCGCCGAACAGCGTGGGCCGGCCGAACAGCGCGAAGCGCGCGCCGAGGCAGCGTGCGATCACGATGTCGGAGCCGCGGCGCACGCCGCTGTCGAGCAGCAGCTCCACGCGCTCGCCGACCGCCGCGCGGATCGCGGGCAGCATCTCGAGCGGCGTGGGCGCCACGTCGAGCTGGCGCCCGCCATGGTTCGAGACCACGATCGCATCGACGCCGAGCGCCGCGGCCTGGCGCGCGTCGTCGGGATGCAGCAGGCCCTTCACGGCGAGCGGGCCGCGCCAGTCCGCGCGGATGCGCTCGAGCGTGCGCCACGTGATCATCGGCGCCGGTGTCAGCGTGCCGTAGAGGTCGGCGACCTCGGACGCCGAGGCACCCGCGCGGCCATAGGGCGCCCAGTTGCTCATCATCGGAATGCCGCCGCTGCGCAGGTAGCGCAACACCCAGGCCGGATGGCCGAGCGCTTCGAGCACCACGCCGGGCGTCATCCGGAAGGGCCGCGAGAAGCCGTTGCGCCGGTTGCGCTCGCGGTTGGAATTCACCGGTACGTCGACCGACACCACCAGCGTGCGCACGCCGGCGTCGCGCGCACGCCTGACGAGATCGGCGTTGATGCGCTCCTCGCGCGTGCCGTAGATCTGGAACCAGACATGCTCGGGCGCGAGCTTCGCGACCGCCTCGACCGAGGCATTGCTCGCGCTCGACAGCAGGAAGGGCACGTCGGCCGCGCGCGCGGCCTGCGCGAGCAGTTCGTCGGCACCCGGATGGAACAGCCCGGCCAGGCCCGTGGGCGAGATGCCGAAGGGGCTCGCATGGCGCCGGCCCAGCAGTTCGGTCGACTGGTCGCGCCGCGACACATCGACGAGGTAGCGCGGCACCAGCTGGAAGCGGCGGAAGGCCTCGCGGTTGCGCCGCATGCAGTCCTCGTCGTCCACGCCGCCATCGATGAAATCGAAGGCGATCCGCGGCAGCTTGCGTCGTGCCATCGCGCGCAGGTCCTCGAGGTTGACCGCAGTGTCCACGTTCATCGTTTCTCGTCGTGAGTTGTCTCTGCGATCGAGAATATCGAGCGGTCTTTTCGCTGCCCATAGGGCCGGGCAGCGGAGTTTCACAGTTTGAACTTGTAGCGTCGCGCGCCGGTGTTCAAGGCTCGGCGCTCGCGCCTGTGTGCCCCGTGTGCCCCATGTGCATGACGCCGCCGAGGCATTCGCGCGCATCCTGTTCCACCGCCGCGGCCACTTCGCCGAGTGCCGCGCGGACTTCGGCCAGCTTCGGCTCGCCGAACTGCTCGGCCAGCCCGGTGAGGCACACCGCGGCCATCGCGCGCCCGTTGTCGGCGCACACCGGCACCGCGAAGGCATGCACGCCGGTCACCACGTCGCCGAGGTTGACGCCGAAGCCATGGCGGCGCGAGCGCTCGCGCATCTTCTCGAGCGCGTCGAGGCGGCCGCTGCCGCGCTGCGCGATCTCCTGCTGCATGTTGTCGGCGAGGATGTTCTCGGTCTCGAGCGAGGGCAGGGTCTGCAGGATCGCGACGCCGCCGACCGAGGTGAACAGCGGCCGCCGCGTGCCCGCGTGCACCATCAGGCCGCGCAATTCGAGCGAGCCCTGGCGCACCGCGCAGACGTACTCGTTGCCGCTGCGCAGGATCAGCCAGGCGATGGCCTCGGTCTGCGCCGCCAGCTTCGCCATGCGGCGCTCGCAGGCCTGCTGGAAGGCCGCGTAGCCGGGCAGCGAGAGGCCGAGCTCGTAGAGCATCGGGCCGGGGAAGTAGTGCTTGTCGGTGCTGCGCTGTTGCACGAAGCGTTCGCGCACCAGGCACGAGAGCACGCGGTGCACGGTGCCCTTGTCGACCTCGCAGCGCGCCGCGAGGTCCGACAGCCGCCAGCCGAACTCGCCGCGCGCGGCCAGCTCGCGCAGGATGCGCAGGGCGCGCTCGATGCTCTGCGTGCCGTGGGAGAGGGAGGGCTGGGGGCTGCGCGAACTTCTCACCGCTCGTGTTCCTTCGATGCGCCTGCGCGGCGTTCCGGGCTGAACATCGATCGCGGCGAAGACGCGGATGATTCTCCGCGTGCCGCCTCAGCCCGCGAAGAAACGTTCGCGCACCTGGGGCGGCAACGCGATACCCGCGGCCTCGGCCGCGCGCAGCACGCTCCAGAAGTAGCGATAGCTCGCGCGGTCGTGCAGCTCGCCCTCGTGGCGTATTGGCCCCCACTGCGCTTCGCTCGCCGCCAGCAGGATCGCGCCCGCGCGCTCGGCCTGGCTCGCATCGGGCGCCATGGCCTCGACGATCGGCCGGATCTGATCGGGATGCACGCTCCACATGCGCAGGAAGCCGAACCCGTGCCGCGCGCGGTAGGCGTCGTTGCGCGTGGCCAGCGGATCGCGCAGCGTCAGCGAAACGTTGTGCGCGGGAACGAGGCCGTTGGCGAGCGCCGCGGCCACGATGCGCGTCTTGGCGCGCACCAGCAGCGGATGCTCGAACTGGCCCGGGCTGCGCATGGCCTCGAAGCCGATCGCGCCCTGGTGGTCGCTGACGAAATCCATCAGCCCGAAGTCGAGCACCTCCAGGCCCGGCAGTGCCGCGATCTCGAACACGTCGCGCAGCGCGCCATGGGTCTCGACCAGCACATGGACCGGGATGGCGCGCGCGAGGCCCGCAGCCGCGCGGCGCCGCTCGATGTGTTCGAGCATGGCGATGACATCGCCGGTGCGCTGTGCCTTGGGCAGCGTGAGGTAGGCCAGGCGGTCGCCGGCCTCGCCGACCAGCGTGTCGACGTCGGCGCGCCAGAAGGCCGATGAGGCATCGTGCACGCGCGCGCCGACCCGGCCGTGGCGGTTGGCCTCCGAGGCGATGGCGCGCGCGGCCATCTCGGCGTGCGCCTTCTCCTCGCCCGCCGCGGCGCCGTCCTCGCAGTCGCAGGTCAGGTCGAAGACCGGGCCGAGCTCGGCCTGCAGCTGCAGCGCCTTGTGGATCAGCTTCTCGCTGCCCGCGTAGTGCTCGCAGGGCGCGAGCGCGGGAACGAGCTTCTCGCCGGAGAACAGCGCGGCCGAGGGATGAACGGGCGTGGGATGCATGAGCGCTTGTCGTGGATGAAAGGGGATCGGGTCACAGCGCATGGGCGGCACGCAGCCGCGCCAGCGCCTCGGCATCGAGGCCCAGCAGTTCGCCGAGCACTTCCTGCGTATGGGCGCCGAGCGCGCCGCCCAGGTGGCGCAGCAGCGGCGGCGTCTTCGACATCCGCGGCACGGCGGCCGGCACCACGAGCTCGCCCACGCGCGGGTCCTGCACCCGCTGCAGATTGCCGCGCGCCGCGTACTGCGGATCGGCGAAGATGTCGTCGATCGCCATGATCGGCCCGCAGGGCACGCCGGCCGCGTCGCAGCGCGAAACCGCTTCGTCGAGTTCGAGACGGCCGATCCAGCCGGCGATGGCGGCATTGATCTCGGCGCGGCCCGCGAGCCGCTGCGCATTGGTCGCGAAGCGGTCGGGCGCCACGAGCTCGGGCCGCTCCATCAGGTGGGCCAGGCGCTCGAAGATCTTGTCGCTCGAGCAGGCCAGCGCCACCCATTTGCCCTCGGCCGTCTGCCAGTGGCCATGCGGCACCACGTGCGGCACGTCGGCGCCGAGCCGCTGCCGCACCTCGCCGAACTTGCCGTAGGCCGGCACCAGTTCGTCGAGCAGCCGGAAGATCGATTCGTAGAGCGAGACGTCGATGACCTGGCCCTCGCCGGTCTGGTCGGCAACGCGCAGCGCTAGCAGCACGCCGAGCGCGCCCCACAGGCCCGAGATGTAGTCGGCCAGCGAGGTCGAGCCCGGCACCACGGGCGGTCCGTCGCTCATGCCCGCGAGGTGCGAGAGCCCGCCGAAGCCGTGCGCCACGCGCGCGAAGCCGGGCTTCTCGCGGTAGGGGCCGGTCTGTCCGTAGGCGCTCACGCGCAGCAGCACGATGCGCGGATTGGCTTGGCGCAAGGTCTCGAAGGCCAGGCCCCAGCGCTCCAGGGTGCCGGGACGGAAGTTCTCGAGCACCGCGTCGGACTGCGCCACCAGCCGGAGGAACAGTTCGCGGCCCTCGGGCACGCGCAGGTCCAGCGTCACGAAGCGCTTGTTGCGCGCCTCGCTGAGCCACACCAGCGTGTCGCCGCAGTCGGTGGGCGTGCCGAACTTGCGCAGCGGATCGCCGCCCTCGGGCTGCTCGATCTTGATCACGTCGGCGCCGAAGTCCGCGAGGATGGTGCCGCTGAAGGGCGCGGCCACGAAGGTCGCGATGTCGAGCACGCGCACGCCGGCCAGCGGGGCGGATGGAGCCTCTGCCATCTCAGCGCCGATCGGCGTTGCCGCCCGTGTGCCGGTCGATCGTGGCCTGGCGCTGCTGCAGCGAGCGTGCGAGCTTGGCATGGGCCAGGTCGATCAGCACGCCCTTCTCGCCGATGGCCCCGTTGCCTTGGGCCGCCGCCGCCTCGAGCGTGCCGAGCACCTTGTCGGCCCAGGCCAGTTGTTCGGCCGAGGGTGAATAGACCTCGTTGGCGATCGCCACCTGCGAGGGATGGATGGCCCACTTGCCCTCGAAGCCCAGTGCCGCCGAGCGCGTGGCCGAGGCGCGGTAGCCCTCGGCATCGCCGAAGTCGGTGAAGGGCCCGTCGATGGCGCGCACGCCGTAGGCGCGACAGGCATTGGCGATGCGCGCGAGCGCGAAGTGCCACTGGTCGTTCCAGTGTCGGTGGCGCACGCCCTGCGCATCGGGGGCGGTGAGCACCGCATAGCGCTCGCTCGGAGTGCCGAACACGAAGTCGTTGGTGCGCATGTCGACCGTGTAGTCGCCGACGCCGAAGATCATCGCCTCCAGCCGGTCGGACGAAGCGGCGATCTCCTCGGCATGCGCGACGCCCTGCGAGGTCTCGATCAGCACCTCGATGCCCACGCGCTTGTCGCGCCCCTTCTCGCGCTCGATGGCCGTCAGCACCTGCGCCACGAACTGCACGTCGAAGGCGGTGCCGGCCTTGGGCAGCAGCACCATGTCCAGTCGCGGGCACTCGCTCACGATCTCGACCACGTCGCGCAGCGCCCAGGGCGTGTCGAGGCCGTTGATGCGCACGGCCATGCTCTTGCGGCCCCAGTCGAGCGCATTGAGGGCCTCGACGGCCTGGCGCCGGGCCTGGTCCTTGAAGGCGTCGGCCACCGCGTCCTCAAGATCGAGGAAGACGACGTCGGCATCGCTCGCGCAGGCCTTGGCGAAGAAGCGTTCCGAGGTGGCGGGCACCGCGAGTTCGGAACGTTGGAGGCGCTGGCGGCGCGGCGGGGTGAGGGTGGCGGACACGAAGGCTCCTGTGGCGGATGAAGGGGTGTGGGAATGCGGCCGGCCTACTGGTCGACCCTGATGCCGTTGGCGACGATCAGCTCGGTCCACTTCGGGACCTCGGCCTTGACGAAGGCGCCGAAGGCACCGCCGCCGCGCAGGTCGGGCAGCGCGCCGCGCTGGGTCATGGCCTCCTGGATCGCGGGGTCGGACATCACGCGATGGATGCCCTGCTCGGCGGCCGCGACCACGGCCGGCGGCGTGTGCAGCGGCAACAGGAAGCCGGCCCAGCCCACGGCCTCGACACCGGGGAAGCCGCTCTCGGCGACGGTCGGCACGTCGGGCAGCTGCGGCACGCGTTGGGCCGAGGTGACGGCGAGCGCCTTGAGCTGCCCGCTGCGCACGTAGGAGATGGCGGCCGAGACCGTGTCCACGCCCAGCGTGACCTGTCCGCCCAGCAGGTCGCTGAGCATCACGCCGCTGCCGCGGTAGGGCACGGCCACCACGTCGATCCGGGCCTTAGCCTTGATCAGTTCGCCCGCGAGGTGCGGCGAGGTGCCCAGGCCGGCCACGCCCCATTTCTCGGCGCCGGGCTTGCGCTTCGCGGACTCGACCAGCTGCCTGAACGAATCGATGCCGGCGGCGGGATTGGCGAGCACCACCAGCGGCGAGAGGAACAGGCCGTGCACCGGGATGAAATCGGCCAGCGGGTCGTAGGGCAGCTTCTTGCCGTAGAGCCCGGGGTTGATCGCCATCGGCCCGCTGCCGCCGACCGTCAGCGTGTAGCCGTCGGGCGCGGCATTGCGACCCGCGAGCATGCCGGGGATGCTGGCGCCGCCGCCCTTGTTGTCGATGAACACCTGCTGCGGCCACAGCTTGCCGAGCTCGATCGCGACCATGCGGCCGAACAGGTCGGCCGACTGGCCCGTGGTGTAGGGCACGAGGATGCGCACCGGCTTGCTAGGGTAGCCGGCCTCGGCGCGCGCGGCGCTCGCGTGCAGCAGCGGCCAGGCGGCCGCGACGCCTGCCTGCAGCAGGGTTCTTCTCTTCATGGCTGTCTCCAGTTCTTGTCGTTGGAATCCCGGTGCGGCGCCGGGCGGGTTTCCGGGCGCGGTCAGGCCGCGCAGGCCGCTGTAGGGCGCTCGCGCAGCGCGCTGAAGCTGCCGCGGAAATAGATCAGCGGATCGGCGCCGCCATCGCTGTGCACTTCGCGCACCAGGCCGATGAAGACCGAGTGCGTGCCGTGGTCGTGCGCCTGCAGCAGCTCGCAGTCGAGGCTGGCGAGCGCATCGGCCATCACCGGCGCGCCGGTCTGCTGCACGGTCCAGTCGCCGCCCTCGAAGCGCTGCTCGCCCTTCAGGCCGGTCATGCCCGCGAAGCGCGCGGCGATGTCGGCCTGGCCGTCGCGCAGCAGGTTCACCGAGAAGGCGCGCGTGCGCTCGATCACCGGGTGCGCGCTCGCGCCGCGGTTGACGCAGATCAGCACGGTGGGCGGCGAATCCGACAGCGAGCAGAAGGCCGTGGCGGTGAGCCCGGTGCGCTCGCCGGGCCGGCCGGTGGCGATGACCACCGGCGCACCCGCGTGATGCTTCATGAGTTGCTTGTAGGCGCTGGCTTCCATGGGGTGCTCCTCGTGTCAGCGGTAGAGATGTTTCCAGTCGCCCGCCGCCGGACGCGCCAGGCCGAGGTTGTCGCGCAGGGTCGAGCCCTCGTAGTCATGGTGGAAGACGCCGCGGCGCTGCAGCTCGGGCACCACCAGCCGCACGAAGTCCTCGTAGCTGCCGGGCATGCTGGTGGCCGCGAGCACGAAGCCGTCGCAGGCGCCGGTGCGGAACCACTGCTCCATCTGGTCGGCGACGTCGGTCTTGCTGCCGACGAAGGTGGCGAGCTCGTCGGTGGTGCCGCGGCCGCTGAAGCGCAGGAAGTCGGCGAGCGTCGGCCGTGCCAGGCCGCTCTGCGCGATCACGCGGTCGAGGATCGCACGCAGCCCGGTGATCGAGCCCAGCTCCTCGTCGGTGAAGGGCTCGTCGGGCCGCTTGGTCGCGAAGTCGAAGTTCAGCACCTCCGACAGCAGCGCGAGGCCGTCGACCGGTTTCACGAGCGCATCGATCGCGGCCTTCTTGTCCTCGGCCTCGGCGCGGCTCTCGGCCGCGATCACGTAGACCGCGGGCGCCACCTTGACCTGCGCCGGATCGCGGCCGTGCGCCGCGACCTTGCGCTTGAAGTCGGCGTACGACCTGCGCGCCACGTCGATGTTCGGATAGATCACGAACACCAGCTCGCCCCAGCGCGCCGCGAACTCGCTGCCGCGCCCGCTCTGGCCGGCCTGGATCAGCACCGGATGGCCCTGCGCCGAGCGCGGCACGGTGAAGGGTCCGCGCGACTTGAACCACTTGCCGCTGTGGTCGAGGCGGCGCACCCTGGAAGCGTCGGCGAAGCGGCCGTTCGCCTTGTCGTGCAGCACGGCGCCTTCCTGCCAGGTGTCCCAGTGACCGAGCACCACTTCCAGGAACTCGTCGGCGCGTTCGTAGCGCAGGTCGTGCGCGAGGTGCTCCTGCGCGCCGAAGTTCGCGGCCTCCGAGTTGTTGAGCGAGGTCACCACGTTCCAGGCCACGCGGCCCTGCGTCAGCAGGTCGAGCGTGGCGAACACGCGCGCCACGTGGAAGGGCTCGTAGTAGGTGGTGGAGTAGGTGGCGCCCAGGCCCAGGCGCTCGGTGGCCAGGCCCATGGCCGTGACCACCGAGATCGGGTCGAGCTTGACCGCGCGCACGCCGTGCTCGACCGTGTCGCGGTGGTCGTCGCCATAGCGGTCGGGCATCGCGAGCCGGTCGTCGAAGAAGGCCATCTGGAACTTGCCGCGCTCCAGCGTGCGGGCGATGTTCTGGTAGTAGGCCGGCGTGCCATAGCCGAGTTCGGTGTCGGGGTGGCGCCACGAGGCGACCAGGTTCGAGCAGTTCTGCGCCTGCAGGAAGGCCACGAGCGTCATCTGGGGTGCGGTCATCGGATCTTGCCTCTCTCGCGACTCGTCGGAGTCATTGGGATGGCTCGAATGCTAGGTTTGACCTCGCATGGCAACAACTCAAATAATCTTAGGCATTGTTCAGACTTTTGGAATGACGCAGGATCGCCCCATGAACATCAACTTCAAGCTGATCGGCACCTTCCTCTCGGTGGCGCAGAACGAGAGCTTCCGCAAGGCGGCCGAGGAGACCAACCGCTCGCTGCCCGCGGTCAGCATGCAGGTCAAGCAGCTCGAGGAGCAGCTCGGCGTGGCGCTGTTCCAGCGCACCACGCGCAAGGTGACGTTGACGCAGGAGGGCGAGCAGTTGCTGATCAGCGCGCGCAAGGCGCTGGCCGAGCTCGAGGTCGGGCTCTCGCACATCCAGCATGCGGCCGACGTGCAGCAGGGCCACCTGTCCTTCGCCTGCGTGCCGACCATCGCGAGCACGCGGCTGCCGGCGATCCTCACGGCCTTCGCGAAGAAGTACCCGGGCATCAGCGTGCACGTGCGCGAGCTCGCCAACCAGGACCTGCTGGAGGCGGTGCGCCGGCGCGAGGTCGACTTCGCGATCGGGCCGGTGCCAGACAAGAAGGGCGAGCTCGAGTTCGCGCCGATCTTCGTCGACGACTATTGCGCGATGCTGCCGCGCGGCTACCAGGACAACGGTCGCGCGAGCATCTCGCTGCGCGAGCTGTCGAAGCTGCCGCTGCTCAAGCTGTCGAGCTCGACCGCCTTTCGCGACCATGTCGACAACGCCCTCAAGGCCAACGGCCTTTCGCACGAGAGCAACTACGAGTTCATGCAGGTCACGACGCTGATCGCGATGGCCGAGGCGGGCCTGGGCATCGCGCTGCTGCCGCGCGTGGCGCTGCCGCGGCGCACGCCGCTCAAGGTGGTGCGCATCATCGGCCCGGCGCTCAGCCGCACCATCGCCATCGTGACGATCCGTGGCCATTCGCTTTCGCCCGCGGCCGCACGGCTGGTGGAGATGTGCAACAAATTGATCGCCCCCGAGTAGCGAGCGGCCGAACATGGACAAACGGTAATGTTCGCGGCGGTCGTGCGCGCCCGATCGTTCCTATGATCCGAAGCGATGGCTGCCCTGTCACGGGGTCGCCGTTCCGCTCGACATGAACACCGCACCCCGTCCCTCCCTGTCGACCTGCTTGCGGGCCGGGCTGCTGTGCGCGGGCCTCCTGCTCGGGCATGCCGCCGACGCGGCGCGCGGGCCCGCGCCCACCGCCTTCCAGACCAGCACCTATGCGGCCGGGCTCGAGTTGCCCTGGGGCATGGAGTTCATGCCCGATGGGCGCCTGCTGGTGACCGAGCGCGCGGGACGCCTGCGCATCGTGGATGCGCAGGGCGACAAGGTCTCGACGCCGGTGCGTGGCCTGCCTGCCGTCGACCGGCGCAGCCATGGCGGGCTGCTCGACGTCACCATCGATCCGGCCTTCGAGACCAACCGCCTCATCTACCTGAGCTACACCGAGGTCGATCGCCGCCGCAGCCGTGCCGGGCGCAACGGCATCGCGGTCGCGCGGGCACGGCTCAGCGACGACGGCGCGCGCGTGGAGCAGCTCAAGGTGCTGTTCCGCCAGACGCCGAAGATCGCGGTCGGCGAGAACCTCGGCGGGCGGCTCGCGGTCGCGGGCGACGGCCATCTGTTCCTCACGCTCGGCGACCGCTATGCGCCCGAAGACCGCATGCGCGCGCAGTCGCTGGGCTACTACCAGGGCAAGACGGTGCGCATCCGCACCGATGGCGGCATTCCGGCCGACAACCCCTTCGCGCAGCGCGCGGGCGCGCGGCCCGAGATCTGGAGCCTCGGCCATCGCAACCCGCAGGGCGCCTTCGTGCATCCGCGCACCGGCCAGCTCTGGGTGGCGGAGCACGGACCGCAGGGCGGCGACGAGATCAACGTGGTGCGCAAGGGCCGCAACTACGGCTGGCCCCTCGTCACCTTCGGCTGCGAATACAACACCTGCGCGCCGATCGGCGAGGGCACCGCCAAGGCCGGCCTCGCGCCGCCGCTCGTGCACTGGGGCCTGCCGGCGATCGCGCCGAGCAACCTGATCCTCTACACCGGCGACCAGTTTCCCGAGTGGAAGGGCAGCGTGCTCGTGGGCGCGCTGGCCGGCAAGGCCGTGTGGCGCATCGAGCTCGCCGGCGAGGACGCCGCGCCGCGCGTGGTGCGGCGCGAGCCGCTGTTCGCCGAACTCGGCGAGCGCATCCGC
Organism: Variovorax endophyticus; assembly: GCF_025376855.1. NCBI lineage: Bacteria > Pseudomonadati > Pseudomonadota > Betaproteobacteria > Burkholderiales > Comamonadaceae > Variovorax > Variovorax endophyticus. The sequence goes on from NZ_JAHUTH010000037.1 coordinate 41,022, forward strand.
GACATCCGCCAGGGGCCCGATGGCGGGCTGTACCTGCTGGTGGATGGGGTGCAGGGCCGCGTGGTGCGCGTCGCGCGCGCCGACGCGGGCCTGTAGCGGCGGGCGGCGGGCGGCGGCGAGCGGCACAATCGCAGGCGTGATCCATCCCACTCCCCTGTGGCGTTGCCTCATCGTCGAGGACGACGCCGACAACGCCCGTTACATCGCCGAAGGCTTCCGCGCGCTCGGCCACGTGGCGGTGATCAGCCGCGACGGCACCGATGCACTGGCGCGCGCCACCAGCGAAGCCTGGGACCTCGTGATCCTCGACCGCATGCTGCCGAACGAGGTCGACGGCCTGTCGATCCTCGCCACCCTGCGCGCGCTCGGCAAGAAGACGCCGGTGCTGGTGCTCAGCGCGCTGAGCGCGCTCGACGAGCGCGTGCGCGGCCTCAAGGCCGGCGGCGACGACTACCTGGCCAAGCCCTTCGCGTTCTCGGAGCTGGCCGCGCGCGCCGAGGCGCTGGTGCGGCGCTCGCGCACCGGGCCCGAGATCCGCACGCTCGAGGTGGCCGACCTGTCCATCGACCTCGCGAGCCGGCAGGTGAAGCGCGCGGGCCGCCCCATCGCGCTGCAGCCGCGCGAGTTCCGCCTGCTGGCCTACCTCATGATGCATCCGGGCCAGGTGGTCACGCGCACCATGCTGCTCGAGGCGGTGTGGGACTACCAGTTCGATCCGCAGACCAACGTCATCGACGTGCAGGTGAGCCGGCTGCGCGGCAAGCTCGACGCGGGCGGCGCGCCGACCCTGATCCAGACGGTGCGCGGCGCGGGCTACCGGCTGGCGCCGCCCGAGCCCGAACCCGAAGCCGCGCCGGCCGCCGCGCCCGCGCGCCGATGATCCCCTCGCTGCGCCAGCTCTGGCGCTCGGTCGGCTTCCGGCTGGCCTTCTACTACGGGCTGCTGGTGGCGATCACCATGCTGGCCTCGCTGGCGATCGTCTACATGCAGACCGTGGGCGTGCTGCAGCAGCGCATGGTGCGCCAGGTGGCGGCCAACGTGCAGCAGCTGGTGGTGCGCCACGAGGCGCGCGGCGCCGAGGGCGTGGCGGGCGAGATCACCCACCTGCTGGCCGACGACCGCCATTCCGACAACGAGGTCTACCTGCTGGTGGACCGCGAGGGCCGCAAGCTCGCGGGCAACCTCGACCAGATGCCCTCGAGTTCGCCCGACGCGGGCGACGGCGTGCACCGGCGCGTGCTGCGCGGCGGCCAGGGCGCCATCGCCTATCTCGTGATGCGGCCGCTGCCCGACGGCGGCATGCTGGTGGTGGGGCACGACCTGCGCGACCAGGAGTCGATCGAGTCGCTGGTGGCGAGCGCGAGCGCGGCGGCCGGCATCGTCGCGGTGCTGCTGCTGATCGGCGGCACCTTCGTGTTCCGGCAGGAACTGGAGCGCAGCGTGGGCGCGGTGCGGCGCACGGCCGCGCGCATCGCGGCCGGCGAGCTGCAGGAGCGCGTCGCGCCCTCGGGCGAGGAGGACGAGTTCGCGCTGCTCGAGCACGACATCAACGCCATGCTCGACCGCATCGAGTCGCTGATGGACGGCGTGCGCCATGTCTCCAACACCATCGCCCACAACCTGCGCACGCCGCTCACGCGCGTGCTGGTGCGGCTGCGCGCGGTGGAGCAGGGCCTGCCGGCCGACGATGCGCAGCGCGGCGCCGTGGCGGCCGCGATCCGCGAGCTTGAGGAACTCGCGGTGGTGTTCGAGAAGCTGCTGCAGATCGCCGAGGTGGAGGCGGGCGCGCGGCGCCAGCAGTTCGCGCCGGTGGCGCTCGACGTGATCGCCGACGACGTGGCCGAGCTCTACGAGGCCGTGGCCGAGGTGCAGGGCATCGCGCTGCGGCGTGAACCGTGCGAGGCGGCCACGGCGCTCGGCGACCGCGACCTGCTCGCGGGCGCGGTCGCCAACCTGGTCGACAACGCGCTCAAGTACTGCGGCGCCGGCGCGGTGGTGCGCATCGGCACGCGGACCGTGAACGGCCGCGCGCAGCTCTTCGTGCAGGACGACGGACCGGGCATACCGGCCGCGGAGCGCGAGCGCATCGGCGTGCGCTTCCACCGGCTCGACCGCAGCACGCCGGGCCATGGCCTGGGCCTGGCCAGCGTGCGCGCGGTGATCGCGCTGCATGGCGGCCAGCTCGCGTTCGAGGACGCCGCGCCCGGGCTGCGCGCGCGCATCGACCTGCCCGGCGAGGACTGAGGCGCGCCACATTGCCGAACGGCAATGTTGTGTTCACGCACGGCAACCCCGCGAATTCCTAGGATCGGCGGCTCGCACTTTCTCGTGCCAGCCGCACGGGCCGCGCCGCGGTCCCAGCAATATCCCAGGAGACATCAACGGTGAGAATCAAGAGTCAGAGAGACTTCTGCTCGGGCGTGCTCTTCAGCGCCTTCGGCGTGGCCTTCGCATGGGGCGCCACGACCTACAACGTCGGTACCGGCGCCCGCATGGGCCCGGGCTACTTTCCCCTGATCGTGGGCATCCTGATCGCGCTGATGGGCGTGCTGATCACGCTCAAGGCGCTGTCGGTGGAGACCGACGACGGCGAGCCGATCGGGCGCATCGCCTGGAAGCCGCTGGTGTTCATCATCGGCGCCAACCTCACCTTCGGCGTGCTGCTGGGCGGACTGCCGAGCATCGGCCTGCCGTCGATGGGGCTGATCGTCGCGATCTATGCGCTGACCTTCATTGCCAGCCTCGCGGGCGACAACTTCGGCTGGAAGGGCGTGACGGTGCTGGCCACCGTGCTCGCGCTCGGCAGCTACCTGGCCTTCGTGGTCGCGCTCAAGCTGCAGTTCCAGGTCTGGCCGACCTTCATCGCCGGCTGATCTCGCTACAAGAAGAACGAAAAGACAAGACAAGAGAACCATGGACCTGATCACCAACCTCTCGATCGGCTTCGGCGTCGCCTTCACGGCGCAGAACCTGGTCTACGCCTTCGTCGGCTGCCTGCTGGGCACCCTGATTGGCGTGCTGCCGGGCATCGGCCCCGTCGCGACCATCGCGATGCTGCTGCCCGCGACCTATGCGCTGCCCCCGGTGTCGGCGCTCATCATGCTGGCCGGCATCTACTACGGCGCGCAGTACGGTGGATCGACCACCGCGATTCTCGTGAACCTGCCAGGGGAGTCGTCCTCGGTGGTGACGGTGATCGACGGCTACCAGATGGCGCGCAAGGGGAGGGCCGGGCCCGCGCTCGCTGCGGCCGGCCTGGGCTCGTTCTTCGCCGGTTGCGTGGGCACGCTGATCCTGGCCGCCTTCGCGCCGCCGCTGACCGAACTGGCCTTCAAGTTCGGCCCGGCCGAATACTTCTCGCTGATGATCCTGGGCCTGATCGGCGCCGTGGTGCTGGCTTCGGGCTCGCTGCTCAAGGCCATCACCATGATCCTGCTCGGCCTCGCGCTGGGGCTGGTGGGCACAGACGTGAACTCGGGCGTGGCGCGCTACAGCTTCGACATTCCCGAACTCACCGACGGCATCGGCTTCATCGCCATCGCCATGGGCGTGTTCGGCTACGGAGAGATCATCGCCAACCTCGCGGTGCCCGAGCACGAGCGCGAGGTCTTCACCGCCAAGGTCAAGGGCCTGTGGCCCACCAAGGAAGACTTCCGCCGCATGACGCCCGCGGTGCTGCGCGGCACCGCCCTCGGCTCGGCCCTGGGCATCCTGCCCGGCGGCGGCGCGCTGCTGTCGGCCTTCGCGGCCTACACCATCGAGAAGAAGATCAAGCTCAAGAACGGCGAAGTGCCGTTCGGCAAGGGCAACATCCGCGGCGTGGCGGGCCCCGAGTCGGCCAACAACGCCGGTGCGCAGACCTCCTTCATTCCGCTCTTGACGCTGGGCATCCCGCCCAATGCCGTGATGGCGCTGATGGTGGGCGCGATGACGATCCACAACATCCAGCCGGGCCCACAGGTCATGACCAGCAACCCCGAACTGTTCTGGGGGCTGATCGCCTCGATGTGGATCGGCAACCTGATGCTGATCGTGTTGAACCTGCCGATGATCGGCATCTGGATCAAGCTGCTGACCATTCCCTACAAGTGGCTGTTCCCCTCGATCGTGCTGTTCTGCGCGGTGGGCGTGTACTCGGAGAACAACAACACCTTCGACGTCTGGATGGTCGCGATCTTCGGCATCGTGGGCTACCTGTTCCTCAAGCTCAAGTGCGAGCCCGCGCCGCTGCTGCTGGGCTTCATCCTCGGGCCGATGATGGAAGAGAACCTGCGGCGCGCGCTGCTGCTGTCGCGCGGCGACTGGAGCGTGTTCGTCACGCGGCCGCTGTCGGCCGGACTGCTCGCGGCGGCGCTGCTGCTGCTAGTGGTGGTGCTGCTGCCTTCGGTGAAGGCGAAGCGGGAAGAGGCGTTCGTCGAGGATTGAATGAGAAGCTACCTCCGGGGGCTGGGCAAAAGCGGGTGCTTATGACCCGCTGCCCGAGCCCTTCATCCGGGGATTCCCTTTCTTCGTGAGCTTGGTGGTCAACTGGGCGGCGGCGACGGTAGCGTCCCAGGTGCTGCCGCCCTTGACCTTGGAAGCTGGCGAGTCGACCGTGGCGCGGTTGGGCTCGCGGCCCTTGTAGTGTCTTGCGGCGTCCAGTACGTCGCGTGCCTTGAACCGGGGGTCCAGTTCCTCCAGCTTCGCCAGCAACGTGGCCGTCGAGATGATGTGTGCATTGCCAGGAAGCGCACCGGGCGTGGCTCGCAGGAAGAAGTCGTCTTCGGCGATGACCAGGCAAGGTGGCCCGGGCGGTTGTCCGATGAGTTCGGACACGTAGCTGTTGATGGAGAGCTCTCCGCTGTTGGGTGCCAACGGTGACGGAGCCGGCATGTTGCTGGTCGCGTAGAAGTCTCGCAACTGCTGGCTTTCCATGTACCGCTCGTAGATGCGCGCCGCTGAGATCGCCATCTGTCCGAAGACGGTCTTCTCGATGACGATCCGCCCGGCGTGTTTCTCGAGGAAGTCGGAGATTCGCTGCGCATCCTCGCGCGTGCTGCGATGCCTCGTGGCCTCGAACTCCACCATGTCGGTGACGACGAGCTGGACCTGTTGCGCATCGAAGGCCAGCAGCACTTCGAGCGCATTGGCGTGGGCGAGCGTGATCAGCGGGCCCGTGTCCGGGAGGACGATGCGGATTTTCTCGGCCATTACCCTCTCGCCTTCCTGGAGCGAGCGGTAGACGCACCGGTTTCATCCAGGGATCGCAGCGCGTCATCCGCCGCTTGCTTCATGACACGCGCGTCCTCGACCGAGGCAGACGGATGCTCGATGCCATGGAGATTCATACGCTGCAGCAGATCGCCGTACCAGTCCAGGCCGAGCTGCTGCATGGCGATGGCGCGCGGCAGCACGCCGTGGGCGTAGGCCCCCAAGATGGCCTTCTCGGCCACGTGAGCATTCAAGAGCATCGCCGCGGGGCGGCGATTTCTCTCGATCAGGATGCTGGCGCCCTCATCCTTCTCGACGGCATCGAAAAGCTCGCCAAGCTGGCTCTTGACGTCGGTGGCGGTCACGACTTGCATGCAACGGTCCTGGAGTGGAAGTGTGCATTTTAGAACAAATGCACATTTTTCTCTCATTGGACGGAATTCCGGCCGAACCTGGCGCTGAAGCAGAGCGGCGCTACTTCGCCGCGATGCACTCCACCTCGATCCGCGCATTGAAAGCCAGCGCGGTCGCACCGAAGGCACTGCGCGCCGGATACCGGCCTTCGGTGAAGTAGCCCTTGTAGACCTCGTTGAAGGCTCCCCACTCGCTCATGTCGGCCAGCATGGCGGTGCACTTCACCACGTCGGCCATGGTGTGGCCATGCGCCTCGAGCGTGGTCTTGATGTTCTCCATCACCTGCTTCGACTCGGGACCGATGCCGCCCGGTGGCAGCTTGAGGCTGCCGGGCAGGTTGCCGATCTGGCCCGACAGGTAGAGCGTGCGGCCGACCTGCACGGCCTCGGAGAAGGGCAGGGTGGTGGGCAGCACCTTGCCCGAGTTGAGGTGGCGCGGCGCGACGCCGCAGGCGCTGGTCGCGAGCACGAGGCAGGCCAGCGCGGCGCCGCCGAAGAGGGTGTGGCGTTTCATGGCGTTCCGATCGCGGCGAGGAATCTGGCGATGTCGTTCATGTCGTTGTAGACGGACGGCGAGATGCGTGCATGGTTGGCGCGCAGGGTGATCTCGATCTTGTCGGGTGCGAGCCGGCTCGCGAGCTGCGCGGCATTGGCATAGGCGAAGGTCACGATCGGCGAGCTGCTGTCGGGCGGCGTCACCACCTGGAAACCCTTGGCGCGCAGGCCGGTCTGCAGCGCATCGGTCATCGGCTTGCGCCAGGCCTGGATCTTGTCGACGCCCACGCTCTGGATCCAGTCGATGGACGCCGCGCAGGCCGCTTCGATCGAGGAGGCCGGGAACGAGCCGCTGAAGTAGCCCGACACCGAATCGATCTGCACGCTCTCGTAGGGCACGCTGCCGGGCGGGTCGAGCGGATAGACGTGCAGGATCGGCGCCGCGAAGTTGCGCGTCTGGCGGTAGCCGTACCAGGGCCGCTGCAGCTTGGGCAGCAGGCTCTTGCGCACGTAGAGGAAGGCGAAGCCGAAGTCGCCCATCAGCCACTTGTAGGTGCCGCAGCCCGCGAAGTCGACGCCCGCCGCCTTCACGTCCACCGGCACCGCGCCGGCCGACTGGATCAGGTCGACGTAGACCAGCGCGCCGCGCGAATGCGCGAGGTCGCACACGGCCTTGAGGTCGTGCGTGAAGCCGTTGTAGAGCGACACGTGCGAGATGGCCACCAGCTTGGTGCCCGGCGAGATGGCCTTGTCGAGGTCGGCCAGCGCGATGCGGTGGTTGGCGTCCATCGGCACCGTGAGCACGTCGAGGCCGCGCAGCCGGTACTGCTCGTACATGTAGAACGAGCCGACGAAGTGCAGCGCATCGGTGACCACGCGGCCGCCCGATTCGGGCAGGCCGAGCGCGCGCGTCACGAGGTACTCCCCCATCGAGGTGCTGGGCACGTAGGCGATCTCGTCGGCATCGGCATTGATCAGCGCCGCGAACTTCGCGGTGGCGGTCGCGCTGCCGCTCGCGAGCGAGAGCTTGGACTGCGCGTAGGAGCTCAGCGCATCGGTGGCGTACTGGTTCCACGGGTGGTCGGCGGCGCCGTTGAGGTACACGCGGTCGGCCACGCCGGGGAACAGCGCCTTGGCCGGCAAGGTGGGCGTGTCGCCCGGTGGGGCCGGCGGCGGCGCGGCCGAGGCGAAGGGCAGGAAACCGCCCGACGAACCCGAGCCGCCGCCGCAGGCGACGAGCTGGCTGCCGAGCACGCCCGCGACGGAGGCGCCGCCGAGGGACTTGAGCCAGTGGCGGCGGGAGGTGGCCGGCGGCGAGGCCGGCAGGGGCGCCGCGATGGCGGCGGCGGGATGGTTCGAACTCGGCATGATATGAATTCCTTGTTGATGTATCAACGAAATGTTGAATTTCTGGGCGCACCTTGCCCTACAGTTGCCGCGTCGTTTCGGGCGGACCCCAGGGCCGGCCGGACCCGCAAGACATGTGCCAGAATCAACGCCAGATCAAGTATTCAACAATTTGTTGAAGTCGGAGATCAGGGCTTTCACTCCCCTTCGACCTTCCTTCGACTTTCGTGTCCATGCCAGCCACCCGCAAGACCGCAGAGACCTCCAGCTCCCGTTCGACCGCGCAGCAGCCGCCGCCGAAGTCCCTGGCTCCGCGCGCACGCCAGCGCGCGGCCAAGCCCTCGAAGGCCGCGACCGTGTCGCCGGCCATCGCCGAGGAGCGCCGGCGCATCGTCGAGGTGCTCAAGCCCGTGGTGGAGATGATGGGGCGCATGCTCGGGCCGAACACCGAACTGGTGCTGCACGACCTGACGCAGCCCGATGCCTCGGTGGTCGCGATCGCCAACGGCCATGTGTCGGGCCGCAAGGTCGGCAGCACGATCCTCAGCGGCCCGAAGGACGACCGCGCCTTCGGCGCCGCCTGGTCGGCCGCCACCGACCTCTCGGGCAGCGGCCACTCGGTGGTCAACGTCTATCCCACGCTGACCGGCACCGGCACGCCGCTGAAGTCGGCCACCGTGATCTACCGCGATGCCGACGGCACGCCCTTCGCGGCGCTGTGCATGAACGCCGACCTCACCGTGTTCAAGCTCGCGCACGCCTGGCTCGAGCATGCGATCCAGGGCGCGCCCGCACCCGCGGCGGCGCCCGAGTCGCGCGAGGAATCGCCCGACATGGACCTGCTGATGGGCGAGATCATCCGCTCGGCGATCCGCACCTTCGGCAAGCCGGTGCAGCTCATGAACAAGGAGGAGAAGGTGCACGCCGTCGAGGAGATGCTGCGGCGCGGCCTCTTCATCGTGAAGGGCAGCGTGGGCCGCGCGGCGGCGGCGCTCGACATGTCGCGCTTCTCGATCTACAACTACCTCGATGAGATTCGCAAGCGCGAGGGGTTCACGAAGTAGGACCGAGCACTACGGCGCCACCACCAGCTTCCCCCCACGCACCTGATAGATCGTCACCGTGCCCCGCAGGTTGTCTCCGCGCGCATCGAAGGCGATCGGCCCGATCAACCCGGTGAGCGTCACGCCCGCGAGCTTCGGTCCGTACACCGCGGGATCGGTGGAGCCGGCCTTCTTCATCGCTTCCACCAGCACCATCACCGCGTCGTAGGCATAGGGCGCGAACACGATCACGTCGGTGCCGAAGCGCGCCTTGTAGCGCTGGTTGAAGGCCGCGAAGGCGGCCATGGCCTCGCGTGGCGCGCCGGCCTGCGAGCAGTAGGCGGCTTCGTTGGCGCCGGCCGCGAGCTTGCTCCATTCGCCGGTGCACACGCCGTCGCCCGCGATGAAGGTCGCGTTCAGGCCGAGCTGCTTCATCTGCCGGTTGACCAGCGCGGCCTGCGCGTCGGCGCCCGCGTAGACGATCACGTCGGGCTTGAGGCCGCGCAGGGTGGTGAGGATGGCCGAGAAGTCGGTCGCGCGGTCGGTGCCGAACTCGCGCTTGAGCACCTTGACCTGCGCCTTGCCGAGGTCGGCCACCACCTGGTCGGCCAGGCCCTGGCCGTAGGCGGTGCGGTCGTCGATCACGGCGGCGGTCTTCGCCTTCAGCGTGCGCGCGACGTAGCCGGCGATGCCATCGGCCTGCTGCACGTCGGTGGCCATGAGCCGCGCGGCGAATTTGTAGCCGGCGCGCGTGTACTGCGGGTTGGTCGCGGCCGGTGCAACCTGCGGGATGCCGGCGTCGTTGTAGACGCGGGCCGCGGGAATGGTGGTGCCCGAGTTGAGGTGGCCGACGACGCCGTTGACCTGCATGTCGGCCAGCTTCTGCGCCACGGTGGTGGCGCTGGCGGGATCGGCCCGGTCGTCCTCGACCACTGCCTCGAAGCGCAGTCGGCGGCCGCCGATCGCGAGGCCCTGCGCGTTGAGGTCCTCGATGGCGAGCCGCGCGCCGTTCTCCATGTCCTTGCCGAGATGGGCGATGGCACCGGTCAGCGGCGCGGCGATGCCGATGCGCACGGGCGCATCCTGCGCCTGCGCGGTGGTGGCGATGGCGACGACGAGCGAAGCGAGGGCGAGGCGTGGCGAGGGATTCATGCGCGGCTCCGTGGGGCGGGTGGATCGGGAGATCAGGAAGGGCCCCGCCGCGAGGTCGCGAGGCCTCGGTTAGAGTAGGCCGTCCGGACGGAATAAATTTCGCTGTTTCGCCCGGCTGCGTACAGGGCAGGCGGACGAAACATGCGCGATGCGCGGGTGTTTCGAACGAACCATTTTTCTTTTGCGGGCGATGCCGACATGGCCAGAACCAAATCCGAGAACTTCGACGACATCCGAGCCACGATCCTCGACGTGGCCGCGTCCCTCTTCGCCAAGAACGGCTTTCGCAACACCAACATCATCGACATCGGCGCCGCCTGCAACGCGTCGAAGTCGCGCATGTACCACTACTTCCCGTCGAAGGAAGCGATGCTCGCGGAGATGCTCGGCGAGCACGTGAGCGCGCTGGTGGCGATCGCCTCGGACCTGGTGTCGGCGCCCATCGATCCGCGCGCGCGGCTGCGCAACTACTTCCTCGCGCACCTCAAGTACTACTACGAGCAGCGCGACCGCCACACCGTGCTGATCGAGGACGTCTACCACCTGCCCGAGGAGGTGCGCGCGCAGGTGAATGCCAACGAGCAGAAGCTCGTGGGCTTCCTGTGCGCGCTGCTGCGCGAGATCAACGCGCAGAAGTTCAAGGACCGCCAGGCCGCGACCACGCACGCGATGCTGATGTACGGCATGCTGAACTGGACCTACACCTGGTACCAGCCCACCGGGCGCCTGAGCCTCGAGACGCTGGCCGACCAGGCGAGCGACATGTGCCTGCACGGCATCGTGTAGGCGTGCGCGGCCGCGGGATCAACCAGCCGTTGGCTGGCCGTGCAGCGTGCCGAGCCAGTCGGCGAGCGCGGCGATGGCCGGCTCCTGCGCGCGGCGCCTGAGCACGCACAGCGAGATGCGGTCGCCGCTGGGCACGAAGCCGAGCGGGGCCGCGATGCGCGCCTGCGCGAGCTCCTCGCGCACCAGCACGGAGGGCGCGATGCCCACGCCGAGCCCGGCGATGGCGGCCTGGATCATGTAGATCCACTGGCCGAAGGAACGCCGCGGCCGCAGTCGCGCGGCGTCCAGCCCATTGGCCTGCGCCCAGATCGTCCAGCCGGCCGGATAGGACTCGGTGCCGAGCAGCGCGTGCGACAGCACGTCCCGTGGCCGGGCCAGCGTCTTCGCCTGCGCGGGCGTGCAGATCGGCCCGATGTCGTTGTCGGCCAGCAGGATCTCGCTCACCTCGCGCGGATGCGTCCCTCGGCCGCAGTAGACCAGCGCATCGATATGCCCCGCGCGCAGCCGGCCGAGGTCGCTGCCGGTCTGCAGGTTGAGCACGACCTGCGGATGCCGCGCCTCGAAATCGTCGAGCCGCGGGATCAGCCACTGCAGCATGAAGCTGCCGGGGCAGGCCAGCGTCAGCGCGGTGGCGGGCCGCTGGCCGCGGATCTCGGCGCAGACCGTGCCGATGTCGTCGAGCGCCCGCGCGGTGCTCGCGAACAGCCGCCGGCCGGCGTCGGTCAGCGTCACGCCCGCGGCATGGCGGTCGAACAGCTTGCAGCCGAGCCACGATTCGATGAGCCGGAGCTGGTGGCTCACCGCGCTGTGCGTGACGCTGAGCTTGTCGGCCGCGCCGACCACGCTGCCGGCCTGCGCGGCCGCGGCGAAGGCGCGCAGGGCCGTCAGCGGGGGGAGTTGCTGGAGGTCCATGGTGTGAATTGATTTCACGGCCAGTGTAGAGAAGGATCGCTGGCGAAGGGAGGGGAACCGGCTTATCTTGAGCGGCTTCCGCTCCATCCCCTGCCCACCGTCAGCCATGTCCTCGAACGCCTCGCCGCGCGGCACCGCCGTCCTTCTCCTCGCGATCGTCATCGGTGCCTGGGGCGTCAACTGGAGCGTCGGCAAGGTGGTGCTGGAACACGTGACGCCGATCTGGGCCACCACCCTGCGCATGGTGCCGGCGTGCATCGTGCTGTGGGTGGTGCTGCCGGCCTCGGGCCGGCTGGCCGTGCCCACGCGGCACGACCTGCCGGTGATCCTGAGCGTCGGCCTGCTGCACATGGTGGCCTTCTCGGTGCTGGCCGCGCTGGGCTTGCAGTACCTGAGCGCGGGCCGCTCGGTGGTGCTGGCCTACACCACGCCGCTGTGGGTGCTGCCCGCGGCCCGCTTCTTCCTCGGCGAAGCCTTCACCGCGCGCCGCGCCGCCGGCCTGGGGCTCGGCGTGGCGGGGCTGCTGGTGCTGCTGCAGCCCGCGGCCGTCGACTGGCGCGATGCCGACGTGGTGCGCGGCCACGGTCTGATCCTCCTGGCCGCGGCCTGTTGGGCCGCCTGCATCGTCTACGGACGCGCCCATCGGTGGACCACGCCGCCGTTCCAGCTGCTGCCCTGGCAGATGCTGCTGGCGAGCATCGCGCAACTGCTGCTCGCGCTGGCCATCGAGGGCGTGCCGCGCATCGCGTGGTCGATGGAGCTGATCGCGCTGCTGGGCTACAGCAACCTCATCGGCACCGTGCTGGCCTACTGGGCGATGAACACCGTGAACCGCGACCTGCCGGCCTCCGTGACCTCGATGGGGTTGCTGGGCGTGCCGGTGGTGGGGCTGCTGGCGGCCGACCTCGCGCTGGGCGAAAGGCCCGATGGCGCGCTGCTGCTGGCGACGGGGCTGATCGTGGCGGGCATCGCGATCGGGACTTTGGTGCGGCGCGCACGGTAGCTTTCTGCAAGCCGTCGGCCAACGGTCCGCATCCCTGCGGTCCCCTTTTTGGCGCGATCGGATTTGTCGGGTGCTCCCCGCGCTCCTATTCTTTGCGCATGACTCGCCATGACACTTTTTCGGTGTCTCCCCTCGTTCTCGCAAAGTCCGGACTCCCCATCGAGCGGCTGTGCGAGCGCGCCGGCGTGAAGCCATCGAACGCGTGGAGCACGAGCGAGTTCTTCCGCATCTGGGCCGCGGCGGACGAGGCGTTCGACGACCCGTCCGCGGGACTTCGCTTCGGTGCCGAAGGGATCGCCCGGGGCTATGGCGTGGCCTCGATCGTGGCGCTGCACGCGCCCGACTTTCGCCGCGCGCTTGCGGCCCTCTCGCGCTACAAGCGACTGACCTGCCCCGAGCTCGTCGAGGTCGAGACGGTGGGCGAGCAGACGACGGTGCGCTATCGCTGGCTGCTGGCGACGAGCGAGGTGCCGCGCCTGCTCGTCGACATGACCATGGCCTCGCTGCGGGAGCTGGCGCGGCATGGCAGCGCCGGACGGATCGCGCCCCTTCGACTGGAACTGGCGCGTCGGCCCCGGCATCAGGCGCTGCTGCGCCGCCACTTCGGATGCCCCATCGTCTTCGGGGCCACGCACGACGCGATGGTGTTCGACCGCGCGGCGCTCGACGTGCCGTTCGTCACGGCGGACGGCGGGGCCTTCGCGCGGGTGCTCGAGGGCCTCGAGCAGAGGGCGGCCCACGGCGAGGGCCTGTCCCTGCTCGTGGCCGAGACCCGCGTGGCGATCGCGCGCCAGTTGAGCGAAGGCCTGCAACCCAGCATCGCGGCGGTGGCGAGCCGGCTCCACCTCAGCAGCCGCACGCTCCAGCGCCGCCTGGACGAATGCGAGACGAGCTTCCAGCAGCAGCTCGCCGCGGTGAGGCACACCACGGCGACACGGCTGCTCGCCAACACGGTGCTCGATCCGGTGGCCATTGCCATGCTGCTCGGCTTCGTCGAGCCCAATTCGTTCGCCCGCGCGTTTCGCGGCTGGGAGCGGACCACCCCTTCCCGTTGGCGCGAGCGTCAGACCGCCGACCAGGCATGAACCACGAAAGCACCCTCCCATGACCTCCACACGCGTCCTCGTCACAGGTGGCTCAGGCTTCATCGCCGGACACTGCATCCTCCAGCTCCTCGCGCAGGATCATCGCGTGCGGACCACCGTTCGATCGCTCGCCAGGGAGGCCGAGGTGCGGGCGTCGCTCGCGGAGGCGGGCATGGTGCACGGCGACAGGCTGAGCTTCGTCGCCGCCGACCTCATGCGCGACGAAGGCTGGGCGCAGGCCATGGTCGATGTCGATTTCGTGCTGCATGTGGCATCTCCGGTGCAGCCCGGGCACGTGGCGAACGAGGACGACCTGATCGCCCCCGCGCGCGAAGGCACGCTGCGCGTGCTGCGGGCCGCGCGCGACGCGGGCGTGAAGCGCGTCGTCCTCACCTCCGCGTTCCATGCCGTGAGCTGGGGACATCCCCACGGCACCCACACGTTCACCGAGAACGACTGGACCGTTCTCGACGGTCCCGGCGTCGATGCCTACGGCAGGAGCAAGACCCTCGCCGAGCGCGCGGCATGGTCCTTCATCGCCGCCGAGGGCGGCGGGCTGGAGCTCGCCACCATGCTTCCCGTCGCGGTGATGGGCCCGGTGCTGGGCAGGAACATCTCGGGGGCCAACCATCTGGTTCAGCGCATGCTCGATGGGGACATGCCGGGTTTCCCGAACCTGTTCATCCCGGTCGTCGACGTGCGCGACGTGGCGTGCGCGCACATCCTGGCGATGGACCGTCCAGGGGCCGCGGGCGAACGCTTCCTGCTCTCGAATGGCCAGGCGCTGGCGATGCGGGAGATCGGAGCCGTCGTCAAGGCCGCACTCGGCGAATCGGCCAGGCGCGTTCCGACCCGCACGATCCCGGACTTCGTGTTGCGCGTGGTCGCGCTCTTCAATGCCGGGCTTCGCCCCTTCATTCCCGATCTCGGCTACGCCAAGAAGACCTCCAACGAGAAGGCCAGGCAGGTGCTCGGCTGGACCCCACGCGACGCCCGCGAAGCCATCGCCGCGGCGGCGAAGAGCATGCTGGCCAGGGGATTGCTCAAGGCCTGAGCCCGCGGCCCGCTCAGGGCGAACGCGTGCCGATCTTCGGCGGCTCGGGCGGCACCCCGGGTGCGCCGGCCTGCAGCCAGGCGATCTTCGCGTCGACGAAGCGCAGCATCGCGGCCAACTCTTTCTGCTGCTGGCGCAGCCTGTCGCGCCGCGCGACCATGGCCTGCAGCATGCGGCCGCGGCCGCCGGCTCGGCGCTCGTTCATCAGCAACTGGATCTCGGCGAGCGACATGCCCATGGCCTGGCCCGCGCGGATCGCGGCCACCAGCCGCAGGTCGCGTGGCGAGAACTCGAGATAGGGCCGCGTGCCGCCGGCCAGGCCCGTCTTCGGCTGCAGCAGGCCGCTGCGCACATAGAAGCGGACGGTGGCGACGCTGAGGCCGGCCTGCTGCGAGAACTCTGCGATCCACATGAAGCGGCTCCGGTGACTTGACTATGAAATCGACTTCATAGTTATAACAAGCCCATCGACGCGCCACCAACCGAGGACTCGCCATGATGAACACCGTACCGCTGCTGCTGCTTCCCGGCCTCATGAACGACGCGCGCGTCTGGGATCCTTTGCGGCGGGCGCTGCCCGCCGGGCGCGATGTCGTCGTGTCGCCGACCGATGGGGCCGACACCATCGAGGCCCTGGCCGCCACGGCGCTGGCCGCGATGCCCGACGGAAGCTTCGCGGTGGCGGGTTTCTCGCTGGGCGGCTACGTCGCGCTCGAGGTGTGCCGGCAGGCCGGCTCCAGGATCGCGGGACTCGCCTTGCTCGACACCGGTGCGCGCGCCGATTCCGAAGAGGCCACGCAGAACCGGCGGCGGATGGTGGCGGCGCTGAGCTCGGGCGGCGCGAGCTTCGCCCAGGTGGTCGAGAGCTTCACGCCTCGCGTGATCCATCCGTCGCATGCGCAGGACCGCACGCTGCTCGAGCTGCTCGCCGACATGGCGCGGCAGGTCGGCGGCGAGGGCTTCACGCGGCAGCAGAAGGCCGCGATGCAGCGCCGCGACGCGCGCGAGCTGCTACCTGCGTTGACGGCGCCGGCCCTGGTGCTGTGCGGCCGCGAGGATCAGATCACGCCGCCGGCACTGAGCGAGGAGATGGCGGGCTTGCTGCCCGGCGATGCCGAGCTCGTCGTGGTGCCGCAGTGCGGCCACATGTCGACGCTGGAACAGCCCGCGGCCGTCGCCGAAGCCTTCTTGCGATGGCTCGCGCGCGTCGACGCCGCCGCCTCGCCGGCGCGCGGCGGCTGACGACCACGCCCCTTTCGATCGCGCCTTTTCCCGCGGCTTCGGGTAAGCCCTAGCTGCCGCCGGGTCTTCGTCTTCATTTATATTCCGTCCGGAAGGTTAAATAAAGAGACGATGACCGACATCACCAGCACCTGCGGATTTCTGGAGCAGCACTTCGACCGGATCGAGGAGGGCGCGCGCTTCCGCTCGCGTGGCCGCACCCTCACGGAAGCCGACATCCTCCAGTGGTGCGCGCTGACCGGCGACTGGTACGTGCTGCACACCGACGCGCACCATGCGGCGCGCACGCGCTTCGGCCAGCGCATCGCGCCGGGGCTGATGCTGCTGGCCTATGCGGCCGGGCTCGGCATCCCGCCCGCGGCGCCGGCGATCGTGGCGAACTACGGCAGCGACGCGCTGCGCTTCACCGCGCCGGCCTTCATCGGCGACACCATCCATCTGGAGGCCGCCGTGCTCGAGAAGACAGTGAAGCGCCCCGGCACCGATGGCGTGGTGCGGCTGCAGTGGAACGTCCACAACCAGAACGGGTTGCTGCTGATGGCCAGCGAGCTGCGCATCCTGATGGCCTTTGAGGGAGCCGCGCGATGAGCGGCGCCATCTCCACCGACGCGGTGCGCCTGACGCTGGAGTCCTCGCTCGCGGTCATCGCGATCGACCGGCCCGCCGCGAAGAACAGCCTGCGCCTCGACGAGATGACGGCGATCGCCGATGCGATCGGCGAGGCCGTGTCGGCCGGTGCGCGCGTGGTGCTGGTGCGCGGCACGCGCCATGCCTTCTGCGCCGGCCGCGATCTCAAGGACACGCATCCCGGCACCGACGACACGCTCGCGATCCTGCGCGAGCGGATCAACCCGGTGCTGGCCGCCGTGCGCGACTGCCCGGTGCCGACGATCGCCGCGGTGCAGGGCCCCGCGCTGGGCTTCGGCTTCGGGCTCGCGCTGGCCTGCGACATCGCGCTGGTCGCCGACGATGCGCTGCTCGGCAGCCCGTTCCGCAACATCGGCGCGGTGCTCGATTCGGGCGGCCATCATCACCTGCGCGAACGCGTCGGGCCGCACCGCGCGGCTGAGCTGATCTTCCTGGGCCGCCTGTTCTCGGGGCGCGAAGCCGCGGCCATGGGGCTCGTGAACCGCAGCGTGGCGGCCGAGGCGCTCGACGAGATCGCGCTGCGGATGGCGCGCGAGATCGCGAGCGGCCCGACCGCCGCCTTCGCCGCGTCGAAGCGCATCCTGTCGCGCGCGCGTTCCTTCGAGGAGACGCTCGAGCTCGAGGCGATCGCGCAGGCCGAGGCGCTGGCCGGGCCCGACGGCATCGAGGGCATCGGCGCCTTCCAGCAGAAGCGCAAGCCGCGCTTCATCGGACGCTAGGCGATGGACATGACCCAAACTCCCGAAGCAGCACGTTCGCCGCGCGCCCTGTTCCTCGCCGCGCTGGCCGAAGGCCGGCTGGCCTACCAGTTCGACCATGGCGCGGGCCGCGCGGTCTTTCCGCCGCAGGCCGTGGGTCCGGGTGGACAGCCGGGCGAACTCGAATGGCGCACCAGCCGCGGCGAGGGCACGGTCCACGCCTGCACCCAAGTGCAGCGGCGCGACGGCGCCTTCAACATCGCGCTGGTCGATCTCGACGAAGGCTTTCGCATGATGGCCACCGTGGTCGATGCGGCGCCCGGCGCGCTGCGCATTGGCCTGCGCGTGGCCGCGCGCATCGAGCCCTGGAACGACGCGCACCGCGTGGTGTTCGGAGCGCTCGCATGACCGCAACCAATCTGCGCGGCGCGGCCGCGATCGCCGGCATCGGCAGCACCGGCTTCGCGACGATGCCGGCCCTGTCTTCGCCGCTCGACGCGATGGCGCTGGCCTCGGTGCGCGCGCTCGACGACGCGGGCCTCTCGCCGGCCGATGTCGACGGCGTGTTCGCGGCCGGGCTGCAGCTGTTCATGCCGACGCTGAGCCTGTGCGAATACCTGGGCCTGCGCCCGCGCTACACCGATTCGACCCAGGTCGGCGGTGGTGCCTTCCTCGCGCACCTCAACCATGCGCGTGCCGCGATCGCGGCCGGCCTGTGCTCTGTGGCGCTGATCGCCTACGGCAGCACGCAGAAATCGGCGGGCGGACAGTTCGCGACCCATTCCGAACCCAACCCCTACGAAGTGCCTTACGGCTACCCGGGCCCGCTCGCGGCCTACGCGATGGTCGCGCAGCGCCACATGCACGAGTTCGGGACCACGCGCGAACAGCTCGCGCAGGTGGCGGTGAGCGCGCGCGACTGGGCGCGGCTCGACACCGATGCGCCCGATCCCGGGCCGCTGAGCATCGAGGACGTGATCGCGGCGCGGCCGGTGGCGCATCCCTTCACCGTGCGCGACTGCTGCCTCGTGACCGACGGCGGCGGCGCGCTGGTCGTGGTCTCGGCCGAGCGCGCCGCGCAGTTGCGGCGCAAGCCGGTCTACCTGCTCGGCGTGGGCGAGGCCGCCACGCACCGCAGCATCGCGCAGATGCCGGACCTGGTGCGCACCGCGGCCAGCGTGTCGTCGGCCACCGCCTATGCGCAGGCCGGCGTGGGCCCGAAGGACATCGACGTGGTGCAGTTCTACGACGCCTTCACGATCATGCCGATCATCTTCGCCGAGGACACGGGCTTCTGCGCCAAGGGCGAGGGCGGCGCCTTCCTCGATGGCGGCCGTGCCTCGCCGGGCGGCGACTTCCCGATGAACACCAGCGGCGGCGGACTCTCGCTCGGCCACCCCGGCATGTTCGGCATCTACACCGCGATCGAGTCGGTGGTGCAGCTGCGCGGCGATGCCGGCGCGCGCCAGGTGGCCGGCGCCGAGCTCGCGCTGGCTCATGCGCCGGGCGGCTACATGTCGAGCCAATGCACCGCGATCTTCGGCACCGCCGCCACGCTCTGAACCCACCATGACCCTCCAAGACCTGCAACTGAAACACGCCGCCCGCCTGGCCGATGCGATCGCCGCCGTGGCCCGCCGCGGCTACCACAGCGCCTATCCCGAGGATCCGACGCATCCCGTCTACGCCGACGGCTCGCGCGAAGCCGGCGAGGCCGCCGTGCGCGCGGCCTGGACGCGGCGCGATGGCGCGATCCGCGGCGAGGAGCGCAGCGCCTTCGGCGTGCCCTTCGACACCGCCTATGCCGACGAGCCGGTCGATGCCGTGCTCGCGCGCGCCGAGGCCGACGCGCCGGCCTGGGCCGCGCTGGACCCGACCGAGCGCGCTGCGGTGGCGCTCGAGATCCTCGACGCGCTGCAGCAGCGTGCCTTCGAGATGGCCTTCGCCTGCATGCATGCCTGTGGCCAGCCGTTCGCGATGGCCTTCCAGGCCGGCACCGCGCATGCGCTGGACCGCGCGCTCGAGGCCGTGGCCATCGCCATGCGCGAGATGGGCGCCTATCCCGCGCGCGTGCTCTGGGAGAAGCCCGATGCGCGCCGGCCGCTGCGCGTGGAGAAGACCTTCGAGATCCTGCCGCGCGGCATCGCGGCCGTGATCGGCTGCGCCACCTTCCCGACCTGGAATTCCTACCCCGGCCTGTTCGCGAGCCTGGTCACGGGCAACCCGGTGGTCGTGAAGCCGCATCCCACGGCCGTGCTGCCGCTCGCGTTGTGCGTCGACACGGCGCGCACGGTGCTCGCGGGCCTGGGCCTCGACGCCGACGTGGTGCAGCTGCTGGTCGACACGCGCGCCGCGCCCAAGACCAAGGCGCTCGCGCTCGATGCGCGCGTGAAGCTGATCGACTTCACGGGTGGTCCCGAGTTCGGCGACTGGCTCGAAAGCCACGCGCGCCAGGCCCATGTCTTCACCGAGAAGGCGGGCGTCAACGCGGTGCTGATCGAAAGCACCGGCGACTACCCCGGCCTGGTGCGCAACCTCGCGCTCACGCTGAGCCTCTACAGCGCCCAGATGTGCACCACGCCACAGAGCATCTACCTGCCGCGCGCCGGCATCCGGTTGCAGGACGGCACGGCGAAGACGGTCGAGGATTTCAAGGCCGACCTCGCCGGGGCGGTCGGCAAGCTGGTCGCCGATCCGGTGCGCGCCATCGAATTGCTGGGCGCGATCCAGAGCGATGCCACCGAGGCGCGCGCCGTCGAGGCGGCATCGCTCGGCGAGCCGGTGTTCGCCTCGCGCCGGCTCGCGCATCCCGATCTGCCCGATGCGGTGCTGCGCACGCCGGCCCTGTACGCCGTGCCGCCCGAAGCCTTGGACACCATCGCGCGCGAGCACTTCGGCCCGATCAGCCTGCTGATCGTGACCGAGGACGCCGACGCGGCGCTGCGGCATGCGCACGAGGTCACGCGCTCGCGCGGCGCGATCACCTGGTCGGTGTACTCGCGCGACGAGGCCTTCGTGCGCCGCGCCAAGCTCGCCGCTGCCGATGCCGGCGTGCACCTCACGCTCGACATGACCGGCCCGGTGCTGGTGAACCAGTCCGCCGCCTTCAGCGACCTGCACGTGAGCGGCCACAACGCGGCCGGCAACGCCGCGCTGTGCGACACCGCCTTCGTGCTGCCGCGCTTCCGGGTGCTGCAGACGCGCCGCTATCTCGCCGCCTGAGGCGCGACCGCCCCAAGAACAAAGGAGACGCCCCATGACCGAATCCCGCAATGCGCAGGCCGCGGCCGATGCCGCCGACGATTTCCTGTCGCTCGACGAACTGCAGGCGCGCCAGGACGCCAAGCTCGCCGCGCTCGGCCGCCGGCTCGCGCACTCGCCGCAGTGGCAGGCGCATTTCGCGGCGGCCGGCGCCTCGCCCCTCGACCTGAAGGACCGCGCCGCGCTGCAGGCGCTGCCGCTGCTCGAGAAGAGCCACCTGCGCGCGCTCTATCCGTACCCCCTGCTCACGGTGCCGCTCGAGCAGGTGGTGCGCTTCTGCGCGACTTCGGGCACCACGGGCCTGCCGGTGCTGTTCGGCTTCACGCAAAAGGACTGGGAAGACACGCTGGTGCGCCAGCTCGCGCGCATCTATCGCACCGTGGGCGTGCGCGCGGGCGACCGCGTCTACCAGGGCTACGGCTATGGCCTGTGGATCGGCGGCAGCTCGATGGACGAGGCGCTCAAGGCCTATGGCGCGGTCAACTTCCCCGTCGGCCCGGGCCGCGGCGAGCTGATGGTGCAGTGGCTGCGCGACCACCGCCACACGGTCACGACCATGTCGCCGCTGTGGCTGATGACGCTGATCCAGCAGGCGCGCAAGGCCGGCATCGACCCGCGCCGCGACTGGGCGCTGCGCGTGGGGCTGTTCGGCGGCCAGTCGGTGTCGGCCACCTTCCGCAGCGAGATGGAGGCGCTGATGCCCGAGGGCTTCCTGGCGCACAACATCTACGGCACCACCGAGGCCGGCGGGCCGGTGCTCGGCGTCTCCTGCCCGCATTCGCACGGCGACGACGAGATGCACCTGGTCAACGACGACAGCGTGCTCAGCGAGATCCTCGACCCGCAAACCCTGCGCCCGGTGGCGCCGGGCGAGGTCGGCGAGATCGTGTTCACCACGCTCGACAAGGAGGCCTCGCCGGTGCTGCGCTGGCGCACGCGCGACCTGGTGCGCCGCTCGGCCCAGCCCTACCGCTGCGCCTGCGGCCGCCATGCCTATGCGCGCATCGGCCGCATCATCGGCCGCTCGGACGACATGCTCAAGGTGCGCGGCGTGCTGGTCTATCCCTCGCAGATCGAGGACGTGATCGCGGGCGTCGAGGGCCTGGCCAAGGATGCCTGGCAGATCTACATCGACAGCGAGCGCAGCGTGCTCGACCACATGGAGGTGGCCGTGGAGCGCGTGCCCGGCACGGCCTGCACGGGCGACGACCTGGCGCGCGAGGTGCGCGCGCGGCTCAAGGCCCGGCTGGGCCTCACGTGCGAGGTGCGCTGCCACGACGAAGGCGTGCTGCCGCGCTACGAGGCCAAGGCCACGCGCGTGCTGCGGCGCACCGCAGCGGAGGCCAGCCCGGCATGACGCACACGACGCAAACCACGCCGGGCGCGCTGGCCGGCCTGCGCGTGATCGACCTCTCGCGCGTGCTAGGCGGTCCCTTCTGCACCCAGATGCTGGCCGACCATGGCGCGCAGGTGATCAAGGTCGAGCCGCCGCAGGGCGACGAGACGCGCGACTGGGGCCCGCCCTTCCTTGACGGTGCGGCGTCGTACTTCCTCGGCGTCAACCGCAACAAGCAGGGCGTCGCGCTCGACCTCTCGCTGCCCGAGGGCCGCGCGCTGCTGCTGCGCCTGCTGGCGGACGCCGACGTGCTGGTCGAGAACTTCAAGCCCGGCACGCTCGAGCGCTGGGGCATCGGCTACGAGGACTTCCTGCGCGAACGCTTCCCGCGCCTGGTGCACTGCCGCGTCAGCGGCTTCGGCGCCGACGGCCCGCTGGGCGGCCTGCCGGGCTACGACGCGGTCGCGCAGGCCATGACCGGGCTGATGTCGGTCAACGGCGAACGCGGCGGCGCGCCGCTGCGCATGGGCATCCCGGTGATCGACATCGCGACCGGGCTGCACGCGGTCATCGGCATCCTGATGGCGCTGCGCGAGCGCGAGCTGTCGGGCCGGGGCCAGTCGGTCGAGGCCACGCTGTTCGACACCGGCGTCTCGCTGATGCATCCGCACCTGCCCAACCACTTCCTGTCGGGCCGCGTTGCGGGGCGCAGCGGCAACGCGCATACCAACATCTGTCCCTACGATGCCTTCGCCACGCGCAGCGTCGGCGTGTTCATCGCCGTGGGCAACGACGGCCAGTTCCGCCGCCTGGTCGCGCTGCTGGGCCGCGCCGAGCTGGCCGACGATCCGCGCTTCGCGCACAACAGCGAGCGGCTCGCGAACGCGGCGGCGCTCAAGGCCGAGCTCGAGGCGCTGCTGGCCACGCGCGACGGCGAGGCCATCGCGCAGGAGCTGATGCGCGCGGGCGTGCCCTGCGGCCCGGTGCTCGACGTCGGCGGGGTGCGCATGCATCCGCATGCGCTGCACCGCGAGCGTTTCGTCGAGGCCGGTGGCCAGATGGGCGTGGCCTCGGCCGTGTCGCTGTCGCGCACGCCGGCCAGCTACCGCACCGCGGCGCCGGCCTTCGGCGCGCACAGCCTCGAGGTGCTGCGCGCCGCCGGGCTCGGCGAAGACGAACTCGCCGAAGCCACCCGCGCGGGCGCGATTCCGCACGCGCGCTCTTCCTTTGCCAATTGATATGCCGTCTGGAAGGCTTATCAAAGGTCCACCACCCCTCCCATCCGAACACATGACAAGGAGAGATTCCCGATGAACCCGTCCCCCACCCACCAGGACAACGCCCAGGACACCGCCGCGCTCGCGCGCGCGCTGACCCCGCCGCCCGAGCAGGTGCTAGCCATGCCCGATCCACAGGCCCTGCTCGCCGAGATCGAGGCCGCGCCCCGCATCGACGGGCCCAACATCTTCCCGCTCGAGTGGCATGTGGAGACACCCAAGCTCTACGACATCTACGACGCCGCGCGCGATCCGGGCTGGTCGCCGCACACGCTGCCCTGGGACACCTTGCGCGTGGAGGACTACAGCCTCGACCAGCGCTACGCCATGGCCTACTGGTTCTCGCTGCTCGCGGTGTTCGACGGCTCGGGGCCGTCGGTGTTCGCGCGCGCCATGATCCACACCTACGAGAGCAAGGAAGAGGACCCGGTGCGCAAGTGCTTCTTCTCGGTCGTGCGCGACGAGATGAACCACGAGGAAGTGTGCGGGCGCGCCATCAAGCGCCTCACGCCCGGCGGTCCGCTCGGCTACGTGCCCGAGACGCCGCTCGGGCATCTCGCGCGCAACAACATCGAGTGGCTCTACTACAACGGCTCGCGCTACTGGACCGGCTTCAAGAACGGCGTCGACAAGTACCCGCTCGCGATCCTGTTCACCTCCTTCCTGTTCGGCGAGGTGGCCTCGAGCACGCTGTTCCACGGCATGTACCAGCGCACCACCATCCCGGTGTTCAAGGAAGCCTTCAAGCGCATCGGCCAGGACGAGGGCCGCCACCTGGGCATCTGCCTGGCGGTGCTGCAGAAATTGCTGCCGGTGCTCACCGAGGACGACAAGCAGATGATCAGCATCCAGCTGCGCGCGGGCTTCGTGTTCCTCTCGGGGATCCTGCACGAGCCGCCCGAGCAGTTCTGGAAGCTGCCGCCCACCTTCATCCCCGCGCAGCGCCAGATCGACGAGGTCGCGCGCAGCGCCGGGCTGGGCATCCTCACGCTCGACGAGCGCAAGGCCAACTGGAAGACGGCCGTGCTGCGCATGAAGGCCAACCTCGACCCCTACGGCATCGAATTCCCCGCGCTGCCCGAAGTCGGCATCGAGGGCAAGGAGGTGGTGTTCGATCCCGAGAAGGTGATCCCGATCTTCTAGGCCGCATGACATCGATGAACATGAGCCGAACGATCCTCGTCAACGAGGCGATCCGCTTCGGCGTCCCCGAGGGAGAGATCATCCTGGACGCCGCGCTGTCGCAGGGCGTGGTGCTGCCGCACCAGTGCCGCGGCGCCTCCTGCGGGATGTGCAAGGCGCGCGTCACGCAGGGCACGGTCGACAACGGCTGGTCGCTGGGCCTCGCGATCTCCGACCAGGAGATCGCCGAGGGCTTCTGCCTGATGTGCCAGGCACGGCCACTCAGCGCCGAGGTGCATCTGCGCACGGTGCAGCCGATCCCGGGCGGCGAGGGCTCGGCCGTGCAGAGCTTCGAGGCACGCGTGCTGTGCAACACCCCGCTCACGCCGCGCGTGCGGCGGCTGGTGCTGCAGGCGAGCGAGCCGGCGCGCTTCGAGGCGCAGGCCGGTGCCTATGTCGAGCTCGCGCTGCCGGGCCTGTCGCCGCACCGGCGTTACAGCCTCGCGACCGTGCCTTCGGCCGCGGGCCTGATCGAGCTGCTGGTCGCGCGCCATCCGGGCGGCGCGGCCAGCGGCCACATCCACGACCTGCTGCAGCCCGGCGACAGCGTCGGTGTGACCGGTCCCTACGGCACCTGCCGGCTGCCCGAAGGCGAGGGCCCGGTGCTCGGCCTCGCGGGCGGCACCGGCCTGGCGCCCGTGCTCTCGATCCTGGAGGACGCGCTCGCGCACGGCGACACGAGCCCGATGACGCTGCTGTTCTCGGTGCGCGACGACGCCGAGCTGATGCTGATGGACCGCCTCGCGGGGCTGGCCCGCGCGCATCCGAACTTCCGCTATGCGCTGTTGGTGACCGAGGCGCGCAGCCGCTTCTGCACCAGGCAGCAGTACGCGCCCTCGTGGCTGCGCGAGAACCACGACTCGCTGGCCGGCGCCCGCGCGGTGATCGGCGGCTCGCCGGGCTTCGTCGCTGCCTGTTCCGACACCTGCATCGCGCTGGGCATGGCGAGCACGGCGATCTCCGCTGACAGCTTCACGCCGGTGGCGCAGACCTAGCGCGCTTTCGATTTTTTTCCCGGTACGACAGATACATAAAAGGAGACAACGATGATCGAGATTGCAAAGGCCCGCTTCCGGGCCGCCGCCTTCGGCGCGGCACTGTGCTTCGCGGCGCTCTCGGGCGCGCGGGCCGACATCAACGTGGGCGTGGTGGTCTCGGCCACCGGGCCCGCGGCCTCGGTGGGCGTGACCCAGCAGCGCACGGTGTCGGTGCTGCCCGCCACCGCGGGCGGCGAGAAGGTCAACTACATCCTGCTCGACGACGCGTCCGACACCTCGACCACGGTCAAGAACGTGCGCAAGCTGATCTCCGAGTCGGCGATCGACCTGCTGATCGGGCCGAGCCTCACGCCCAACTCGCTGGCCGTGCTCGACGTGCTGTTGGAGAGCGGCACGCCGATGATCAGCCTCGCGGGCTCGGGCGCCATCGTCGAGCCGGTGGACGACCGCAAGCGCTGGGCCTTCAAGACGCCGCAGAGCGACACCCACATGGCGACCGCGATCGTCAAGCATATGGCCGACAACGGCGTGAAGCGCGTGGCCTTCATCGGCTTCAACGACGCCTACGGCGAAGGTTGGTGGCGCGAGTTCGGCAAGCTCGCCGAGCTGCGCAAGATCGAGGTGGTGGCCAACGAGCGCTACACGCGCACCGATGCCTCGGTCACCGGGCAGGTGCTCAAGCTGCTGGCCTCGCAGCCCGACGCGGTGTTCATCGCGGCCTCGGGCACGCCCGCGGTGCTGCCGCAGGCCACGCTGTTCGACCGCGGCTACCGCGGCAAGGTCTACCAGACCCATGGCGTGGCGAACAACGACTTCCTGCGCGTGGGCGGTGCCAAGCTCGAGGGCACCTTCGTGCCGGCCGGCCCGGTGCTGGTGGCCGAGCAGCTGCCCGACAGCCATCCGGCGAAGAAGCCCTCGCTCGAATTCATCCGCAAGTACGAGGCGCTGCCCAACGCGGGCCACCGCTCCACCTTCGCCGCCTACCTCTGGGATGCGGCGCTGATCCTGCAGGACGCCGCGCCGCGCGCGCTCAAGGGCGCGAAGCCCGGCACGCCCGAATTCCGCAAGGCGCTGCGCGACGCGATCGAGTCCACGCAGGACCTGCATGCCACCAACGGCGTCTACAGCCTCGGGCCCAAGGACCACATCGGCCTGGACCAGCGCAGCCGGGTGATGGTGCGCATCGAGAAGGGCAGCTGGAAGTACATCCCCTGACGCGCGGCGGACCCTACAGATCATGGACATGCAGATCTTCGGCCTGCTGGTGCAGGACGGCCTCGCGAGCGGCGCGGTCTACGTGCTGCTGGCGCTGGCGCTCGTGATGGTCTTCACCGTCACGCGCATCGTGTTCGTCCCGCAGGGCGAATTCGTCAGCGCCAGCGTGCTGACCATCGCGGCCTTCCAGCAGGGCCAGGCGCCGGGGCTGGCGGTACCGGTGGCGGCGGTGGCCCTGCTGGCCTGCGGCATGGAAACGGCAGAGCGCCTGCGGCAGCGCAACCTGGCGGGGCTCGGCGGCCGGCTCGCGCTGCTCGGCGCGCTGCCGCTGGCGGCCTGCGCCTTCGCCTCGTTCGGCGTCGATGCGCGCTCGCCGGCCTGGATGCAGACGGCCGCGGCGGTGGCGCTGGTCACGGCGATGGGGCCGCTGATCTACCGCACGGTGTTCCGGCCGATGGGCAATGCCTCGCCGCTGGTGCTGCTGGTGGCGGCGATCGCGCTGCACTTCGTGCTGGTGGCGCTGGGCCTGTACGTGTTCGGGCCCGAGGGCTCGCGGCTGCCGGGCTTCGAACTGCCGGCCGGCCTGCTCGCGGGACTGCCGGTGGCGCCGCAGACATTGGCGGTGGTGGCGGCGAGCGCCGTGCTCGTGGCCGTGTTCTTCGCCTTTTTCGGCCACACGCTGAGCGGCAAGGCGCTGCGCGCCACCGCCGTGTGCCGCGACGGCGCGCGGCTGGTCGGCATCTCGCCCGACCACTCGGGCGAACTGGCGCTGACCATCGCCGCCTTCATCGGCGCGGTCTCGGGCGTGCTGATCGGCCCCTTCACCACCATCTACTACGACTCGGGCTTCCTGCTCGCGCTCAAGGGCTTCGTCGGCGCGATCGTCGGCGGGCTCTCGGGTTACGTCCTCGCCGCCGCGGGCTCGCTCGTGGTGGGCCTGCTCGAGGCCTTCTCGTCCTACGGCGCGAGCGCCGCCAAGGAGATCATCGTGTTCGCATTGATCGTGCCGCTGCTGTTGTGGCGTTCGCTGGCCGACCCGCATTCGCAGGAGGCTTCATGACGCTTCGTTCCTGGATGCTCGCGGCGGTCGCCGTGGCGGCCGCGGCCGGCGTGGCGCTGTTCGCCTCGAGCTACTACGTCACGCTCGCGAGCTTCGTGCTGCTCTACGCCACGGTGGCGCTCGGGCTCACGCTGATGACCGGCTTCGCGGGCCTGATCTCCTTCGGCCAGGCGGCCTTCGTCGGCATCGGCGCCTATGCGGCCGGCTACCTCGCGGTGGCTCACGGCGTGCCGGGCTGGGCCACGCTGCTGGCCGGCGTTGCCCTCGCCACGCTGTCGGCCGCTGGCATCGGCGCGCTCACGCTCTCGATGGGCGGCCACTACCTGTCGCTGGCCACGCTGGCCTGGGGCGTGGTCGTCTACTACGGGCTCGGCATCGTCGAGCCGCTGGGCGGCTTCAACGGCCTCGCGGGCATCCCGGCGCTGAACCTGTTCGGCTTCGACTTCGCGTCCGAGCGCTCGATGTTCTGTCTGATCGCGCTGGGCTTCGCGCTGGCCTTCTGGCTGGTGCGCAACCTGCTCGATTCGCGGCTGGGCCGCGCGGTGCGCGCGCTGCGCGCCGGCGCCGACCTGCCCGAGGCCTTCGGCGCGCATGCGTTCCGGCTCAAGGTCGCGGTGTTCTGCACCGCCGCGGGCCTGGCCGGCATGGCGGGCTGGCTCTACGTCTACATGCAGCGCTTCCTCAATCCCACGCCCTTCGGTCTGCAGATGAGCATCGAGTACCTGTTCATGGCGGTGATGGGTGGCGTGGGCGCGCTGTGGGGTGCGCTCGCGGGCGCCGGCGTGGTGGTGGTGCTCAAGCAGGTGCTGCAGGACGTGCTGCCGGCGGTGCTCGGCCGCTCGGGCAACTTCGAGATGGCGGTGTTCGGCGTGCTGATGCTGCTGATTCTCGCGCGCGCCAACGCGGGGCTGTGGCCGCTGCTCGCGCGCTGGACGCGCTTCGCGGCCGCCGTGCCACGGCGGACCGCGCCGCGCGGCGCACCGGTCGAGCTGCGCGCGCCCGTGCAGCACGCAGCCGCCGCGCCGGGCGAGGTGCTGCTGCGCGTCGACGGGGCCGAGAAGCGCTTCGGCGGGCTGGTCGCGGTCAACCGCGTCTCCTTCGAGGTGCGCGGCGGCGAGATCGTCGCGCTGCTCGGGCCCAACGGCGCGGGCAAGAGCACGCTGTTCAACCTGATCACCGGCCTCCTGCCCGCCAGCGCCGGCGCGATCCTGCTGCGCGGCCAGCGCATCGACGCGCTCGGCGCGCGCCACGTGGCAGCGCGCGGCGTGGCGCGCACCTTCCAGCATGTGAAGCTGGTGGCCGACATGAGCGTGCGCGACAACGCGGCGCTCGGCTGCCACCTGCTCGGGCGCGACGGCTGGCTGCGCGCCATGCTGCGGCTCGATCGCCGCGAGGAGGCCGCAATCGAAGCCATGGCGCTGGCGCAGCTGCGGCGCTGCGGCCTCGAGGATCTCGCCGACGCGCCCGCCGCCAGCCTGCCTTTGGGCAAGCAGCGCATCCTGGAGATCGCGCGCGCCCTGTGCGCCCGCCCGCAGCTGCTGCTGCTCGACGAGCCCGCGGCGGGCCTGCGGCACCAGGAGAAGAGGACCCTGGCCGCGCTGCTCAAGCAGCTGCGCGGCGAGGGCGTGACCGTGCTCATCGTGGACCACGACATGGAATTCATCATGGACATCGCCGACCGCCTGGTCGTGATGCAGTTCGGCCAGAAGATCGCCGAGGGCGAGGCGCAGGCGGTGCGCGACGACCCGCGCGTGCAGCAGGCCTACCTGGGGAGCGCGGCATGACGCTGGAAGCCCGCGCCCTGTGCGCGTTCCATGGCCGCATCCCGGCGCTGCACGAGGTCGACGTGTCGGTGCCGCCCTCGGGCATCGTCACCGTGGTCGGTCCCAACGGCGCC
The DNA here is from genome assembly GCF_025376855.1 of Variovorax endophyticus. Classification (NCBI taxonomy): domain Bacteria; kingdom Pseudomonadati; phylum Pseudomonadota; class Betaproteobacteria; order Burkholderiales; family Comamonadaceae; genus Variovorax; species Variovorax endophyticus. The sequence continues at coordinate 70,316 of NZ_JAHUTH010000037.1, forward strand.
GGCAAGTCCACGCTGCTGGCCGCGCTCATGGGCCGGCTGCCGATGAGCGGCGAGGTGCGGCTCGACGGCACCGACCTGCGCTTCGTCTCGCCCGAGCGCCGCGTGGCCATGGGCCTGGCGCTGGTGCCCGAGCAGCGCGACCTGTTCGGCACCATGAGCGTGGCCGACAACCTCGAGCTCGGCGCCTTCTGCTGGCGCCGCGCGGGCCGGCGCGCGATCGCCGCCGAGATGGAGCGCGTGTATGCGCTGTTCCCGCGCCTGGGCGAGCGGCATGCGCAGCTCGCGCACACCCTTTCGGGCGGCGAGCGGCAGATGCTCGCGCTGGGCCGCGCGCTGATGGCGCGCCCGCGCATCCTGCTGCTCGACGAGCCGAGCCTGGGGCTCGCGCCGCTGGTGGTGCGCGACATCTTCGCCACCGTGCGGCGGCTGCAGGCGCAGGGCGTGGCGATCCTGCTGGTCGAGCAGAACGCGCGCGCCGCCTTCGAGGTGGCCGACCATGCCTACGTGCTCGAGATGGGCCGCGTGAGCCTGCAGGGGCCAGCCGCCGAGGTCGCGCGCGACGCGCGGGTCGCCGACAGCTACCTGGGGCGGGCCGCGGCGCCCTCGGCCGCTATCGAATCGATGCCGCCCGAGAAGCTGGCGGCCTGAAGAAGGAGACCCCCGATGAACGAAGAATCCCTCGCGTCGCGCGAGCGCCCCGTCGCCGCCGTGATCCACCAGCTGCGCGAACGCTTCGGCGAGCGCTGCGCGACCGGCCAGGCGGTGCGCGACCAGCACGGCAAGGACGTGTCCTTCCATCCGCTGCATGCGCCCGACGCGGTGGTGTTCGCCGAGTCGACCGAGGAGGTGGCCGCGGTCGCGCGGCTGTGCCACGCGGCCTCGGTGCCGATGATCCCGTTCGGTACCGGCACCTCGTGCGAAGGCGGCGTCGCGGCGCTGCATGGCGGCATCTGCATCGACCTCTCGCGAATGAATGCCGTGCTCGAGATCCACGAGGCCGACTTCGACTGCCGCGTGCAGGCCGGCGTGACGCGCAAGCAGCTCAACGCGGCGCTGCACGGCAGCGGCCTGCATTTCCCGATCGACCCCGGCGCCGATGCCTCGATCGGCGGCATGGTGTCGACGCGCGCCTCGGGCACCAACGCCGTGCGCTACGGCACCATGCGCGAGAGCGTGATGTCGCTCGAGGTGGTGCTGCCCGACGGCGAGGTGGTGCGCACCGGCGGGCGCGCGCGCAAGTCGGCCGCGGGCTACGACCTCACGCACCTGTTCACCGGCGCCGAGGGCACGCTGGGCATCGTCACCGAGGTGGGCCTCAGGCTGCATCCGCTGCCCGAACGGATCGCGGCCGCGCGCTGCGGCTTTCCCGACCTGCGCGCGGCCATCGACGCGGTCACCGCGATCATGCAGACCGGCGTGCCGGTGGGCCGCATCGAGTTCCTCGATGCGCAGCAGGTCGAGGCCTGCAACCGCTACGCGAAGCTCGGGCTGCCGGTCATGCCCACGCTGTTCCTCGAGTTCCACGGCGCGCCCGAGAGCGTGGCGCAGCAGGTGCGCGTGGCCGAGGAGCTCGCGGCCGAGCATGGCGGCGTGGGCTTCGCCTGGGCCGACACGCCCGAGGAGCGCAGCCGGCTCTGGCAGGCGCGCCACGACGTGTGGTGGGCCGCGCTCGCGCTGCGCCCCGGCTGCCAGGGCATGCCCACCGATGCCTGCGTGCCGATCTCGCGCCTGAGCGAGGCGGTGCTGGCGGCGCGCGCCGACGTCGAGGAGCTCGGGCTCACCGCGCCCATGTGCGGCCACGTGGGCGACGGCAACTTCCACCTGTGCGTGGTGGTCGATCCCGCCGATGCCGACGAGATGGCGCGCGCCGAGACGCTCAACGCGCGGCTGATGCGCCGCGCCATCGCGATGGGCGGCACCTGCACCGGCGAGCACGGCATCGGCTACGGCAAGCTCGACTTCCTCGAACTCGAGCGCGGCGCCTCGATGCGCGTGATGGCGGCGATCAAGCAGGCGCTCGATCCGCGCGGGGTCATGAATCCGGGGAAGGTGCTGCGGCAACGCGGCGTTTGAATCTTTTCCCTAGAGCGGCACCCGCGTCAGGTCGAGCCGGGTGTCGTTCTTCACCTCGCGCAGTGCGACCGAGGTCTTGATCTGCCGGATGCCCTCGAGCTTCAGCATGAATCGGTGCAGGAAGCGGTCGAAGGCCAGCGCGTCGGGCACCACGATCTTGAGGATGTAGTCGCCGTCGCCGGTGGTGACCCAGCACTCGAGGATCTCGGGCGTGGCCTGCACCGCGCGCTCGAAGGCCGCCACCACCGATTCCGAATGCCGCTCCAGGCTGATCTGCGTGAACATGCAGCCGTGCAGGCCGACCTTGTTGCGGTCGACCAGCGCGACGAAGCGGCGGATGATGCCGCTGTCCTCGAGTTCGCGCAGCCGGCGCCAGCAGGGCGCCGAGGACAGGCCCACCTCGTCGGCCAGTGCCTGCACCGTCATGCGGCCGTCGGCCTGCAGCAGGTCGAGGATGCGGCGCGTGGGCGCGTCGGACAGCGGCGTCGAATCGGTCTTTCCCATGGCGGCGTTCTCCGGAATGAAACATGCCGGGTTGTCACCAACGCCGCATGGATCGCAATTATATATGCTGTCCAGACGGATTAATATTTGATCTTCCCCCCGATGGACGGATCCACACCATGCAGACAGAAGAAGCAGCGCCCGCGCTGGAGACAGGCTACCGGCTCGAAGACAACCGCACCGCGCGCGAAGGCCGCGTGTTCCTCACCGGCACGCAGGCGCTGGTGCGTCTGCTGTTCCGCCAGCAGCAGGAGGACAAGGCCCGCGGCTGGAACACCGCCGGCTACGTGAGCGGCTACCGCGGTTCGCCGCTCGCGGGCGTCGACACCGAGCTGTGGCGCGCCAAGTCGGACCTGGCCGAGCACGGCATCCGCTTCCTGCCGGCCATCAACGAGGACCTGGCCGCCACCGCGGTGATGGGCACCCAGCAGGTCGGCCTGGACCCCGAGCGCGAGGTCGATGGCGTGTTCGCCATGTGGTACGGCAAGGGGCCGGGCGTGGACCGCGCGGGCGATGCGATCCGCCACGGCAACGCGGCCGGCACCTCGCGCCGCGGCGGCGTGCTGATGGTGGTGGGCGACGACCATGCGGCCACGTCCTCGTCGATTCCCAATGCCAGCGACCTGTCGCTGATGGGCTGGGGCATTCCGATCGTGCATCCGGCCTCGGTCGACGAGTACGAGGCCTTCGGCCTCTGGGGCTGGGCCGCCTCGCGCCATGCCAGCACCTGGGTCGCGTTCAAGGCGATCTCGGAGACGGTCGAGAGCGCGCGCTCGGTCGAGGCCTCCTCGGGCGCGGCGCTCGCATTGCCCGAGCCGTCCGGGTTGCCCGACACCTCCGCGCTCGAATACCGCACCAGCGACTTCCTCACGCCGGCCGTCGAGCTGCGGCTGGCCGCCAAGCTCGAGGCCTTCAGCGCCTTCGCGCGCGGCAATCCGCTCGATCGCCTGGTGGTGCCGGCGCCCGGCGCCACGGCCGGCATCGTGGCGGTGGGCAAGTCCTTCCATGACCTGATGGAGGTGCTGCAGCGCTGCGGCCTCGGCGCCGACGACCTGCCGGCGCTCGGCCTGCGGCTCTACAAGCCGGGCCTGGTGTTCCCGCTCGATGCCGAGGGCGCCGACCGTTTCTGCGAAGGGCTGTCGCATGTGCTGGTGATCGAGGAGAAGGCCTCGGTGGTCGAGCAGCAGCTCAAGGACCGGGTGTTCAACCGCGCGCGCCGGCCCACGGTCTGCGGCAAGCAGGACCTCGAGGGCCATCCGCTGCTGGCCTGGACCGGCCAGCTCTCGCCCGCGAGCATCGCCGCCGCGTTGCTGACCTGGCTGCGCGCCGTCGACCATCCATTGGCCGCGCGCATCGACAGCGCGCGCTTCGCCGCGCGCGCGGCGCTGTCGAACGAGGCCGACGGCATGCGGCGGCTGCCGTACTTCTGCTCGGGCTGCCCGCACAACAGCTCGACCAAGGTTCCCGAGGGCAGCCAGGCGCAGGCCGGCGTGGGCTGCCACTACATGGCGAGCTGGATGGACCGCGGCACCGGCGGCCTCACGCAGATGGGCGGGGAGGGCACCGACTGGCTCGGGCGCGGCGCCTTCACGCGCGTGCCGCACGTGTTCCAGAACATGGGCGAGGGCACCTACTTCCACTCGGGCTACCTCGCGATCCGGCAGGCGGTGGCGGGCGGCGCCAACATCACCTACAAGATCCTGTTCAACGACGCGGTGGCGATGACCGGCGGCCAGCCCGTCGACGGCCAGACCAGCGTGCCGCAGATCTGCACCCAGGTCGCGAGCGAAGGTGCCCGCAAGGTGGTGGTCGTGACCGACGAGCCGCAGCGCTACCACGGCGTGGCGCTGGCCGCGGGCGTGCAGGTGCGGCACCGGCGCGAGCTCGACATGGTGCAGCGCGAGCTGCGCGAGATCGCGGGCGTCACGGTGCTGGTCTACGACCAGACCTGCGCGGCCGAGAAGCGCCGCCGCCGCAAGCGCAAGAGCTATCCCGATCCGGCGCGGCGCGTGCTCATCAACCCCGAGGTCTGTGAAGGCTGCGGCGACTGCGGCACGCAGTCGAACTGCCTGTCGGTCGCGCCGCTCGAGACCTCGTTCGGCCGCAAGCGCCAGATCGACCAGTCGAGTTGCAACAAGGACTTTTCGTGCGCCGAGGGCTTCTGCCCCAGCTTCGTGAGCGTGCTCGGCGGCAGCCTGCGCAAGGGCACGGCGGCCGCGCCCGCGCAGGACCCCGAGGCGCTCGCGGCCGCGCTGCCGCTGCCCGCGCTGCCTTCGCTCGCGCAGCCCTTCGACCTGATGATCGCGGGCGTCGGCGGCACCGGCGTCATCACGCTCGGCGCGCTGATCGCGATGGCCGCGCACCTCGAGGGCAAGGGCATCTCGGTGCTCGACTTCACCGCGCTCGCGCAGAAAGGCGGCTCGGTCGTGAGCCACGTGCGCCTGGCCGACACGCCCGATCGCCTGCACGCGGTGCGCCTGCTGCCGGGCACCGCGCGCACCCTGATCGCGGCCGACTTGGTGGTGGGCGTGCTGCCCGACGTGCTGGGCGTGATCGGCGAGGGCCGCACGCGCGTGGTGGTCAACACCCACCTGCAGACCCTGGCCGAGTTCACGCGCCAGCCCGACCTGCCCTACCGCGAGGACGCGCTGCTCGCCAAGATCGAGGCCGCCGCGGGTGCCGCGCAGGTCGAGCGCATCGATGCGAACGCCACCGCCAAGGCGCTGCTGGGCGACGCCATCGGCGCCAACATGCTGATGCTCGGCCACGCCTGGCAGCAGGGCGGCGTGCCGGTGAGCCTGGCGGCGCTGATGCGCGCGATCGAGCTCAACGGCGTGGCCGTGGCCGCCAACAAGCGCGCCTTCGCGGCCGGCCGCCTCACGGCCGCCGATCCGCAATGGCGCCAGACGCTGATGGGCGACCGGGGCAGCGTCGTCACGCTGAACCTGCCGCAGTCCTTCGAGAAGCTGCTCGACGAGCGCGTGCGTTTCCTCACCGACTACCAGGACGCGCGCTATGCGCGCCGCTACCTCGACACCGTGCGCCGCGTGGAGGCCGCCGAGCGCGCCGTCGCGCCCGGCGCGCGGCGGCCGCGGCTGGCGGAGGCGGTGGCGCGTTCGCTGTTCAAGCTGATGGCCTACAAGGACGAGTACGAGGTCGCGCGGCTGCATGCGCGGCCCGAGTTCCTGCAGAACCTGCGTGATCAGTTCGAGGGCGACTTCAAGCTGCAATTCCACCTGGCGCCGCCGATCTTCGAGAAGCGCGGTGCGGATGGGAAGGTGCTCAAGCGCAGCTTCGGCGCCTGGATGCTGCCGGTGTTCCGCACGCTCGCGGCGCTGCGCGGCCTGCGCGGCACGCCGCTCGATCCCTTCGGCTGGCTGGCCGAGCGGCGCGAGGAGCGCGCGCTGGTGGTCGAGTACGAAGGGCTCGTCGGGCGTCTGCTCGATGGGCTGACGAGCGAGCGCATCGGCAGCGCGGTGGCGGTCGCGGCACTGCCCGAGAAGATCCGCGGCTACGGGCACGTGAAGGCGCGCGCCATCGCCGAGTACCGCCGCAACCTGCCCGCGCTGCTGGCCGCGCACGATGCACCGCCGCCCGCGATGCAGCCGCCCGCGCTGAAGACCGCCTGATCGAGGAGCGCCCGCCATGCCCATCGCCCTCGATTGCCGCTACCGCCCCGGTGGCGCGCAGGACCGTCTGCCGATCCGCGCGGTCCACCTCGACTACATGATCGCGAACCAGGCGCGCGTGCTGCACGGCGGCCCGTCGCTGGCCGACGGCGAGCTGGTCGGCATGTACCTGCTGCTGGCCACCGACGACCCCGCGCAGGCCGACGACTTCCTGGCCGGCGAGCCCTATGCGCGCGCCGGGCTCTTCGCCGAGGTACGGCGCACGCTCTTCACGGGCTACCTGCCCGAGCCGCGCGAAGGCTTCCTGCGGGAGCTGCGGCGCGAGGCATCGCGCGGGGTCTCGGCATCGGACTGAGGCCGCGCAGCGTGCCTGCGCTAAAGTCCCCGGCCATGCCGTCCAAAGAGAGTGCCTCCCCCATGCCCCGCGATGCCGCCAGCGTTCAACCCGACGGCATCCTGCGCCTGAACGACTGGCTGCCCTACCAGTGCTCGGTCATCACGAACCGCGTGAGCGGCATGCTGGCGCGCATGTACTCGGAGGAACTCGGCATCGGCGTGGTCGAGTGGCGCGTGCTCGCCAACCTGGTCGCGTTCTCGCCGATGTCGGCGACCGAGCTGTCGGAGAGCACGGCCATGGACAAAGTCAGCATCACGCGCGCGCTGAACCTGCTCGTGACCAAGAAGCTGGTCTCGCGCCGCGTCGATGCCAAGGACCGCCGCAAGGTTGTGCTGCGCCTCACCAAGACCGGCGCCGACGCCTACGAGCGCGTGATGCCGCTGGCGCGTGCCATCGAGCAGGAGCTGACCAGCGCGCTCACGCCGCAGGAGCTCAAGACCGTGCAGGCGGCGATGCAGGTGCTGGTCGCGCGCGCCAACGCCACGCTGGACGACACGCGCGACTGGCGCGAGCTCGCGCCGGCCGACGCACTACCGGCGGCCGCGGCAGTCTGAATCCCCGCGCGGCCGGCGCCGCGCCTTCCCCCTTTGCGATCGATCCGTGCCTCGCGGAGGCAAGCGCGCGCCCGCGTGCCGGCGAGCCCACGGACAGAAGCAAGAAATCAATTTCTAAAAGAAACAGTTTCACATTGAAATGAATAGGCCTAGAATCCGGCGCACCCCCTAAAAACAGGAGACAAGCCATGATTCGACGCCGCGACATCCTTGCCGGTTCGGCCTGCGCCGCAGCGGGTGCGCTGATCCCGGTCTTCCCCCTGGCGGCCGCCGCCGCTACGCCGCCCACGCTGTCGAAGACGGCGCGCATCGTGATGGGCTTTCCCGCGGGCGGCTCGGGCGACTCGATCGCGCGGCTCTTGGCCGAACGCATCAAGGGCAGCTACGCGCCGGTGGTGCTGGTCGAGAACCGCGTGGGCGCGGGCGGGCGCCTCGCGATGGACCACGTGAAGGCGGCGGAGGCCGACGGCAGCGCGCTGGTGCTGGCGCCCGCCTCGGTGATGGTGATCTATCCGCACGTCTACAAGCGGCTGTCGTACGACCCGCTCAAGGATTTCGCGCCGGTGTCGACCGTGTGCACCTTCCAGTTCGGCCTGAGCGTGGGGCCGGCGGTGCCGCCCGAGGTGCGCACCGTGCAGCAGTTCGCGCAGTGGTGCAACGCCAATCCCTCGAAGGCCAGCTTCGGCTCGCCGGGCGAAGGCACGATGGCCCACTTCGCGGGCGTGGTGATCGGCAAGGCCGCCGGCATGAACCTCACGCACGTGCCCTACAAGGGCGGCGCGCCCGCCATCCAGGACGTGGTGGGCGGCCAGATCGCGGCCTCGGTCAACGTGCTGAGCGAGCCGCTGCCGTTCGCGAAGGAAGGGCGCATCCGCGTGCTCGCCACCACCGGCTCCGCGCGCTCGCCCTACCTGCCCGAGGCGCCCACCATGCGCGAGGCCGGCTTTCGCGACTTCGACATCCAGGAGTACTTCGCCGTCTGGGCGCCCGCCAAGACGCCGCCGGCCGTCGCGAACGCACTGGCCGCGCAGATCCGCGACGCCGTGGCCACGAAGGAACTGCAGGAAGCCTATGCCGCGCGCGCCTTCCTGCCGAGCGCGGTCACGCCGCGCGAACTCGACGCCATGGTGCGTGCCGACCTCGCCAAGTGGGCGCCGATCGTGCAGTCCACCGGTTTTTCCATCGACAGCTGAAGCCAGGAGAATTCAATGACCCAGAAGGAACGTGCAGAGGTGCTCGGCACCGCGTTCATGGAGTTCGCAAGTCCCGACCCGCAGGCGCTGGCCGCCGTGCTCGAGCGCATGGGCTTTCGCACCGTCGCGCGGCACCGCGCGGGGCACGCACTGCTGATGCGGCAGGCCGGTGTCGAGTTCATCGTCGGCACGCGCCAGGATGGGCATGCGATGCGATTCGCAGCCCACCACGGACCGTCGTGCGCCGGCATGGCCTTTCGCGTGGCCGACAGCGCGCGTGCGATGGCGCTGGCCCGCGAGCGCGGCGCGCAGCCGCTCGACGCAGCGGCGGGCTCGCTGCTGCCGGATTGCGCGCTGCAAGGCATCGGCGGCAGCGCGCTCTACTTGGTCGACGATGCGGCGCTCGCGGCGCTGCACGCGCAGTTCGAGTTCGATCCGGCCGCCGTGCTCGACACCGGCGCGGCCTTCGCGCCCTTCGTGCGCGTCGACCACGTCACCCACTGCGTGCACCCGGGCAACATGCCCCAGTGGGTGGACTTCTACAAGAACATCTTCGGCTTCGAGGAGGTGTTCAAGTTCGTCGCCGGCGACGCCAGCAACGGCTTCGACACGATCGCGGTGCGCGATCCCGCGAGCACGGCCTGCGTGACCGTGGTGTCGCCCATGGGCCGCAGCTCGCAGATCCAGGAGTTCATCGACGAGTACAACGGCGAGGGCATCCAGCACATCGCGCTGTTCAGCGACGACCTCTACACCAGCGTGGAGCGGCTGCGCGGTGCCGGCGTGGAGTTCCTGCCCACGCCCTCGGCCTACTACGACGCGCTCGACACCCGGCTGCCGGGCCACGGCGAGGACGTGGCGCGCATGAAGTCGCTGGGCATGCTCCTCGACGGCGCCGCCACCGGCGAGAACCCCGACGCGCGGGCGCGCTTCCTGCTGCAGATCTTCACGCGCAAGATGATCGGGCCGATCTTCTTCGAGGCCATCCAGCGCAAGGGCGACACCTCGTTCGGCGAGGGCAACGCCAAGGCGCTGTTCGAGGCCATCAAGCGCGAGCAGGCCGGCGCAGACGCGCACTGAGACCATGGCCTGGCTCGTCCGTTGCCTCTATCGCCCCGGCGGCGCGCAGGACCGCCTGCCGGTGCGCGCCGACCACATCCGCCACATGCTGGCCTGGCTGCCCCGCACCGTGTTCGGCGCGGCGCTGCTCGACGCCGATGCGCGCGAGCCGATCGGCATGGTGGTCGCGCTGTCGGTCGCCTCGCGCGCCGAGGCGCGGCGCTTCATCGACACCGAGCCCTACAGCCGCGCGGGCCTGTTCGCCAGCGTCGAGCTCACGCCGCTGGTCCAGATGACCCCGCCCCACACGCCCGAATTCCTGCAGGCCGAACTGCGCAAGTGCCCGTGAACCGTCCATGAACAAACCCATCGTCCTTCCCATGCGCGCCGGCATCGCCTCGCGCCAGGCCCACGCGGACATCCCGCCCGGCACCTACGAGCGCGAGATCGGCCGCGAGGGCTTCGGCGGCCAGGCCACGCACATGTACCACCGCCATGCGCCCACGGCCTGGCTGCGCTGGGACGGCCCGCACCGCCCGCGCGCCTACGACCTCAACCAGCTGCCCGCCGCCGAGCAGGGCCTCGACTGCCCGCTCGACGCACCGCTGGTCGCGGGCAATGCCCACATGCGGCTGCGCTGCTGGAAGCCCTCGGTGCCGATGCGCCACCTGGCGCGCAACGCCGACGGCGACGAGCTGCTGTTCGTCCACGCGGGCGGCGGCGATCTCTACTGCGACTACGGCCACCTGCGCCTGCGCGACGGCGACTACCTGCTGCTGCCGCGCGGCACCGCCTGGCGCTACGAGCCCGCGGCGCCGTCCTTCCTGCTGCTGCTCGAAGCCACGGGCGACAGCTTCCGCCTGCCCGAGCGCGGGCTGCTCGGCGAGCATGCGCTGTTCGATGCCGGCGTGCTCGACGTGCCGCAGCTCGACGAGGCCTTCGTCGCGCAGCAGCACGCCGCGCCGCGCGAGTGGGCCGTGCGCATCCAGGCGCGGCACCGCGTGTCCACGCTGACCTATCCGCACGACCCGCTCGATGCGCTGGGCTGGAAAGGCACGCTCGCGCCGGTGCGCCTCAACTGGCGCGACATCCGGCCCGTGCTCAGCGCGCGCTACCACCTGCCGCCCTCGGCCCACACCACCTTCCTCACCCAGCGCGTGGCGGTCTGCACCTTCTGCCCGCGGCCGGCCGAGACCGACCCGGGCGCGCTGAAGGTGCCGTTCTTCCATTCGAACGACGACTACGACGAGCTGCTGTTCCTGCACGCGGGCCGCTTCTTCAGCCGCGACGGCATGGGGCCGGGCGCGATGACCTTCCATCCGGCCGGCTTCCCGCACGGGCCGCATCCCGCGGCCTACCGCAACAGCCTGTCGGCACCGCGCACCGAGCTGCACGAGGTCGCCATCAACATCGACGCGCGCGATCCGCTCGACATCGGCCCGGGCATGGCGGCCTTCGAGCGCGCGGAGCATGCCGATTCCTGGCGCGGCTACCTCGATGCACCCGAAGACAAGACCGAACAGGTGACCGCATGAGGCTCGCGACGCTGAACAACGGCCGGCGCGACGGCCAGCTCGTGGTGGTGTCGGCCGATGCGCGGCGTTGCCTCGCGGTGCCCGAGGCCGCGCCCACCTTGCAGGCCGCGCTCGACGACTGGGAGCATGCGGCGCCCCTGTTGCGCGCGGCCGCGGCCCGGCTCGACGCCGAGCCCGCGGCGGGCCAGCCGCTCGAGCTCGCGGCGCTGCTGGCGCCGCTGCCGCGCGCCTACCAGTGGGTCGATGCCAGCGGCTACCTGTCGCACATGGAGCGCGTGCGCCGCGCGCGCGGCGCCGAGATGCCGCCGTCGGCGCGCACCGAGCCCGTCATCTACCAGGGCCTGTCGGACCGCAACCTCGCCTGGTGCGAGGACATCCCCGCCGACCCGGCCTGGGGCGCCGACCTCGAGGGCGAGCTGGCCGTGATCACCGGCGACCTGGGTCCCGCGCCCACGCCCGAGCAGGCGCTGGCCCAGGTGCGGCTGCTGGTGCTGGTCAACGACGTCTCGCTGCGCGGGCTGATCCCGGGCGAACTGGCCAAGGGCTTCGGCTTCTTCCACGGCAAGCCCGCGAGCGCCTTCGGCCCCTTCGCCGTCACGCCCGACGAGCTGGGCGCCGACTGGCGCGAGGGCCGCGCCTTCGGCCGCCTGCGCGTCGAGGTCAACGGCCGGGTGCGCGGCGAGCTGCGCACCGGCGACGACCAGGACTTCAGCTTCGTCGACATCCTGCGCTATGCCACCCGCACGCGCGGACTCGGCGCGGGCAGCATCGTCGGCGCCGGCACGGTCTCCAACCGCGATGCATCGCGCGGCGTGGCCTGCATCGTCGAGCAGCGCACGTTGCAGCAGCTCGCGGGGCAGGGGCCCGATGCGCTGGCGCCGTACCTGGTGCCGGGCGACACCGTGGGCCTGTCGTTCCACACCGACGACGGGCGCGAGCTGTTCGGCCGCATCGAGCAGAAGGCGGTGGCCGCATGAACGACGCGACCCTGGCCTGCATCGACGACCTGCGCGGCTGGCTCGGCGAGCGGCTGTCCACGGCGCCGGCCGTGCGCGAGCAGCATGGCCGCGACACCACCTTCCATCCGGTGATGCCGCCCGACGCGGTCGCGTTTCCGCACAACGTGGCCGAGGTGCAGCGCATCGTCGCCACCTGCGCCGCGCGGCGGGTGCCGCTCGTGGCTTTCGGCACCGGCACCTCCTGCGAGGGGCACATCGCGGCGCTGCGCGGCGGCATCAGCCTGGACACGCGCGGGCTGGATCGCATCCGCGAGGTTCGCGCGGCCGACATGGACGCGACCGTCGAGGCCGGCGTCACCCGCAAGAGCCTCAACGCGCACCTGCACGGCACCGGCCTGCAGTTCCCGGTCGATCCGGGCGCGGACGCCTCGATCGGCGGCATGGTGTCCACGCGCGCCTCGGGCACCAACGCCATGCGCTACGGCACCATGCGCGAGAACGTGATGGCGCTCGAGGTGGTGCTGCCCGACGGCGAACTGATCCGCACCGGCACGCGCGCGCGCAAGTCCGCGGCCGGCTACGACCTCACGCGCCTGTTCGTCGGCGCCGAAGGCACGCTCGGCATCGTGACGGCGGCGACCGTGCGCCTGCATGCGCTGCCCGAGCACGTGGCGGCCGCCACCTGCGCCTTCGGCACCTTGCGCGCGGCGGTCGACACCGTGATCGAGACGCTGCAGGGCGGCGTGCAGCTCGGTCGCGTCGAACTGCTCGACGCGCTGCAGGTGGAGGCGGTGAACCGCTACTCGCGGCTCGGCATGGCGGTCGCGCCCACGCTGTTCTTCGAGTTCCACGGCAGCGAGCCCGAGGTCGCGCACCAGGTGGAGGTGGTGCGCGAGATCGCGGCCTCGCACGGCGGCCAGGACTTCGCGTGGGCGCACCGGCCCGAGGACCGCAGCCGGCTGTGGCAGGCGCGGCACGACATCTGGTGGGCCAACAAGGGACTGCGCCCCGGCGCCGAAGGCCTGCCCACCGACGTCTGCGTGCCGATCTCCGAGCTGGCCGACCAGATCGAGGCCGCGCAGCAGGACGTGCGGGCCGAGGGCCTGATCGCGCCGATCTGCGGCCATGTCGGCGACGGCAACTTCCACCTGTGCTTCATGGTGGATCCGTCGGACGCCGCCGAGATCGCGCGCGTGAAGGCCGCCTATGCGCGGATGATCCGGCGCGCGCTCGCGGTCGGCGGCACCTGCACCGGCGAGCACGGCATCGGCCACGGCAAGGTCGAGTTCCTGCGCGAGGAGGCCGGCGGTGGCTTTCGCGTCATGCAGGCGCTGCGCGCCGCGCTCGACCCGCTCGGCATCCTGAATCCCGGCAAGGTCACCGGGTTCTTGTGAGTTCGTCGAGCCCTTAAACCACTGGAGATCTCCCCATGATGAAACGCCCCTTCCGGGTGGCGCTGCTCGCGCTCGTCCTCGCTCCTTTCGCCGCGCTGCCTGCGCACGCCGCCGATGCGCGCGTCAGCGTCACGGCCATCGTCGACCACCCCGCGCTCGATGCGGCGCGCCAGGGCATCGTCGAGGAACTCGCCGCCGCCGGCTACGTGGTCGGAAAGAACCTGCGCCTGGACTACCAGAGCGCGCAGGGCAACACCGCGACCGCGGCCCAGATCGCGCGCAAGTTCGTCGGCGACCGGCCCGACGTGATCGTCGCGATGTCCACGCCCTCGGCGCAGACCGTGGTCGCTGCGACGCGCGAGATCCCGATCGTGTTCAGCGCCGTGACCGATCCGGTCGCGGCGAAGCTGGTCAAGTCGTGGGAGGCCACGGGCGGCAACGTCACGGGCGTGTCGGACCTGCCGCTGCTGGACAAGCACCTGGCCCTGCTGCGCCAGGCGTTGCCGACGGCCAAACGCATCGGCGTGGTCTACAACCCCGGCGAGGCCAACTCCGTCGCCGCGATCGCGCAGCTCAAGAAGCTCGCGCAGCCGGCCGGCCTGAGCGTGATCGAGGGTGCCGCGCCGCGCACCGTGGACGTGGCGAGCGCGGCCCAGAGCCTGGTGGGCAAGGTCGATGCGATCTACGCGCCGACCGACAACAACGTGACCTCGGCCTTCGAGGCCCTGGCCAAGGTGGCGGACCAGGGCCGGGTGCCGCTGATCGCGGCCGACCCCTCGCTCGCGGCGCGCGGCGCGGCGCTGGGCATCGGCACCAACTACCACGACCTCGGCCGCCAGTCGGGCAAGCTGGTGGTGCGCGTGCTCAAGGGCGAGTCGCCCGGCAGCATCGCCTCGCAGGTCAGCCCGACGCTGGAGCTGCTCGTGAACCAGGCCGCGGCGCGGCGGCAGGGGCTGGCGCTGTCCGATGCGCTGCTCAAGTCTGCGACCCGCGTGATCGACTGAGCGCCGGCCGGAGCATCGATGTCCCTCATCGCTTTCCAGGGCTCGCTCGAGGTGGGCCTGATCTTCGCGCTGGTCGCGCTCGGCGTCTTCATCTCGTTCAGGGTCGTGAACTTTCCCGACCTGACCGTCGACGGCAGCTTCCCGCTCGGCGGCGCGGTGGCCGCGACCCTGCTGGTGGGCGGCTGGCATCCGCTGGCCGCGACGGCGGCCGCCTTCGCCGCGGGCGCGCTCGCGGGCCTCACGACCGGCTGGCTGCACGTCAAGCTCAAGATCATGCAGCTGCTCGCGGGCATCCTCGTGATGATCGCGCTCTACTCGATCAACCTGCGCGTGATGGGCAAGCCCAACGAGCCCTTGCTGGGCGCGTCCACCGTGTTCAACACGCCGCCGCTCGAGGCGCTGCCCGGGCCGTGGACCACCGCGCTGGTGCTGCTGGCCGTCACGCTCGCGGTCAAGTTCGCGCTCGACCGCTACTTCGGATCGGAGGCCGGCCTGGCCATGCGCGCCACCGGCGGCAACGCGCGGATGGCGCGCGCGCTGGGCGTGTCGACCGACCGGCTCTCGCTGTTCGCGCTCGCGTTGTCCAACGGCATCGTGGCGCTGGCGGGCGCGCTGTTCGCGCAATCGCAGGGTGGGGCCGACGTGTCGATGGGCATCGGCACCATCGTGATCGGGCTGGCGGCCGTGATCATCGGCGAGACCCTGCTGCCCATGCGCAGCATCGCCTGGGCCACGCTCGGCTGCGTCGTCGGCGCGGTGCTCTACCGCATGCTGGTGGCGTTGGCGCTCAACAGCGACTTCATCGGGCTGAAGGCGCAGGACCTCAACCTCGTCACGGCCGTGCTGGTGACGCTCGCGCTCGTGATGCCGGCCTCGAAGCGCTTCCTGGCCCGGCGGCGCGACGCCCTCGGCGCATCGAAGAACAAGGAGGCCGGCGCATGCTGAAGGCAATGGACCTGCGCGTGACCTTCCATGCGGGCACACCGATGGAGAACCGCGCGTTGCGCGGGCTCGACCTGACGATTCCGCGCGGCGAGTTCGTCACCGTCATCGGCTCGAACGGCGCCGGCAAGTCGACCCTGCTCAATGCGCTCAGCGGCGACCTGCCGGTCGACAGCGGCCGCATCTTCATCGACGAGGTGGAGGTCACGCGCCTGAGCGCCTGGCAGCGCAGCGCGCTCGTGGCGCGCGTGTTCCAGGACCCGATGGCCGGCACCTGCGAGGCGCTGACCATCGAGGAGAACCTCGCGCTGGCCTGGCGGCGCGGCGAGCGGCGCGGGCTGCGCGCGGCATTGCGAGGCGAACTGCGCGAGCTGTTCCGCGACCGGCTGCGCAGCCTCGACCTGGGGCTCGAGCAGCGGCTCGACGATCGCATGGGCCTGCTGTCGGGCGGCCAGCGCCAGGCCGTGAGCCTGCTGATGGCCTCGCTCAAGCCCTCGCGCATCCTGCTGCTCGACGAGCACACGGCCGCGCTCGATCCGAAGACCGCGGCCTTCGTGCTCGCGCTCACCGCGCGCATCGTCGAGGAGCAGAAGCTCACCGCGATGATGGTCACGCACAGCATGCGCCAGGCGCTGGACCACGGAACGCGCACGCTGATGCTGCACGAGGGCCGCGTCGTGCTCGACGTGAGCGGAGCGCAGCGCGCCGGCATGGACGTGCCCGATCTGCTGCAACTGTTCGAGCGCACGCGCGGCGAGGCGGTGGCCGACGACGCGCTGCTGCTCGGATGAGCCCCGCGCGCATCGGGCTTTCGCGCGTTGCCGGCGCGGCGCATGAAACATGCCGCGGCCGCCTCGACCAGGCCCAAAGCGCCATTAAATATGCCGGCTGGACGGCTTAATATTTTTCGTTCGACCATGAACCACTACCTGCAAGCGCATTGCATCGACGACTTCCGCGAACTGGCCCGGCGCGCGCTGCCGCGCATGGTGTTCGACTACATCGACGGCGGCGCGGGCTCCGAGTCGAGCGTGCGCGGCAACCGCAGCGCCTTCGACCGCATCCGGCTGCTCGGCTCCGCGCCGGTCGACGTCTCGCAACGCAGCACCGCGATGCAGCTGTTCGGCCGCTCGTGGACCCTGCCGCTGATCATCGGGCCCACGGGGCTGGCGGGCGCGGCCTGGCCCGGCGCCGACCGCTGCCTGGCGCGGGCCGCTCGCGCCTTCGGCATTCCCTTCGTGATGAGCACGGCCGCCACCGCGACCATGGAGGCCGTGGCTGAAGCCGCGCAGGGCAACGCCTGGTTCCAGCTCTACGTGTTCCGCGACCGCGCGATGAGTGCGCGCCTGATCGACCGGGCGCGCGACCTCGACTTCGCGGCGCTCGAGGTGACGGTGGACAATCCGGTCGCGGGCCGGCGGCTGCGCGACGAGCGCAACGGCTTCAGCCTGCCGCTGCGCTGGACCCCGCGCAAGCTCGCGAGCGTGCTCGCGCGGCCCGGCTGGGCCTTGCGCTCGCTGCGCGCCGGCGCGCCACGGCTCGAGCTGATGGCCGGCGAGCTCGGCCTCGAGGCCACCCACACCATCGCGCAGACCATGCAGGCCCAGCTCGATCCCTCGCTGGGTTGGGACGACATCGCCTGGGTGCGCGAACGCTGGCCCGGCAAGCTGATCGTCAAGGGCCTGCTCGATCCCGCGCAGGGCCGCCGCGCGCAGCAGCTCGGCGTCGATGCCATCGTGATCAGCAACCACGGCGGGCGGCAACTCGACGGTGCCGTCGCGCCGATCGAGATCCTGAGCGAGTTCGCGAGCGAGACCGGTGGCCGCCTGCCGCTGCTGCTGGACAGCGGCGTGCGCACCGGCAGCGACATCGCGCGCGCGCTCGCGCTCGGCGCCACGGCCGTGCAGATCGGGCGGCCCACGCTCTACGCGGTTGCTTCGGGTGGCGAGCCGGCCGTTGCCAGGGCGCTGGCCCTGCTCAAGGAGGAGTTCGAGGTCTGCCAGTGCCTGATGGGCGCCGGCAGCGTGGCGTCGATCGGCGCCCACATGGTGCGCCGCGAAGCCGGCTTCGCGGCACAGAGACTGGAGACGGCATGAACATCGAGCGACTGCACACCGACGAACGCATGAGCCAGGCCGTGGTGCATGGCGGCATCGTCTACCTCGCCGGCCAGGTGGACCTGGTGCAGCCCGCGGCGACCGTGGGCGAGCAGATGGCGCGCATCCTGCGGCGCATCGACGCGTTGCTGGCCGAGGCCGGCTCGAGCAAGTCGAGGCTGCTGAGCGCCACCATCTGGCTCGCCGATACCGACGACTTCGCCGAGATGAACCGCGTGTGGATCGACTGGCTGCCGCCCGGGTGCGCACCGGCGCGCGCGACCGTGGGGGCGCGGCTCGCATTGCCCGCGCTGCTGGTCGAGGTGGCCGTGATCGCCGCGACCGGCACCGACTGACATTCCTTCCCTCCCTCGACGCCCATGAGTACAACCCCCGCGCACACCGCCATCAGCCGGCGCCAGACCATCGTCGCCACCACCATCGGCAACGGCCTCGAGATCTTCGACTTCACCGTCTACGGTTTCCTCGCGCTGGTGATCGGCAAGCTGT
>NZ_JAHUTH010000038.1:0-85982 GCF_025376855.1 Variovorax endophyticus
GCCGGCCTGGGTGTAGGTGGCGATGCCGCTGGGATCGTCGTCGGCGGCGCCGGTGATGAGGCCGGGGCCGAGGCGGTGCAGGAAGCCGCGCTTCGCGGGAGGCTCTGCGCCTTCGCTGTCTTTGTCCTGCTCGTTCGGCCTCGGCATGCTCGCCTCGTCGGTGACCTCGGAAACTCGAACGTAGTGCGCCGGTCCCCGGCCCTCCTGTAGGACGCTGCTGCAACCTGGCTGCACCTGGCAGGCAGGGGCGGCCATGCCGGCGTCCTACGCCTTCTTCTTCCGCGCCGGCCGCAACGAGATCTCCGCCGGCAACGCGAAACGGTCGCGCGCGCCCTCCTCCAGCCGCGTCGGCAGGTCCAGCGCCCGCGCCAGATGCGCCGCGTCGTAGGGCGCATGCACCTTGATGTCGTTGTCGAAGTAGCAGAACACCTCGCGTGCGCCGCGTTTCGCCGCGACCTTGGAGGCCAGACGCGCGTCGCGCACCTGCCGGCCCTTGCGCCAGGCTGCGATGCGTTCGGCCCAGCGCGCCAGCGCCTGCCGGCTGTAGCCGCTTGCGTAGAGTTCCTTGTCGCCATGCAGCCGCAGATAGACGAAGTCGGCCGTGAGGTCCTCGAGCAGCGGCCAGCGCTTCGCGGTATCGGCCACCACGAGCGCGATGCCGTGGCGACGCAGCTGCGCGATGAACGCCGGGTCGACGAAGCTGTCGTCGCGCACCTCGACCGCATGCCGGATGCGCCGCCGGCCGCCGGTGTGCAGCCAGGCCTGCCCCGCCACGTTGTCGTCGTGTTCGCGCGCGAGTTTCAGGGCGGCAGCGCTGCTTCGCGGCAACAGCGAGAAGAAGGCCTCGAAGCGCTCCGGATCCCAGGCCATGCGCGGCGGAAACTGCCACAGGATCGGCCCGAGCTTCTCGCGCAGCGCGAGCACGCCCGAGGCCAGGAAGTTCGCGAGCGGCACGCGCACGTCGTTCAGGCGCCGCACGTGGGTGATGTAGCGTGGCCCCTTGACCGCGAACACGAAACCCGCGGGCGTCTCGTCGTGCCAGGCCTCGTAGGACGAAGGCCGCTGCAGCGAATAGAAGGAGCCGTTGATCTCGATCGTCGGCAGCACGCGCGAGGCGAAGGCGAGTTCCTGCCGCTGCGCGAGCCTCGCGGGATAGAACCTGCTACGCCACGGTGCATAGCGCCAGCCCGAGATGCCGATGCGGATCGCGGCGGCAACCATGCTCGCTTCAGGCCGGCGCCGCCTGCACCGGCCGGGTGATCGGCGCGCCGACCGACTTCGCGCCCAGCGTCATCTCGGTCATCCACGACACCAGCAGCGTGCCGTAGGCCTGGCGCGACTCCTGGCGCGACAGCGCGTGGTCGGCGCCCGCGAGCACGCGGTAGGTGACCGAGCGCACGCCGCCCTTGAAGGCCGCGAGGTAGTTCTCGATCACGGGGTGCGGCACCGTCTGGTCGTCCTCCGACTCGACGATCAGCACGTCGCCCTTGAAAGCGGCACAGGCCGCGAGCGCGCGGTTGTCGTCCGGGCCGACCAGCGTGCGGCGATAGGCCACGAGGTCGGAGCGGCTCAGCTGCCCCTTGGGCGTGAGCCACTCGCGGTCGCGGTAGAGCGCCGGCGCGCGCAGCGCGAGCCAGCGCACCGGCCGCATGCTGCTGACCAGCGCCGCGAGGTAACCGCCGTAGCTGCTGCCCACGATCGCGATCGCGTCGGGATCGACCGAGGGATGGCCCACGAGCGCGTCGTAGGCCGCGAGCACGTCGCGCAGGTTGTCCTCGCGCGTCACGCTCATGCGCTGGTCCGCATGCTGCGCATGGCCGCGCAGGTCGAAGGTGAGGCACACGCAGCCCAGCGCCGCGAGATCGTGCGCGCGCGCCATGTACTGCTGCTGGCTGCCGTCCCAGCCGTGCACCAGCAGCACGCCCGGCACCATGGTCGAGGCGGCGACCAGGGTGCCGGCGATGTGCTGGCCGTCCACGGGGATGTCGATGGTGCTATGTCGTGTCGCTGTCATGGTTCTGGATCAGGGCGTACTTGGCGAGCGGCCCGAGTTCGGCGTCTTCGCCGCGGTACGCCACGATGGCCTGGGGCGGCACCATGGCCGCGCCGTAGACCTCGAAGGTCGAGGCCCGCACCGCCCGGCGTTCGGGCGCGCGGCGGAAGACCTCCAGCGCCGCGATCTCCGCACCGGTGGCGCCGCCGACGCGCCACGACTGCTCGAGCACGCCCGAGCGCCAGTGGCCCGCGGCATTGCGGCCCTGCGCCACGTCGTAGTTGACGCGCGAGGCGAAGAAGCCGGGGAAGCCCTCGCGCACGGCCTGGTGGTAGCGCCGGGCCTGGTCGATGGCCGTGCGCAGCGGCGCGCTCAGGTCGCGCGCGGCAAGCAGGTCGTCGAAGCCGCCGCGTGCCAGCATCAGGTCGGACCCGCCATAGACCGCGAACCCCGCGTTGTCGTGCGTCATGCGCTGGCGACCGTGGTAGCTCACGGTGAGTTCGTCGACCACGACCTGGCCGACGCTGAAGGTGTCGGGATCGCGCAGGTTCTCCTCGAGCACCACGCCGTGGGCGGCGAGCTCCCCGGCGTCGAGCCCATCGAGCTGGCGGTCGAGCTCGGCCGTGTCGTGCGCCACGGTCTGGCCGCGGCCGCCCGTGGCACGTACCGGCTTGACCCGCACCGCGCCGGCCTCGAGCAGGCGCCGTCCCGCCCGGCGCGCCTCATCGGGCGAGAAGGCCGAGAAGCCCGCGAGCACCGCGCCGGCCACGGCGTGCCCGAAGTGCGTCGACCATCCCGCGGGACGCGCGGCATCTGCATCGGGCAGCGGATGCGTGATCGCCTTGGTGGCGACGAAGGCGAATTCGACGACACCGCCGAACAGGTCGTCCGCACCCGCGATACCCATCGCGCGGGCGCGAACGGGGTCTGTCACGGTGCCGCTCGGGACGAAATAGACATGCCCGCCATAGGTCCTTGGCGCGTCCGCGCGCAGGCTCGGCCCCGCGCGACCGCCGCAGTCGCCCGCGTAGGCATAGCCCTTGAGTGCGGCGAGCCGCCGCGCGAAGTGGGCGCGCGTCTCGCGTTCGTGCGCGCTGCAGTAAGCGCCGGGCTCGACGTCCCATGTGACCACGCTGCCGAATGGAAGGCTCTGGAGGCTGGCCGCTGCCGCTGTCATGGGCGCCATCGTGCGATGGCAGGCGGCGCGAAGCGTAGGACGATGGCACCGCCCGGCTGTCGGCATGGGCGCAATGCGAAGCGGCCATGGCGGAAGATTCGTGACGACCCACGGCTCGAGGAACCGCTGCCAGAGCGGGTGCTGAAGCGACCTCTACCAACGCCTGAAGACCGTCGACGCCAGTATCGGCCGCCAAACTTAAGCCGGCCTGAATGAAATCGCGATCGTTCAGGACGCCCGCTGCAAACGCACCGCGGTGGCGATGGCCTTGTCGAGCAGCTCGAGGCCGAGGTCGATCTCACTGTCGCTGATGGTGAGCGGCGGCGCGATGCGGAACACGCCGCCCATCGAGGGCAGCTTCACGATGTTCATGCTCAGGCTCAGCTTCATGCATTCGCGCGTCGCCGTTTCTGTCCACCCTCTCAAACTCCGTGACTTTCGATGAAGCATCCCGGGCTCCGGCCGGCTTCGGGAGCGTTCAACTGCGCGATGAGATGGCGGACAGGAAGTGCCTGAGTTCTTGAACCAGATCGCCGAAAACACGGCTTCGGCGACTCAGGCTACCCGGGAATGCGCGAGCGCGCCGCGCCGCAAGGTCGGCCTGACATGTGACAACGCGGGCAGGCAGGGCGCTTGATCCAACCTGAGTTCGTGACCGAGCACATGGAGAAGGTGAAGGCCAGCATCCCAGCCAGGGTCGAACACCCGTTCCGAGTTACCAAACTGCGATTCGCCTTCAACACGGTTCCCTATCGAGGCTTGGCGAAAAGCACGCCGCAGGTCGTCACGCTGCTTCTTCGCTAGAACCTGTGGATGGTGCCCGTAGGGGTACCCGCACGGCGGAGATGCGCAGCAACGAAAAATCGAAATTCCTCCAACGAGCAGAGCGGTCGCATCGTCGCCTTTGGCCTCTTTCAATCGCCTTGGTAGATCACGTTCTGCAGCTTATCCTCAGCCGATAGCTGCGGTGTTCATTTAAATTCTGGCGCGGCACATCCGCGACGTGGAAAGAAACGCGCGGTCTCGTCTAGGACGTCCAGCGATACTTCTGCGATGGTCCGACGCTTGCTGGACCCGGCTCGCGCTTGTCGGCATCTTTTCCGACAAACGTTGCAAAAGCCGTTGACTACGCTCTTCTGCATCTTGGGATCAAACGAAGTCCCATTCCGAGTCCTGATCCGGCTCTGCCCGGTCTCTGCTCATCCGACATGTCATATATGCATCGGCCACGGCCCTTCCACTCCTTCGTTGTACGAAAGCAGCCAAAGACGCCCGCTGTGCGCGGTGACGAGCGCGATGCGCTCTCGCATTCCGAGCGCTATCAGGAATGGGAGTTTCATTACAGACTCATGCCGGCGCCCGCGCTCGCCACCTTCTCCGGAACTGCGCAAATTCGTCGCGGGGGTGAACGCTATTGCGAGTTGCCAATCTTCGAGCCGCAGTGCAATGCGCTTGCATCGATCGACCTGTTGCGAGAACAGTGCCTCGCCTGGATAGGAAGCCGGTCGGCGGCCGCAGACCCGCCAACGTTTTCCGCGAGCTAAGCGCAATGGACTGGATTTCCTGGCTGCAATGGCCCGCATTCGTCGCCTCGGTCGGCGCCGCCTGGCTTGTTGCATCGAACGTGAAGAGTAAGCGCAACATTGGATTTTGGGTATTTCTTGCAAGTAACGCGCTGTGGGGTGTCTGGGGCCTTTATTCAAGCGCTTGGGCGCTGATTGCGCTCCAAGTCTGCTTGGCTGCGATGAACCTGCGCGGACTTCGCAAGACCGATGGCGCGTCTCCGCAAAAATGATCGGCGAGCGACCTGAAGCCGATAGAACCTCTGAACCGAGTTTGATCACCGCTTAGCCGAGAGGAAAGCGAAGGGCGCCGGTTTCTGCCCTTACCACCCGCGCGGTCAATGAACTGTGCACGCCATCTACCCTACACGCCGCCCCAGCGCGACGTGCAGCAGGCCATCGATCTGTCACCCAGCATTCGCGGCTTCGCCCGCAACGGATTTCCAGCCCTGAACGTCGGCGTTACGCCAAGACCATCGAGATCTATGCCTTTGCACCTGGCGTTGATCCCGCAACACCAGCACCTTAGCTCGATTTTCGCGAATTGACGATGTGCCTCAGAGCAGCCTCGAGCGTCGGCCAGTTGCGGAACACATATACCTTCTCGCCGGGATCGAAGCGTGCGCCAAACTCGAGGAGCATGTCGGCAAGACTGGCCACACTGCCCAGCAACGCGGCCTCCGGCTGACCATCCGACGATGCGAACTCGCCCACCGTGCAGCCCAACTGGGCAGCAAGTCCTTGCGCGCGCTGAGAACCTAGGGGAGCTGGAAGAAGCATGTTGCGATTCTGCCAGGGGTCGTTCGTCGGCATGCGAACGAATTCGTGGCGTTCTGTGTCCTTCTGCAATTGAGGGTCGAGGCTGCAGATTGCGCCCGCGTCAGGCCAACTGGCAAGGTTCGTCGAACAGCAGGCGCGGGTGTCGCTCGAAAAGCTTTGCCCAGCGCGATGGTCGCGATGCAAGCTCGCCGAAGGCTCTCTTTCGACGTTCAGGTATAACGACTCCGCTTTCTCAGCGGGTCTCGCTGGCCATTCGTTTTACTGCCCTTTCTTGCGCACGAAGGCCTGCACCGCGATCCGGTGTTCTTCGCTTGCCAGGGCAATGGCTTGCGCACTCGCTTCCATCGCCAGCATCGTCGGCAAATCACTTTGGAGTGATGCGTCCAATGCCTGCTTGGTCAGCAACAGCGCGGTAGGCGAACCGGTGGCCAGTGCGGCGGCTACTTCGTCCGCCCTTGCATGCAGTGTTTGCCAAGGCAGGACTTCGAGTGCCAGGCCCATGGCGTGCGCTTCGGTCGCACCGATCTCGCGCGCCGATAGGGTGAGGGCCTTCGCTCGCTGCAGGCCCACGAGACGCGGAAGGGTGAAGAGCGCGGCACAGTCAGGAATCAGGCCGACACGCTGGAACACCATGCAGAGCCTCGCGCGATCACTCAGCAGGACCATGTCGGCCAGAAGTGCGAGGCTCATGCCGGCGCCGAAGGCCACGCCGTCCACGGCGGCGATCACCGGTCGCGGAAAACCGTGCAGTGCGAGCACGAGCCGGCGGTACCGGCTCATGCCTTCGAGGGCTTCGCCTGCTTGACGGACGCCTTGTCCCGCCATGTCACGCACGTCGCCGCCGGCGCAGAACGCATGACCCGCGCCGCGCAAGATCAGCACGCGCACACTGGAGTCGGCGGCGAGGCGTTCCAGCGCATCCGTCATTTCATCGGCCATCAACCGGTTGATGGCGTTGAGCGATGCGGGACGGTTCAGCGTGAGCGTTGCGACGCCTGCGTCTGACACGTCGCAAAGAAGGGTTTCGAAGCTGCGTGTCATCGATGCCTTCTCAAACGACGCGCTGCTCGCGCAGCGATGCGATCGCCCCGGGTTCCATGTCCAGCAAATCGCGCAGGATACGATCGGTGTGCTCGCCGATCGTGGGCGGTGCCGTGGGTTGCGGCGCTGCGGTTCCGGTGAAACGGATCGGGCTGACGCACAACGTGACTTCTCCCGCCGTGGGATGCGGCACGCGTTGCGTCACGCCGCGGTGCACCACTTGCGGGTCGGCGAATACCTCCGGATAGCGATTGATCGGGCCGCTGGGAATACCCGCCTTTTCGAGCGCCGCCAGCAGCTCGCCGGCGCGCCATTGCCGCGTGAGTGTGTTGAATACATCGGCCAACTCGCGGCGGTGTTCCAGGCGCGCCGAATTGGTGACGAAGCGAGGGTCGTCGGCCAGCTGCGGTTGTTCCAGCACCCCGCAGAATGCCCGGTACTGCGCTTCGCTGCCGCAGATGACAATGATGCCGCCGTCGGCGCATTCGAACGCCTGCGAAGGCAAGCCGCCGTTGCCTTCGGTGCCTCGGCGCGGCGGTACCACGCCCGCCGCCAGGTACGTCATGACTGAATGCGTCTGGGCGGCGATGGTGCAGTCGAGTAAGGCGATGTCGATGTGCCGGCCCATGCCCGTGCCCCGGGGGCCGTCGCGCTCGTACAGCGCGGCCAGCACCCCCGAGGCGGCGTACTGCCCGGCGATGAAGTCGGCGAGGCTGGGGCCGGTCTTCATCGGGCCGCCGCCAGGCACGCCGTCGGGCAGGCCGGTCACGCTCATCATCCCGCTCATGGCCTGGAACACGGTGTCGTAGCCCGGCAGGTGACTCTTGGGACCGGTCTGGCCGAAGCCGGTCACCGAGCAGTAGATGAGACGCGGATTCAGCGCGCGCAAGGACGCATGGTCCAGCTGGTAGCGGGCGAGGTCGCCGACCTTGAAGTTCTCGAGCAGCACGTCGGAGCGCGCCGCCAGTCGCCGGACCAGGTCCTGCCCCTGCGCACTGGCGATGTCGATGGTGATCGACTGCTTGTTGCGGTTGGCGGACAGGTACATGGGCGATTCGCGCGTGTCGTTGCCCTCGCGGTCCTTCAGGAACGGAGGGCCCCAGCGGCGCGCCTCGTCGCCGTTGCCGGGGCGCTCGACCTTGATGACTTCCGCGCCGAGGTCCGCCAGGGCCTGCGCGGCCAGCGGGCCCGCCAGGATGCGGCTCAGGTCGAGCACTTTGACGCCGCTGAGCGGCATGCGTGGGCGGGTATCGTTCATGCGGTTTCCTCCAGATTCCAGGCCAGGGCCGCCAGGGCCAGTTGCTGCGCCTGCGCGCCGCCCAGGTCCGAGCGCAGCATCTTGGCCCGCGTGGTCCAACGGTGCAGCGGGTGTTCGAGCGTGAGGCCCATGGCGCCCATGAACTGGTGCAGGTCGTAGGTGATGGCGGGCGTGCACTCCTGCGCGTGCGCCAGCGCGCAGGCGGCGTCGGCATCGCTGCCGCTGCGCGCCGCCTGCAGCGCGAGCCAGCGCGCGGCCTCCACCTGCACCGCGGCCGCGGCCAGGCGGTGCCGGATCGCCTGGAGCGCGCCCAGCGGGCGCCCGAACTGGCGACGCTCGCTCACATGCGCGACCACGGCGTTCAGGCCGGCTTCGTGGCAGCCGGCGAGTTCGGCCGCGACCCCCAGCCGCCAGAGCCGGCGCAGCTCGGCCGCGTCCAGGTCGAGCGCGCGCCATGCGAGCGCATCCGGCGCGACCAGGCGGCCCACCGGATAGCCGAAGGGGCTGTCCACGGCCATGACATCGGCGTCGGCGAGCACGGCGTGCTCGACCGCGTCGCCGCGAACGCAGAGCACCGAGCGCGCGCCGGGAAGCCAGCGCGCGGGCCGGTCGCGGCGCTCCCAGACGAGCGCGCAGGGGCCGGGCAGCGCGGGCGCGAGCAACGGGCGCACCAGCGCGGCCGCGAGCAGTTCCACGCACTGCGGCAGTTTGGCGAGCCGATGGACCATCGCCACCGCGGCCACCGGGCCGAGTTCCTCCATGGCCGCGGCGTCGAGGAGACCGGTCGCTTCCAGGTCGGCCTGCAGCGACGCGGAGCACTCGAAGTGGCTGGTGTGGGACAGCGCCCGCGTCTCGTGCTCCAGCGCGATGCGTTCGACCGCATCCAGCAGCGCCACCTGATCGGGGTTGAATTGAAGGTTCATGAGCGCTCCAGGCGGGATTCGCGCGGCAGCCGCAGCCAATCGTTCGCCACCAGGTTGAGCTGGATTTCGGCCGCGCCCGAAGCGATGCCGGCGGCGATGGCGCGTTCGTGGTGCGCCAGCACGAGCGGCCAGCGGTCGCCGCACAGCGCATCGCCGAAATGCGCGAGCGCGAAGTCCGACACGGCATGGTCGGCCTTGACGACGGCGACGCGCGCCAGGTTGGAGACGGCGCTGGGGGGCAGCCCGCGCGCGCGCTCGTCGACCACGCGGTAGACCAGCAGGCGCGCCGCCTCGCACGCGGCCAGGGCCTGCGCGGCCTGGGCCCGGACGGCGCTGTCGGCGAACCGGTCTTGCGCAGTCAGCTCGCCGACCATCCGGTCCAGCACGCGGCGCGAGAACGCGTAGCGGGCTAGGCCCACGCGCTCCAGCGAGAGCGCATAGCCGATGATGGCCCAGGCCTGCCCTTCCTCGCCAAGGCGCGCCGCCGCGGGCACCACCACGTCGTCGAAGAAGACTTCGTGGATGTCGCCATGGCCGATCAGCGACGGGATCGGGCGCACGGTGATGCCCGGCGTGTCCATGGGCACCAGGAAGATGGCGATGCCGCCCTTGCCCGCGCCGGTGCGCGCCAGCAGGAAACAGGTCTGCGCCATGCCGGCATAGGAGGTCCATACCTTGCTGCCGTTGATGACGTACTCGCCGCCGCGCGGCACCGCGCGCGTGGCCAGCGCGGCGAGGTCGGAACCGGCCGAGGGTTCGGAGAATCCCTGGCACCACACCGCGCGGCCCGCGGCCATGTCGGGCAGGTAGCGGGCCTGTTGCTGCGGCGTTCCGAATTTCATCAGCGTGGCGCCGATGAAGTTGGCGTTCATGTATTGCGGCCCGCGCGGCTCGCCCGCGGCGAACAGTTCCTCGCCGATGATGAAGTGCTCCCATGCCGGCGCATCGCGTCCGCCATGCGCGGCCGGCCAATGCGGCACCAGCAGGCCCTCGGCCGCGAGCTTGGGGCAGAACGCCAGCGAAAACGCCGTCTGCGCCGGCGAGCCCGGGCCATGGCGGCTGATGTGTTCCCAGTCGGGCGGCAGTTCGCGCGCCAGCAGCGCGCGCACGCGCTCGCGCAAGGCCCGCTGTTCGGGTGTCCATTCGAAATTCACGCGTTGTTCACCTTGTGGAGATAGCTCAGGTAGCCCATGGGCACGGGGCTGCCGCCGTTGACCGCAATGAGGGCGCCGGTGGTCCACGACGCCTCGTCCGACAGGAGGTAGGCGCAGAGCGGGCCGATGTCGTCGGGCGTGCCGAGGCGCCGCAGCGGCACCGTCTCCACCTGGCGGCGGATGCGGCTCTCGGAGTCGAACACTTTCGCCAGTTCCTCGGTCATCACCACCCCGGGCGCCACGGCATTGACGCGGATGCCCCGGTGCCCCCATTCGGCGGCCATGGTGAGCGTGAGGTTCTCGACCGCTGCCTTGGCCGCGCCGTAGTGCCCGGTGTTGGGATTGGGATGCGAGGCGCTGCGCGAGGTGATGTTCACGATGGAACCGCCGCGCGGCATCGCGCGAGCGGCCGCCTGCGCCGCGAAGAAGGTCCACTTGAGGTTCAGGTCGACCACGCGGTCCCATTGGTCCTCGCGCACCTCCAGCAGCGGGCCGGTGTCGCCCGGCGCCGCGCTGCCGGCGTTGTTGACCCAGCCATCGATGGCGCCAAAGCGGCTTTCCGCTTCGGTCACGAGGCGCGCGATGTCGTCGGCGCGCGTCACGTCCGCGGCCACGGCGTGTGCCCGCGCACCGAGTTTTTCCAGTTCGAGCCGGGTGGCGGCCAAGGCCTGCATCGAGCGGCCGCTCAGCACCACGTTGGCGCCGCAGCGCGCCACCGCCAGCGAGATGCCCCGGCCGATGCCGCGCCCGCCGCCAGTGACGACGACGGTCTTGCCTGACAAGGAGAACATGCGCCTACTCCGGCTTGTAGCCGATCGCCGCGGCGGCCTGCGCCCACATCTGCTGCTCGGCCATCACCTGGCTGGAATGGACTTCCGGTGGCCCGCCGACCGGAATCACGCCGGCCTGCGCGAGCCGGGCGCGGATGTCGGGCTCCTTCAGCACCTCGTTGAACGCGACGTTCAGCCGGTCGACGATGGGCTTCGGCGTGGCGGCCGGCGCCCAGAAGCCGAACGAGAAGGCGAAGCTGAGGTCGGGCACACCGACTTCCGCCAGCGTGGGCACGTCCGGCAGCGAGGGCGAGCGTTCGGACGCGCCGTGCGCCAGTGCCTTGATGCGGCCTTCCTTGATCATGCCGACGTAGAAGAGCGGCACGTCGATGCCCATCTGGATCTCGCCGGCGATCAGCGCCGTCGCGACCTGGGTGGACCCCTTGTACGGGATGGGCGTCGCGCCGAAGCCCGCGCGCGACTTCAGCATCTCGCCCGCCAGCAGGATGCTGCCCGCGGTGTAGCTGAAGTTGACCTTGTCGGGGTTCTTCTTCGCGTAGTCGACGAACTCGCGGAAGTTGTTCACCGGCAGCGTGCCCGGGACCATGAGCGTCATGCCGCCGCGCGCCACGCACACGACGGGCCGCATGGCCCGCAGCAGGTTGAACTTCAGGTCCTTGACCAGCACGGGCGTCAGGCTGCCGCCGCCCAGGAACAGGATGGTGTAGCCGTCGGCGGGCTGGGCGGCCGCGTATTCGGTGCCGATCAATGCCGCCGCGCCGGGCTTGTTCTCGACGATCACGGGTTGCTTGAGCTGCGCGCCGAGCCGCTCGCCGAGTGCACGGGCCAGCGAGTCGGATCCGCCGGCGCCGAACGGCACGATGATGCGCACCGGCTTGTCCGGAAAAGCGCCTTGCGCCAAGGCGGGCCACGGGGCGATGCCTGCCAGCGCGGCAACCGTGGCGGCCGCAACCAGGTTGCGCCGGCGGCGGGAAGGCGTGAAGGAAATCGGGTGGCCCATGGTCGTGCTCCTGTTGCGGCTTCGGGGGAATCGAGATCAACCACATGATGGAATAATCGAGCATCGAATTTGGCGCATGCGTTCGATGACATCCAGCCCTTCGCCTGCCGGCAAGGGAAATCACGGCAACCGCTGTTCCACATCATGGGCACTTCTCCCGAATCGGATCCTCCCAGCGGCACGCAGGCGATACGCCGGGCCGCCGCGGTGCTGCGCTCCCTTGGCAAAGCCGGCGCCGAGGGCGTGACGCTGGCGGTGGTGGCGGACGATTGCGGTCTGGCCCGCTCCACCGCGCACCGCATCCTGCGCTGCCTGATTGAGGAACGGCTTGCGAGCGCGCCCGGGCGGGACAAGCGCTACCGTTTGGGGGAGTTGGTCCACGAATTGAGCCTCGCGCCGTCCGCCAGCATGCTCGAGGTAGCGCACTGGCGGCCCGTGCTTAACGCGATTTCACGTCGAACGGGCGCCACCGCGTACCTGATGCGTCGAAGTGGCGTCGAAGCGGTCTGCCTCGCCAAGGCAGACAGTCAGGCGCTCATGCGTTTCGTGCCTGTGGAAGTAGGCCAGCGACGCTTGCTTGGGGTGGGTGCGGGTGCCACCGCATTGCTGGCTGCGTTGGACAAGGAACACAGCGAGCAGATCATCGACCTGATCGCTCCCGGTCTGAAGCCTTATCCCCGCTTGAATCCCCAGAGCGTGCGCAGTGCCGTGCGCATGGCGCGCAAGACCGGCTTCGCTTTGAGTCAGGGCACCGTGGTGAAGGACGGCTTCGGCATGGGCACTGCAGTGCCTAGTGCGAGCGGCGCCCCGAGCTTGGCACTCAGCATCGCGGCCCATGCCTCGGTGGTCTCCGAGTCAACGATCGAAGACTGGAAGCGCGTGTTTCTTCAAGAGATGAGCGACCGCTCCTAGAGGGGGCAGGGGATGTTGAGCGCTCGGCTTTCAGGTGCCGGGGGAAACTGCAACATCGCGGCCGGGCACGCAACCATAGATTTCTCCGTTCCTCCTCCGCTTGTTGGGGGCGTGTTGTGCTCGCTGATGGCTATAGCCATCAAGATCGAGTTTGAATGGTTTTTTCTTAAACAATTGTCATCCGATCGCGGCCACCAGGCGTATTACAGGTTCCGGATTCTGGAATCCTCATGTCACCCGACGCCGCTTCGGTAACTCAAAACAAAATCGACATTCCCTCTTCTTGTCCGATATGGACCGCCGGGGTCGTGGCTTGTCGGAGCTGCCACGGCAGCGGCCTGTACCGAACGCACGACGGCGATGAAGTTCCCTGCCCTTCCTGCTTTACGGAAGGGGTGGTCATCTGCAGCGCATGCCGAGGCACCGGGTTCCCATTGCTGATCGCTCGGCAGACAGGCGAGCGTCTGGATTCGCCCGTCGGGCAAGATCGCCCCGAGGAAGAGCGGCTGCCTGATCGTTTCGCTGAGCAGAGTTTTTGGGTCGGCCATCGTTTCCAGTGGTTGATGGCGGCATACATCATTGCGATAGCGTTGATGGTGCTGGTCACGACGTTCCTCTGACCCTGGCGGGTGCCGATGCCGGGGGAGGGCTGGAGGCTTTTTTGCCGCCCCGGGACGGCGTGTGAGCTTGCGAGCGCGCGGGAGCGGTTCTCGGATGGAGCGTTGTCCTCGAAGGCCTTCGTCCTGATCTTGTCGCATGCGTTTCGAGGCGCCGCCATCCTCGCCAGATCACGCACGCTGGCGTTCGGTGACCTGTTCATCGTTCATTAGCAGGTGCATCCATCAGCGCCCGAGCTCATCGACACCGCTCAGCTGTTTGCCTCGACGGCCTCGCACAAGTGGAGGCAGCCAGGCGGGCGTGTCGTGTGCCTTGCTTCAAGTGCCGCCGGCGAGGCGGTCAGCAGGTGCTGGTACTCGGGCAGAAGTCCCCGATCGATCGTTGCGTCCATCACATTGTGATCCCTGATCTTTTGACCGAGGAACTCGTGCTGCGTGGCGTAGTGCGTTGAGACGACGTGGCCGGCGAGATTTATGACGGTGAGTTGGTCGACCACGGTTCACAGACACGGGTGTCTGCCGCGGGTCCAATACTGCGTCCCGAGAGGGAAACGATGCCTCATTTGATTTCCAAGCTGTTCATGTTATCGGTACATCGGCGGAAAACTTGATGGTGCTTTCGTGGCCCGCAGAAGGTCGACATCCGTGTGTCGCTTGAACGTCGGTCTCACCAACAGCGGGTAGGGACGTCCACGCGTTCGCTCGGGACCGCCTCGACTGCGAGACGCCCATTCGAGACGCTCGGTGCCCCGCGGCTCACGGGCAGGGCATGGCTTTTCGCGTCCGGCCGCTCCATGGCTGTGGCGCCGACTGTGTCTTGCACGATGCGACGGCTGTCGATGAAGAACGGCGGGCCCCGGCCCCGAACGCAGGCATGCGTGAAGAAGCGCGAAGTGCCGTGCGCGAGGTGTTGTTCGTATCGCCGTCGAGCACAAGGCGCCGCAGCTTTCCCCGGGCGACCTGAGTTGTTTGCGCACACACACCAAGTCTGGCGGTTCTGTCCGTCGTCTCGCCGCCGTCAAGGCAGTCGCACCCGCGCTGATCCGCGCGCATGCAGAGCCTTTTGAACTACCACTTGCACCTGAAAGAGAAAAACCGCACAATCCAAAAAAAACGAAGCCTCATTCATTTTGATAGGAGACAAATGCTAGTTCTTCGGGATCACTCTGGCGCACCTCGGCGCCCTGCGTGGCTGCGAGCCACCATCGCCATTGCTTGTGGCAGCGTGCATCTGTACGCCAGTGCGCAGTCAGATGCGCCGCCTACCGTGCCCACCTCCGAGTCCGCTGCGCCCAAATCGATCGAGTCCATCAGCGTCACCGCGCAGCGACGCAGGGAGCCGGCAAGGGAGGTTCCATTGACGGCGGATGTGCTCAAAGGCGAGGACATGGAGCGTGGTGGCTACCAGTCGCTGAGTGACCTGGCTGCATTGCTGCCCGGCATGAATCACAACCAGTCGGGCGGCGGCACGGGCGGAAGCCAGATCACCATGCGCGGAATCTCGACGGGCTCGCAGGTCGGTGCCACCGTCGGCATGTACGTGGACGACGTTCCCTTCGGCTCGAGCTCCGCCTATGCA
This sequence comes from Variovorax endophyticus, assembly GCF_025376855.1. Classification (NCBI taxonomy): domain Bacteria; kingdom Pseudomonadati; phylum Pseudomonadota; class Betaproteobacteria; order Burkholderiales; family Comamonadaceae; genus Variovorax; species Variovorax endophyticus. Next base: position 14,788 of record NZ_JAHUTH010000038.1, read on the forward strand.
GGCGGGGGTTCTTCTTCGCTCGACCTCGGCCTGTTCGATCTCGCAAGTGTCGAGTCCCTTCGTGGCCCACAGGGGACCCTCTATGGTGCCGGCGCCATGGGAGGCCTGATCAAGTATGTGGCTGTGGAGCCCGATGCAAGCGCCTTCAGCGGCCAAGTGACGGCGGAAGCGTCCGGCGTGCGCGGCGGCAAGACTGGTCATGTCATGCGCGGCATGCTGAACGCTCCACTGAGCGATGGTGTCGCCGGATTGCGGGCGACCGTGTATCAGCGTTCGGACGGCGGATTCATCCGCGACGTGAATCGCCTCGGGCGCCTGGTGGATGCCTCGAAGACGGACGGCGCTCGCGTCGCCTTGCTGCTGACGCCGTCGAAGGACGTGAGCGTTCGTCTGACCGCGTTGACCCAGAACCAGGAACGCGACGGCGCGTCCACGCAGGACATGGATATCGCGACGGGTCGCCCGCTCTACGGTGCACTGACCAAGCGGCTGATGTTGGGCGAGCCGTCCGAAGTCCGCAATGACCTGATCTCCGCAGCACTCAAGGTGGACCTCAAGTGGGCCACGCTCGACGCGATCACAGGATGGCAACGCACGTCGAGCGCAGGACGCGTGGACAGCTCCGCACTCTATGCGCCGCTGCTTGCTCCACAGGGGATCGTCAATAGTGCGTACGGCATGGACTATGGGTTCAGCAACCGAAAATTCACGCAGGAGGTGAGGCTGACCTCGCCGCGCAGCCGGCAGTTTGAATGGCTGGCGGGCTTCTTCTACACCGACGAGACCGGCTCCAAGACACAGCATCTCAGCCCGTTCAATGCGTTCGCGCAGCCCACGAATCCGGTTCTGGCAGATGCCAAGTTTCCGTCGACGTTCCGTGAAACCGCCGTCTTCGGCACCGGCACCTACTACCTTACGCCGCAGGCCGACGTCACCATGGGGGTGCGCCACAGCCGCAACAGCCAACGTCTGGATCAACAGTTCAGCGGCATCTTCGCGCCGGCACCCCAGCCGGCCTCCCAGTCATCGGAGGGTGTGACGACTTGGCTGTTCACCGGAAGATGGCGACCCGCTGAGCATCAAGCGATCTATGTCCGTGCTGCCAGCGGATACCGGCCAGGCGGCCCGCTGCCGCTCATCGTGAATCCCCTGACGGGCGCGCCGCTCACGAACTCCTCCTTCAAGTCCGACAGTCTGTGGAGCTATGAGGTTGGCTGGAAAGGCGATGTGATACCGGGCCGTCTGTCGACGGAGGTGGCGCTGTACCAGATCGACTGGAAGGACATGCAGGTGTTCACGTCGAGCGCGGGCTTTTCCGGCATCGGAAATGCGGGGCGTGCGCGTTCGCGCGGTCTTGAATGGACGCTGCGGGCGGCGCCGATCGACTCGCTGCGATTGGCCACATCGCTCAGCGTGATCGACGCGAAGCTCGTCGACGACAGCCCCGATCTGGGTGGAAGGGCTGGGGAACGACTGCCCAACACGGCGCGGGTCTCGGCCGCCGTGCAGGCCGACTACAACTTCAGTGTCAGCGGCTATCCGGCGTACTTTGGTGCCACCCTGCGCTATACCGGCGACCGTTTGAATAGCTTCAAGTCCTCCCCTGGGATCCCTCAATACAGGTTGCCGGCGTATACGGCGATCGACCTGCGCGGCGGCGTGCAGGTGGGCAAGGTCACTGTGGGTCTGTTTGTGCGTAACTTGACCAATCGCCGCGGGCAAACTGCAGCCGATACCACCCTGAGCACTGCGGGCGGACCGGCGCGGGTGAACCTCATCACCCCGCGCACGATCGGGCTGCAGTTCTCCATGGACTTCTCCTGAGCGGCGAGACGCGATGGAAATTCACGCGTCCGCGCAGGACATCCTTTTCAAGCAGCCGTTGGCCATTGCCGGGCGCGTGCTGCCGGGGCAGTGTGTCCTCGGCGTGGAAGGGCGCTATGGGCGCCATGTGGCGCGCGCCGAGGCCGCCGGCGTGTTCTACCGCGGCGAGGACGGGCTGCGGATGAAACAAGACATCGAGGCCATGCGCGACTGGCTGCCGCAAGACCTCCTCGGTGCCTGGCGCGAGGTCCAGAAGATGCCCGCGGGTGGCGCACGCAACGCACTGGATTGGGTGCTCTGGCAGCTCATGGCCGCGCAAAGGGGGGAACCCGCCTATCGCATGGCATTTCTGCCCTCGCTGCGTCCACTCCCCACCATGGTGACGCTTGGGGTGGACGAGCCTCAATGCATGGCGTTGGCAGCGCGGTCGCACTCGGCGGCCAAGGCTCTCAAGCTCAAGCTCGATGGGCACGAGCTCGATATCGAACGGATCAATGCAGTACGCTCTGCACGGCCGGACGCGGCGCTCTCCGTCGATGCGAACGAAGGGTGGTCGATGGCCCACCTTGAGCGAATGATGGGCGCCTTGCTCGCTTGCCGGGTAGTGCTCATCGAGCAGCCGTTGCCCGCCGCGAACGATCACGAACTGCAGGGCTACTTCTCGCCGATTCCGATCGCCGCTGATGAATCTCTGCAGACCATCGAAGACCTGGACGATGTCGCGCAGAGATACCAAGTTGCGAACATCAAGCTCGACAAATGCGGTGGTTTGAGCGCTGCCTTGCTGCTCGTTCACGCAGCGCGTGAGCGCGGCATGAAAGTGATGGTCGGGTGCATGGGAGGACGATCGCGTGCCATCCAGCCGGCGTTCATCGCAGCGCAGTGGGCCGACCTGGTCGACCTCGACGCGCCCTTGCTGATGGCTTCGGACACCACGCCGGCGGCAGCCTACGCGGATGGCTACATCGATTTTGACGATGCAGCCTTTGTCATCGATACGAGTGAGCAGCCGTTGTGGGCTACCGCTTCACCCGCACGGGGGCGCCGTGCAGCAACTTGATCAGCAGTCGCGCCGCCTTGAGCTTGGCTTCAGCATTGGTAGGAACACCGATCAGCATTTGGGCTTGGGCCGCGATCAGCAGCGCCAGGATCGACTCTCCGATGGCAAGCATCTCGCTGTCGTCGGCATGACCGGATGCCTGGCCGATGCGCGCCACTGCCTCGAGCAGGGCGCGACGCAAGCTCTTGAAGTTTCTTGTGACGACGGCCTGAACGTCCGGATTGCGTCGCGTGATCGCGGCGACTTCGAGCGCCGTGCGGGCCGTCTGGTTGTTGGCATCCGGGCGCTCCTGGGCTTTGAGCAGGCTTTCCACAAGACCCAGCAGTTCTCCCGCACTGCTGCACTGCTCGAAGGGCGAGGCATTGACGTCCGCCGCTTCGATCAACTGAAGCAGGACGTCCTCCTTGGCCCGAAAGTGCACATAGATCGAGCCGATCGAAAGGCCCGCTTGCGCGCTGATTTCGGCCATCGATGCGTCAGCGACTCCCTTGCGCTCGAACACGACGCGCGCGGCATCCAGGATTTGCTTGCGCACCGACGCCATGTGGCTCTCATCTCGTTTGGGCATGCTGCACAGAAAAACAATGATTGATCGTTCATTTTAGGACTGAATAGAACCATGACTCACCCTCGCATAGAAAAGCTGGAAGCCGTGCTTTCCGAACTCCACCGCAACGACGCGCCCGGCCTGGTGGCAAGCGTCCAGCAGCATGGGAAGACCTTGCTGCGTCGTGGCTACGGCATGGCAAGCCTGGACTCGGGCTTGGTCAACACACCCGCTACGAAGATGCGCATCGGCTCAACGAGCAAGCATTTCGCCTGCGCACTGGCGCTGCTTCTGCGCGACGAAGGCATGTTGTCGATCGACGAGCCCGTCAGTCGCTGGCTGCCCGAGCTCCCAGCGAGCCAGGGTGCCCGCACGCTTCGGCAATTCATGAACCACACGGGAGGTACGCGCGACTACCTGGACCTCTCATTGCTGTCCAACGGCATGACCGTCGTGCCCAGCGAGGGGGCCTTCGAGTATCAATGTCGACAGCACGAGGCCAACTTCGAGCCCGGCGAACAATTCATGTACAACAATGGTGGCTACCGCATGCTATCGACGGTGCTCGAGCGTGTGCTCGGGGTGTCGCTGGCGCAAGGTCTGCGGGAGCGGCTGTTCGAGCCGCTCTCGATGAACGAGACCTTCTTGTGGTGCTCGGACCTCGATCCCCTTCTGGGCAGCGCGACGTCGCACATTGCCAGGGCCGAAGGCGGTTTCTCGAAGGGGATCTTTCCTTCGGTCATCCTCGGGGAGGGTGGCATTGCGTCCACGTTGGACGACATGCAGCGCTGGTTGAGCCATCTCATCACGCCGAGGATCTGGCCGCAGGCGCTGTCGCAGGAAATGATGGCTCCGACCGAGCTGAACAACGGCTACCTCAATCCGTACGGTTTCGGCCTCATTCGCGAGACGTGGCGCGGCGTGCGAATCTTCCACCACGCCGGGGGCGTCGTGGGAGGCACCTGCCAGATGCTCGCGGCGCCCGATCACGGTGTGCAGATCGTGGTCATGAGCAACCGCAGCGATGTGACGGCCGCGGAAATCGCACAACAACTGCTCGTCGCCATGCTCGAGGAAGCCCTCGAGGCGCCGGAGACTCCGGCGAGCTCGCAGCACGGGGAGGGGCTGTGCGGCGACTACTACTGTGCCCTCAACGGTCGCCACTTTGCCATCGCCAAGCATGAAGAGACTCTGGTCTTGCGCAGCTTTGGAATGCCGCTGCCATTGACGCAGTCCACACCGGACGTTTTGCGTGTGAACCTTCTGTCTGTCATTGCGCTGACAGTGGAGCTGGTGCGCGGTGACGCTGGCAGGATCGTTGCGATCGACGTGATCGAGCAAGGACGTCGCTATCGCTGCGATCGCATCGAGGATGCTGAGAGAAGTTTGGAGCTTGTGGAGCGATTCGCGGGCCGGTGGCACAGCGGAGAACTCGGTGGCGAAGTCGTGATCGGCGACGGACGCCCCGAATCGATGCGCGTCGCCGGGCTGTACGGCCGTAGCACTTACAAGTTGCAGCCCCTGCTCGACGACACCTGTCTCATGGTCAGCGAGGATCCCGCGGTCCCCTTGCACGGCACCTTGCGTCTCGTGACCGGCAAGGACGGGCACCGCGAGTTGTTGCTGGATACCGCCCGGACACGACAGCTGCGCTTCACGAGGGATCGTGTCCATGGCTGAGATGCGTGCGCCCGCGCGCACGGCAGTCGTGGGATTCGGCGCCGGGGCCTTCGGGTCGACCCTGAGTTCGGGCGTGGTTCCGTTGCTCTTCCTGTTCTACCTGACGGAGTTCGCAAAGGTGCCCCCGGCGCTGGCCGGCGTGCTTCTGGCTATCCCCAAGCTCGCGGACCTCCTGCTTGATCCTTGGATCGGACGCCGGACCGACGGTGCCGCGCGCACGGTGGGTAGTCGAAGTCACCTCATTGGATTCAGCGTCTTCGCGCTCCCTTTGGTCCTGGTGTTGCTCTTCGTGCCCATGGAAGCGTTTCCGCTGCCGATCAGGATCTTCGTGTTGGGAACCTTCCTGGTGTTGCAGTCGCTGCTGCTCACCGTGTTCACGGTCGCTCACACGGCGATAGCGAGCGACATGTGCGATGGCATGGAGCACAGAAGTACCCTGATGTCATCGCGCGCCCTGGGGCAGACCGTCGCGGGACTGCTGGTGACGGTGTTGGCTCCGCAGATCGTTGCGCGCTTCAGCGCATTTCATGGGGGTTACATCGGCGCGGCCTTGGTTCTCGCAGCCGGCGCCTTTGTGGCCCTGGGTGTCTGTTGGATGGTCGTGCGGCGGGTTCCGTTGCGCACTGGCGTCGAGCGCGAGCGGTCGCCATCGCTACCGAAGGCTCTGCGCGCCACCTTGCGCAACAAGGCCTTCTATGGCGTCGCGCTCATCCTTGTGCTGCTTGGCACCAGCTCGACGGCGCTCTTCAGCGCTTTGCCCTACGCCAATAAGCATCTGCTCAAGGCCGGGCCGGAGAACCTCTCGGTCCTGCTCACGCCAATCTTCGTTGCCTTGCTGGCTGGCGTCGCGGCAGCGCCATGGGTGGCGCGTCGCGTCGCGCCTGCACGCATTCTTGGCGGGGCACTCCTTCTGGCGCTCGCTGGCGTGGTCTGGTTCACGGCCGGGCCGCGCACGCTGGTGTCAATGGTTGCCGGGGGCGCGCTATTCGGCGTTGCGAGCGGAGGGCTGACGGTCTTGATCACCACCCTGGCAATGGAAACCGCCACGCGATCGTCTGCGGCGGGAGAAAGCCTCGGGCTATACCTGGGCGTGCTGTTTTCTGCCGAGAAGCTCGGTCAGTCGCTCGGTGGCATCGTGATCGGAATCGGGCTCGATTGGGTTGGAACTCTGGGCGCGGCCCCCGATGAACCATCGCTGCAGCGCCTGGCTTCCCTATGGTTGGCGGCGCCCGCTTTGGTACTCGTGCTCGCACTGGCGATGGTGATGCCGCTTGCGCCGCGCTTGCGCACTCTTTCAGACAAGCCTTGCTCATGAAAATATTCACATCCGCGTTGGTCACGGAGACCAACACATTCTCGGAGCACCCTACGACCCTCGCGTCGTTCGAGGAACTGGGCATCATTCGAGGACCGACACCCGCGCGAGCGCTGGGCGACGTCGGCCCGATCGTGGAACAGTGGCGCCTTCGTGCGCGCCGCTATGGCGACGAGGTGATCGAAGGCGTGTATGCCATCGCTCAACCGGCGGGGCGGGTCAGGGCCGAAGCTTACGCGCAGTTGCGCGGAGAGATCCTTAGCGCAGCGCGCGCGGCGATGCCGCTGGACATGGTGCTGCTGTTCCTTCATGGCGCAATGGTGGCCGAAGGCGAGGACGACTGTGAGGGAGACCTGATCCGCGCCGTACGCGAACTCGTGGGTCCCCGATGCGTGATTGGCGTGGAGCTCGACCCGCACTGCCACATGACGTCCACCATGACCCAGCATGCGGACGTCATCATCCTCATGCGCGAGTACCCCCACACTGACTACGAAGCCCGGGCCGCGGAGCTGTTCGACGCCTGCCGGGCCGCGGCAAGCGGTGTCACCCGTCCGGTGATGGCCGTCGCGGATTGCCGCATGGTCGGCTTCTACCCCACGACCATCGAGCCGATGCGCGGCCTCGTGGACCAGATGAGCGAGGTCGAGAAACGTCCGGGCGTCCTTTCGGTGAGCCTGGTGCATGGTTTCCCATGGGGCGATGTGGCGGATGCGGGAACGAAGGTGCTGGTGGTGGCGGACGGCCATGCTGCCTTCGCAATGGCCCAGGCCACGGAACTTGCGCAGGCGCTTTATCGGATCCGCCATGCAATGCTGCCTCGTCTGGAGTCGGTCAGCCAGGCGCTCGAAGGTCTCGACGCGCAGGGCCTAGCGCCCCGGCTGCTGGCGGACGCAGGCGACAACCCGGGCGGCGGGGCGCCGGGCGACCACACCGTGCTGCTCGCCGAGCTCCTGGAGCGCACGCAGCTTCGCAGCGCGCTGGGGATGCTGGTCGACCCGCAAAGTGTCCAGGCATGCTTCGATTCCGGGATCGGGGCGCGCTTGCGGTTGAGCCTGGGCGGAAAGAGCGCGGCGGTGTCGGGACGACCTCTCGAGGTCGACGCAAGCGTTCGAGGGCTTGCGGCCGACCATGTCCAGTGGGTCGGGGGGATTCGCGATCCGTTGGGTCATGCCGCCTGGATTCGTGTCAATGCCACGGACATCGTCTTGAGCACCCGGCGGCAACAGACGCTGTCGCCTACTGCCTTCACCGGATTGGGCGTTCCTCTGCACGAGGCCCGCGTCATCGCGGTGAAGTCGAGCCACCACTACTACGCAGAGTTCTCGAAGCTGTCGACGGATCGGCACGTCATTGAAACCGGCGCGGCGCTGTCGATGGACTTCGCACGACTCCCGTACCGTCATCGGCACATGCACTTCTTCCCCGCGACGGACAACCCGTCCCCGCATCTGGCATGAACACCACGATCTCCTTGGCTACCGGCGGATCACCGCCTCGTCTCGTCGAATCGCCGAGTGGCGCGTCGATGATGGTCGACGGGCGGCAACTGCTTTGTTTCGGCGGCTCGGCCTACCTCGGGCTGGGAGGCGCGCCGGAACTCGTCGAGATCGGCTGCGCTGCGCTGCGGCAGTTTGGTGCGAGCACACACCTGCCGCGCCACTATGGCTTCAGTTCAGGCGCGAACCAGCAAGCGGAGGCCGAAGCGCGTCGGTTCTTCGGTACGGAAGCTGCGATGTATTTCGGAACTGGCTACCTGTTCGGGCTTGTCGCGCTCACCGGACTGGCGCCCGACTGTGATGTTGTCTACATCGACGAATCCGCCCACTACAGCCTGCGGGAAGGAGCCCACGCGGCCGGCAAGCCAATCCATTCGTTTGCGCATCGCGATGTGCAAGACCTGGCGCGCATGCTCGGAAACACGCTCGAGCGCGGTCAGCGGCCACTCGTCGCCACAGACGGGGTGTTCGCGACGACGGGAGCCATTGCGCCACTGTCGGCGTATGCGGAGCTGATCGCCCCTTTCAACGGATGGCTGGTGGTTGACGAGTCTCACGCCTTCGGAACGATCGGTCCGCAGGGAAGGGGGAGCGCAGAACTCGCGCAGCTTCCCTTCGACCGGCTGGTGATCGGCGGCTCGACCGCCAAGGCGTTGGGCGCGCACGGAGGGTTTGCGCTTGGTGATGCGCAAACCATCGCGCAGCTGTGGCGCACCCCGGTGGCGCGTGGCGCGGTGCTGGGCTGCTCCGCGGGCGCCGCTATGACCGCGGAGAGCCTGCGCCTGATTCGCAGACGCCCCGAACTCCTTCTGCGCTTGCGTGAGAACGCGCGGTCGCTCAAGGCGGGCCTGCGGGGCCTGGGTCTGAAGGTCGAGGACAACGCCGGACCCATTGCCGCCTTTGTGCACGGGGATGGTCTGCAGATGCAGCGGATCCAGCGCGCACTCTGGGAACAGGGCATTTTCGTGGCCTATTCCACCTACGTGGGCGCCGGACCGATGGGCGTGTTGCGTTGCGCTGCCTTCGCGGATCACACGCCTGAACAGATCGCCCAGTTGCTTGGCGCGCTGCGCGAGTTGCTCTAGCAAGGCCGGCTCTCGATCGCTCGCAGGCGCTCCCCCGGCTCTCGACAAGTTTTCCAACCTTTCACTTCACAGAAGTTATCTGCGCCAAAGCACGGCGCAGCGCACACGATGAACCGTACCGACAACCAACTTCCGTTCTCCAAGATTCGCAGTACGAATGGACTGGTCTTCCTCTCCGGCGAGCTCCCGATCCCGGACGCTGGACCGATTCCCGATGGCATCGCGCCACAAACCAATCTGACGCTTGAGCGCATCGATGCCTCGCTTCGCACCGTTGGCCTGAGCTTGGCCGACGTCGTACAGGTCACCGTCCATCTCGCACGCGCGGAGGACTTCGCTGAGTTCAATGCGACGTACCGAAAGCACTTTCAGACGCCGTATCCAACGCGCACGACGGTGGTGGCACAGTTGCTGGTGCCGGGCGCACGCATCGAAATCACGGTGACCGCCGCAGCGCGGCTCGAAACCGAAGCCATGTCCGATGCCAGATGAAATCGTGGTGCTGGGCGCCGGCATGGTCGGCACCTGTACGGCCCTGGAACTGACGCTGCGCGGACATTCAGTGACGCTGGTCGATCGCTCGCCGGTCGGGCGCGAGACCAGCTATGGCAATGCGGGAGTCATCCAACGCGAGGCTGTCGAACCCTATACGTTCCCGCGCGATCTGAAGGCGCTGGTCGGTGCCGCCCTCGGACGGGGCCTGGACATCAACTATCACTTCATGGACCTGTTGGCCGCTCTACCTCAGTTGGTGCGCTATTGGCGGAATTCTGCCCCGTCGAAGCATCGCCGCATCAGTCGCGAGTACGCGGGGCTCATCAAACATTCCACGCACGAGCACGGCCGCTTTGTGGCGCTTGCTGGCGCCGAAGATCTGGTACGCCGCAAGGGGCTTCGCTTGATGTACCGAAGTCCGCGCGCCTTCGAGGGAGCAGTCGCCCAGGCCGAGCGCCTGAAGCTGGAGTACGGCATCGCCTTTGACGCACTTGACACCCATGCGATGGCCTTGGCCGAGCCGGCGCTGCGCATGCCGGTTGCCGGCGCCGTTCACTGGGTGCAGTCGTGGAGCGTGAGCGATCCAGGGGCACTGGTCGAACGCTATGCCAAGGCGTTCGAGCGACGAGGCGGCCACATCATCCGTGCCGACGCGATCGCCTTGAGGGAGCGATCGATCGGTTGGGAGGCTCGTCTCGATGGCGGCATCTTGCATGCACGGCACGTGGTGGTTGCGCTCGGCCCCTGGTCCGATTCGCTGATCAAACCACTGGGCTATCGGTTGCCGCTGTTCGTCAAGCGTGGCTACCACCGGCACTACATCGGGGGAGATGGCGTGCTCGTTCCGACCCTGGACGCCGAACGCGGCTACGTGATGTCTTCGCAGCGTCGAGGCCTGCGCATCACAACGGGCGCAGAGATCGCGCGTATCGATGCGCATCCGACGCCACGTCAGCTCGCCGGTGCTGAAGCCGAGGCCCGTGAACTGCTGAGCTTGGGTATTCCCGTCGAAGACGAGCCCTGGGTCGGCGCGCGGCCATGTTGCGCGGACATGAAGCCGGTGATCGGGCGGGCGCATCGCCATCGCGGCCTGTGGTTCAACTTTGGTCATGGGCACCATGGATTCACGTTGGGGCCGGCCGGGGCACGCCTTCTGGCGGACCTTATCGAGTCCAAGCGGCCTTACACGGAGGCGAAGGCGTTCTCACCCTCGAGGTTCGCATGAACGGGTTGCTCAACGCTCTGACTTGCCGACGCCGCGGTTGCGTCGCCTCGCACTTTGCCGACATCTGCTTGGCAGATCCCCGGCTAGGAAATTGATCCATGGATTTCAGTGAAAACCGAAGACCTGCAAGCAAGGCGGTCGGCTTCTTCGTGGTGGTCGGACTGCATCTGCTCTTGGGCTGGGCGCTGGTGAGTGGGCTGGCGCGCAGGGTCGTGGAAGTCGTGAAGGCACCCGTGGAAGTCAGCATCCTGGAGGAGCCCAAGGCACCGCCGCCCCCGCCGCCGCCGCCGCCCCCGCCGCCCAAAGAAACGCCCCGAAAGCCTCCGCCTCCACGCAAGGCCGCGCCGCCGCCACCGAGCTATGTGCCCCCGCCGGAGCTCAATGTCGCGCCGCCTGCAGATGCGCAGCCGTCGATCACGGCCTCTTCGGTGCCGCCGCCCCCCGCGCCCGTGGTCATCGCGCCGCCAGCGCCGCCGTCTGTGCCTCGACCCTTGGGCACACCGGCGCGCATCGACGTGTCTTCTTGCGAGAAGCCGGAGTACCCGAGAGCGGCATTGAGGGCGGAGGCCACAGGGACCACGCGCATTCGCTTCACGATCGACGCGTCTGGTCGCGTGGCGAAAGCGGAGATCGACAGGCCCTCGGGACCGACCCGGGAGCATCGTTCGTTGGATGCGGCGGCGGTGGAGGTGTTGAGCAGGTGTCCCTTCAAGCCGGGCACCGATTCGGAGGGGCAACCGATAGGCGGTGCGGTCGCCACCGTCGAGTACGTGTGGAAGCTCGAGTAAGAGCCGCCTCGCCGTCGCGCGCTCGCCGCGTCTGCCGCGACAGGTCTGTTCGTGCGGGGCGCATGGCCACGCGCGATCCACGTGCCAGTGATGCACGTTTTGTCAAATTTTCTAATGGAGAAGCACTCATGTCCCTCATCAACTTCATTCGCAGCGCCAGGCTCGCTGTCATGTCTGTCACCCTGATGGTTGGCGCACTTACGGCGTCAGCCCAGGCGGTGCCAAGTCCGGTAGCGCCGGCGGCCAGCGCTCCAACAGCCGCGGGCGCCAACGGAAACCTCTCGTCGCCAAAGCCCGCCGATATCCAGGCCCAAGGCCTCGGCGCAGCGACGTCCGCGCACGCCGTAGAGAATCCCTATGGACTGAGCGCCCTTTGGGCGCAGGGTGATTTCGTCGCGAAAGGGACGCTGATCATCATGGTGCTCATGAGCATCGGAAGCTGGTGCATCATCTTCGTCAAGCTGTACGAGCAGCAAAAGCTGCTGAATGCCGCCAGCGCGGCCAGCAAGTCGTTTTGGAAGGCTGGCAGTGTGCAAGCCGGAGCGCAAACGCTGCGAAATGGAAGCGCCTTTCGCTACATCGCCGAACAGGGCCTGACGGCCAGTCAGCACCATGAGGGCACGCTGGTTGAACAGATCGATCTGCATACATGGGTGACGATGAGCATCCAGCGCGCCGTGGAGAAGGTGCAGAGCAGGCTGCAGGATGGGCTTGCCTTTCTTGCGACGGTCGGTTCCACCGCGCCCTTCGTGGGTCTGTTTGGCACGGTCTGGGGCATCTATAACGCACTCACGGCGATCGGTATCTCAGGCCAGGCATCGATTGACAAGGTGGCAGGTCCAGTCGGGGAGGCGTTGATCATGACAGCCATCGGGCTGGCGGTCGCCGTTCCCGCAGTGATGGGCTACAACTGGCTGATCCGACGCAACAAGAGCGCGATGGAGAGGGTGCGCAACTTCAGCGGAGATCTTCACAATGTGCTGATCGGAGCCAAGCGATGAGCCTGGTCGTGCTAGTGCCTGCCTACCTGCTGCGCGCCTACGGACAGGCGGGGGCTCAGTCGCCTGTCATCACGACGGAGCCCGCGAAATGGGAATGAACGTCAGTTCCGATGGGAATGACGAGGCATTGAACTCGAGCATCAACACGACCCCTTTGGTCGATGTGATGTTGGTATTGCTGATCATTTTTCTCATCACCATTCCGGTTGTGACGCAATCCATCAAGCTCGAACTCCCCAAGGAACGTAACGTTCCGACGCAGACCAAGCCGGAAAACATCGTGCTTGCTGTCAGCCGTGGCGGTGACCTCTACTGGGGCGTGGAACGGATGCCCGACGTGGAAGCCTTGGTCGCCCGATTGAAGATCATGGCAGTCAAGGAGCCGCAACCCGAGGTCCACATTCGCGGTGACGCAGAAGTTCCTTATGAGGCAGTCGGGCGACTGGTGGCCGCCTGTCGACGGGCAGGCATCCACAAGGTTGGATTCATCACCGAGCCGCCTGCGGGCAGCGCGAGCCGGTAGGAGAAAAAATGGCAATGAGTGCGAATAGCGGCGATGGTGATGAAGAGATCATCGTCGACATCAACACGACACCGCTGATCGACGTCATGTTGGTGTTGTTGATCATGTTCATCATCACGATCCCCATCCAGACACACGCCGTGAAGATGAACATGCCGGTCCCCAGCAACGATCCGCATCCGCCGATTGTCACAAAGGAGGTCCGCATCGAGGTCGAAGCCGATGGAACAATCGGATGGAACGGAGAGGTCGTGTCTGGCCGCGCTGATCTCGAGCAACGTCTGGCAACGATTGCCGCGCAGCCCGACCAACCCGAGGTCCATTTGCGCCCCAGCAAGAGTGTTCCGTACAAGCATGTGGCAGGCGTCATGGCCAGCGCTCAGCGTCTTGGCGTCGTCAAGATCGGGATCGTCGGCAGCGAGCAGTTTGCCAACTGAGTGACGATCGATTCGGCGCGAGGATCTTGTCCTTGCGTCTCATCTGGCCTGACCACCTTCCGCAGCCCTGAGAGACTACTGCTGAGTGCTGGTCAGTCCTGGCTACCTTGCTGCGTACCGGCCCGGTACTGCCGGCGATAGTCACTCGGCGACATCTTGAGAACTCGCAAGAATACTCGACGCATCACTTCTTCTGTCGAGAAGCCGCAACGCAAGGCTATGGCCTTGAATGACATCGGCGTTGTCTCGATCTCGTCGCAAGCCCGACTTAGACGAAGTAACTCGACCGCGCGCGCCGGCGTGATGCCAGTGGTTCGGAGGTAAAAGCGACCAAAAGTTCTTGGTGTCATCGCCACCCGTTCCGCCAGTGTCTCCACGGACAGGCGTTCGTGGAGGTTCTCGTCCATCCAGGCGTGCAGGGCAATGACACGACTGTCCCCGGTGGCGCGTGCGGGAAGGCCACTGCGAAAGCGGAACGGTGCGGAGATCGGCTCCCAGGAGGCGCCGATCTGTTCGGTCACCTTGATGGCGATAGGCTGCCCGAGGTCGTCCGCCACCAGCTTGAGTGCGAGCTTCATGCCTGCGGAGGCCGCCACGGCATCCCACAGGCGACGGGCGTCTGGTCGCCCGGTCCTTCGGTGTGCGGCGTCGGCCACCGTGAAACCAACGGTTCCGACCGAGGCAATGCGATCGATCTTCGATCGATGCTGAAGGATCCAATCACGCGCACGGCTCGTATGCGTCGAAGATGCGGACAACATGTGCGATGCAGTGCCACCGATCACCAGCGCGGTGTGAACATTTTCGCCGAAATCTGCCGGCAGTGCGCTGATGTTCAGGATGGTGCTGCCAGCGCCACGAACCGGAGTTGCCGCCGGAGCAAAGATGTGGATCTCATAGAACGATCTCCCGTAGATCTCGCCGTGAGCCGTGTTGGCTGCCTCGAAGACCTGTATCGCAGCCGCGACATCGAACAGTTCGAATCCGTCGACAACGATCAACCAGATTTGCGCCATCAAGGGTGAATGGAGGTATTGGGGGCGTCGAGACACTCAGAATTGGTGCCCTTGCTCGATCCTAGACGTCGTCGTTTCGAAATGGCCGCGAGCACGCTTCCGTGGCGGGAAGAATGGAATATTTGTCGGTGTGACGAAAGAAGTCTGTTCTTAGACTGCCTGCGACCGGTTTGGTTTTCTGCATTCATGCTCTGGTGAAGCAAAGACCGACGGACGTAGACATTTGTTGAATGAAAGTCCGGCAGTGAAGAAAAAATCCTACCTACCGTTTCTGGGTCACCGCCATGGCAATGCGCTGCGGCTCTCGAAACCCCGACGGAGCGACAGCCTCATTCGAACAAACAACTTTTTTTTGGAGATTGACGATGCGTTGCAACGCGCAACGGGAGTCGAGTCCAAATTCGAAGCGATTGCCCGTGGTGCGCGATGCTTGGGGTTCGAGCACTGTGCCTATGGATTTCGGGTCTTCAACTCTTTTGCCCATCCCAAGACGTTGATGGTCAACAACTATGCGCCGGCTTGGCAGCAACGCTATCGTGAGCAAGACTATCTCTCAATCGACCCGACCGTAGCGCACGGCGTTCGCTCGCGCGCGCCGTTGATCTGGCGACAGGATGTATTCAAGGATGTCCCGCAGCTCTGGACGGAGGCCCGCGAGGCAGGATTGCTTGCGGGTTGGGCCCAGTCGTCATTTGATGCCACCGGAAGTGTCGGAATGCTTACGCTGGCACGCTCGCATGAGCCGCTCTCCGCAGCGGAAGTATCGGCGCGAGGCGCGCAGGTGCAATGGTTGTCGGATGCGGCACACCAACACCTTTCGGAGGTACTCTGGCCGAGCGAGCGACGGCTGTGCCCGGCTCTCACGGCTCGGGAACTGGATGTTTTGCGTTGGACGGCAGACGGGAAGACGTCGGACGAAGTGGCTATCTTGCTCGGCGTTTCGCCCAATACGGTCAACTATCACGTAAAGAACGCAATCCGAAAGTTGCGGGTTGCGAACAAGGCTGCGGCGGTAGCGTGTTTGGTTCGTCTCCGACTGCTGATATGAGATTGGACCGCGGTGCCAAAATGCTTTTCGGCAGCCTTGCTGTCGCCTTGCGGCAAGGTAGCGGCTGACACGCCAAAGCCGCTCGTGAGGGTTCATCGAAAAGGTCAATGGCCCGTCCGCCTGCGGATCGAAGGCGCGATTTCGATCCTGCATGCGTACAGGAAGTGCTGGTTCAGACAAACTGGCCTGCCCATGCGATGTGCGACAACGCCGGCTCGACGAAGAATTCGCTCGACGCCGAGGGGCGAAACGGTGACGAGTTCGTCCGCGCCGCCGAAGGCGGCCATGCGCATCACGACGTCCAGCAGTGCCAGGGCGCGTTCGGGGGCGTCGTGTGAGGCTTGGCTTTCGAGGCGGGGAGCGTCGAGATCGATGACTGAGAATCTTGACAGCTCCCATACCTTTTCGCTATTTGGGGGTGGATGGCCGTCAAGCAGCTCCGGGAAAACGTCATTCAGCAGGTAAGGCTGATTGGTGGGTAGAAGTCTGGCTACACCTTTCAGACGAGCATCTCGCTCGCGCGCCATCACGTACATGGTGTCCGGACGATCGAACTGGTCGAGTTCGGTGACGCCATCGTTCTCAAGCTCCCAATGAAGCTTTTCGACAAATACGCGATACCGGTAGTGCGCCATCGCCGCGAATGCGCTAGTCGACAAAGAGTTCGCGGTGCCTGCCACGATGTGCATGATTCGCTTTCACTGAGTTTGCCTTGAAGGATTAGATGAAAGCGCACTGACTTTGAGAACTACCAGATCTGGCACCGGAGACAAGCGTGGATCGCGGGGCGGTGACGGCTGCCAACGTTGCTCGCCGTGTGCAGATCAAAACGGTAGCGCTACCACGGACCGTCTCCTGGCGAGAAAAGGACCAGTGTGCCGTGGCGGGAGAGGCCACCACGGTGCCATAGTCCCCGACCACAATTGCGTCACACGAAAGGCGCATGGCTCCGACTGACTTGTATCGTTGTCCGGCGCGGTTTCGAGCTTGCCGCGCGTTCAGGTCAGAGCGACATGACTTTGCATCTCATGCAAGCCTTGCGGTCGATCACGGAAGCGACAAGGATGGGGTCCAAGAATTTCTTCCATCGGACTCATGCAACCCCCATCTTCGTTCTATGCGCTCGACAGTCGGACAGTGAGCGCCAGCCCCGACCAAGCCCTCGCGAGACTGAATGCGCTTCACGATCAACTCGATGGCATTGACGAACGTCTGCTCCACGCACTCCGGCAGCGGTTGGACTGCAGCACGCGCATTGGTCTCCACAAGCGCAAGCACGGTATGTCACTCTTGGAGCCTTGGCGGATGGATCGCGTTCAGCGACTCGCGTCTGCGTTCGCCGCGGACCATGGCATTCGTGGCGGCTTTCTGCAAGCGCTCTATTCGTTGATCATCGACGAGGCCTGTCGCCTCGAGCTTGAAGTCATGAAGACGTCATGCGACAGTGGATCGACGTGACATGGCTTGGCCGCCAGCTAGGTCCTGGAGCGGATGAATGGTCGTCGTGTGTTTCCTCGCCCCCCGGGGACGCACAAAGCCCCCTGAAAATTCGGGACCCATTGAGCTTGCAACGAGACCGATGGGATATGCGCAGCGGTAAGAACTTGTTCGACCTTCGGAATGCGGCGTGCCTTTCCGAAAGGCAGTTGGCACGACGCGCCGGCGTGTCTCGCGCGATGATCTCTCGCATAGAACTCGGTCGGATCCAGCCGCCGCCGGACGTTCTCGAGCGAATCGGACGCGTGATCGATGTCGCGATGATCGATCGCTTCTTTTCGCGATGAACGCGGGAAGGGGGTGAAGACCTGTGGAGCGCCTTGCCGGCCGGGTACGCCGTGGGACGCCAGCTAGAATCAGTCAGGGTAGAGCATCCGATGCGGCGGGGTTGCGCGCGTGGTCCGGCAGGACGTGCCGCGGCGTCGCGATCGTCCCGTCTCCGATTTTTCACATGAAAACCCACCGTCAACGCCTGCAACGCGCGCACTTCGCGTTCATGCGCGCGTTGATCCAAGGTCTCGACGCTCGAGCGAGCTGGGATCGGTATCTGCGGCTCGAGGGGGAGTCGGCCGACATGCGCAATGTTCGGCGCACCATCGGGTGGATGCGCGATGCCTTCGCGGCCGCTGCGCGGCGCGAGCGCCGCCCTGGTACTGCGCGGCTGATCCTGTTGGACCCAGAGCGCTTCGCCAGCGCACCCAGTTTCCCAACCCTGGAGGATTTCGCGCGCGAGCAGGGGCTGGAAGATTTCTCCCATGCCGAGCAGATCGAGGCGTACGAGGCGGCTCATCCGAAAGCGGGTGCCAGCGACGGCGCCGCGCAGGGCGGCGCGAGCTCGCGCCGGGCCCGGGTCGTGCAGCGCCAACTGGAAGCCTTGCGCTGGCTCGAGGATCTGACAGCTGAAGATCCACGACCCAACGATCCCGTCAGCGCGTGGCTGCATCCCTTGCTGGCGGGCCGGCTGGAAAGGGCTCAATTGCGCACGCTGCAAGAACTGGTCGAGCGCGTTAATCAGAGCGGCGCGCGCTGGTGGGCCAAGGTGCCCGGTATCGGCGCGCACAAGGCGGCACGCGTGGTGGAGTGGCTGCAGGCGAATGAGCAAGCGCTTGGCCTGCCCGTGGGGCGACACGCCCTGCGCAAACGATCACAACTGGCGCTGAATGAACTCCATGCGGTGGTGCCGCCTGCGCTGGAACTTCGACCGCTGGAGAAGCTGATGCTGCCACCCGCCTTGGATGGCAGCCAAGGGGCGTTTCGCAGTGCAGTTTCGGCCGATAGCAACCCGTCCGCGCGCAACGATGTCGAGGCCATCGTCGAGTGGCTTGGCAGTCGAAGCACTTCTCTGGGGGCGGTCACTTCGTCCGTGCCGTCGGTGCTCAGCGCCACGCAACGGTCCTATCGCAAGGAGGCCGAGCGTATGCTTTTGTGGGCTACGCTCGAGCGAGGCAAGCCCCTATCGTCGCTCACGGCTGAGGATGTGCCTGCCTACCAGAGATTTCTTGTATCACCGCCTGCCGAATGGTGCGGTCCGCGTCACCATCAACGCTGGTCACCGTTATGGCGACCCTTTGAAGGTGGACTCTCTCCCGCGGCACAGCGGCAGGCCCTGGTGATCTTGCGTGGCCTGTTCGCCCACCTTGTGAAACGGGGATATCTCACGCACAGCCCCTTTGCGGCACACGCCTTGCCCGCGACTCCGCCAGTGGTAGCGCAAGTTGATCGGGCAGATCCGATGCCATGGGATCACCTTGATCGGGAGTTGGAACGGCATAGCGACGACGAGGCGGCGCGCCGGCTCCGCCGAGCGCTGCGCTGGATCCGCGCCACCGGCCTGCGGCTCGGCGAGGTGACGGCACTGCGCTGCGAAGACCTGGTGCCGCCCGGAGGCGAGGGAGGTGCCCACCGCGCAGAACCCTGGCTGCTTGAGGTGAGGGATTCTGCACGCGTGACCAAGCGGTTGCCGATTGCGGCTGAGCATGTGTACGAACTGGAGCAGGAACTGGCGCGTCACGGACTCGAGCCGCATGTCAACGCGCGAAGCAATCACGGTATCGCGGTGCTGGCGCGCTTCTCCCCCGGGGTGCCCCGGCCCAGCCCCTGGTCCGCTTCGGGCCTTCACAAGGCGATGAAGCGCTTCTTGCACCAGGCTGCACAGGGAATGGACGAAGCGCAGGCAACGCAGGTTCGACGTCTCAACACGCACGATCTGCGTCGCGTCGCGCGACGCACGACGCCCGGATCAGCCACGGCCTGAGTTGCAGCGGGAGGGCCTCCGACTACGTCGGAGGTCATCGACAACCCGGCCGTCGCGTCGCATGATGGCCGACGTCGGCCGGCCCGTCGCGGCCTGGCGCCCCTCCCGGATTCGAAAGCCGTTCCCATGCCCACAGCAGAAACCCTCGAGAAATTCATCGCGCGCGTGGAGTCCAACTTCCACGCCGAAGCCCTCGCCGAGTTCTATACCGAGGACTCGTCCATGCAGGAGAACCAGTCGCCCCCGCGCGTGGGCCTGGCCGCCAACATCGCGCGCGAGCGCGCCACGCTGGCCCGCGCATCCGCGGTCCGCTCGCAGTGCGTGCGGCCGGCCTTCGTGCAGGGCGACCATGTCGCGATCCGCTGGATCTTCGAGTTCGACTGGCTCGACGGCAGCAGCAGCCGCATCGAGGAGATCGCCTGGCAGCGCTGGTCGGGTGAGCGCATCGCGTCGGAACAGTTCTTCTACGACCCCGCGCAGATGGCGCCGAAGAAGCCCGCGCCATGAGCGAGCCCAAGCAGTTGGCGCATGCACGCGCGGTGCTGCAGGCCCAGCCCTTCAGCGTGCTGCTGGGCACCGAGATCCTGGCCTTCGGCCCCGCGCTCACCGAACTGCGCCTCGCGCTGCGGCCCGAGCTCAAGCAGCAGCACGGCTTCGCCCATGGCGGCGTGCTCAGCTACCTGGCAGACAACGCGCTGACCTTCGCGGGCGGCAGCGCGCTGTCCGATGCGGTCGTCACCGCAGAGTACAAAATCAACTACCTGCGCCCCGCGCAGGGCGACACACTGCTCGCGCGCGCCCGCGTGCTGCATGGCGGCAAGCGCCAGGCCGTCTGTGCCTGCGAGATCTTCGCGATCGACGCCGAAGGCGTCGAGAAGCTGGTGGCTGTCGCCCAGGGCACGATCTCCGCGATGGGCGAACGGCCGGCCGTGTGAGCATCGCGCTGATCCTGCGCCGCACGCGGCTCGAGCACGGCATCAGCCAGCTCGAGCTGGCGGGGCGCCTCGACGTCTCGCAGCGGCACATCAGCTTCCTCGAATCGGGTCGCGCGCTGCCGAGCCGCGGCCTGATCCTCGCGTGGATGGCCGAGCTGGGCGTGCCGGTGTCGGTGCGCAACGCAGCGTTGTTGCAATGCGGCTTCGCACTGCCGCAGCCCGACGAGGACACGCAGGGCGCCGAAGCCAACCTCGTGCGCGAGGCCGTGCGCCGCACGCTCGAGGCGCACCTGCCGCATCCGGGCCTGGCCTTCGATGCCGACTGGAAGACGGTGGAGCAGAACCGCGGCGCGCGCTGGCTGTCGTCGGTCGTGATGCCCGGGCTCTGGCGCACGGCAGGCGGTGGCGGCATGGGCCTGGACATCATCACGGCCATCGGCCATCCGCAAGGGCTGCTCTCGCGCGCGCGCGAACCCGAGGCCACGGCCGCCGCATTGCTCACGCAACTGCGCGCCGAAACCTGGAGCCGGCCCGCGCTAGCGTCGCGCGTCGAATGGCTCGCACGCGCCCTCGAACGCCGCTACCCGGGCCGCATGCCCGAGCGCGGCCGCGCGGTCGGCGTGCCGTATTTCAGCTTCGTCTTCGACACCGAGTTCGGCGCGCTGTCCTTCGAGGTCATGCAGAGCGTGTTCGCGCTGCCGCAGGACGTGACGCCGGCCTCGCTGCGCGTCGAGATGTGGTTCCCGCGCGACCGCGCCACCTCCGAGGCGATGGCGCGGCACGTGCCGTTGCAACCGGCGCTTCAGGTGCCGTAGAGCACGAACGGCGCCCAGTAGGCGGGCTTGCGCAGGCGTTCGCCGTATTCGCCCTCGGCGAAGGCACGCTTGGTCTCCGCCAGCGCGCGTTCCACCGGCAGCCTGCGCTCGATGCGCGCGAAGAAAGCCTCCATGAAGCGGGCCGTACTCTCGTCGCTGACCGGCCACAGCGTCATCACCGTGTTGACGTTGCCCGCCACGTACAGCGCATAGGGCAGTCCCATCACGCCGTCGCCCGCCACCACCTTGCCGATGCCGGTCTCGCAGGCCGACATCACGACCAGGTCGCTGCGCAAGGTGTAGCCCGGCCATTCCGCGGCCGTGACATAGCCGTCCACCGAGGGCGGGTTGTCGACCTGGCCCAGCACCAGCGCGCTCAGCGCCGGCACGCTCGGGCTCAGGTAGCCATGGACCGAGAACAGCAGGTGGCGGTACTTCGCGAGCTCGCCGCCGCGGTCGAGCCGCTGCAGGTTCTGCTCGGTCGCATCGGCGCCGCTGATCACCTCGACCTGGCGATGCCGGAACACGCGCGCGATGCTCTCGAGTTCGCGCTGCGTGCCCGGCAGGTTCTCCCAGCTGTTCTCGCGCAGTTCCTCGACCGCCGCGCCGATGCCTTCCTCGCTCTCGGCCGAGGCCCGGGCCGACAGCAGCGCATCGTCGCCGGCGGTCGCGCCGCGATTGGCTGATGGCTGTGCTGCACCAGCCTGGCCTTCGTACACCGGATTGCCGATCGCCAGCATCGCCTTGCGCGGCGGCAGGCGGCCGTAACTGGCCGAGCGGCGCTGCAGCAGTTCCATCATCGAGAGCGACTGCACATAGCCCACGCTGTAACGCTGCGCGAGCAGCTCGCCGTCGAGCGGCAGCGCCTCGAACGGCAGCATCGCGAGCGCGCCATCGGGCGAGACGATCAGCCGCCGTCGCGCGCCGATGCTCGCCTGCAGCGGCGCGATCAGCCGCTTCGACAGCCATTGCCCGATCGGCGCGGCATCGCTCACGCGTTGCGCGCCTTTCTGCGGCGGCTGCACGGCCGGTGCCACGCGATAGCGCTCGGGGTCGAGCTGCCACACCGCCTGTCCTTCGCCGAGCGCATCGCCCACCAGTCGCCGGTAGGCATCGATGCTGTCGGCCAGGCCGGGCAGCGGTGCGAGCTCCGTGGCCTGCAGCAGCCCGCTGCCGTCGACCACGAAGGCCATCACGCGGTCGCCATCGAGCAGGTAGCTTAAGAACACGCTGTCGACCGGCAGCAGCCGCTTCGCATCGGCCAATGAAGCGATGTGCGGCTGCGACTGCTGCGCGTACTTCGGATACCGAGCGCGCAGCCGCCGCTGCAGGTCGGCATAGGAGAGCACCACGCGGTTGCGCTCGGCCTCCAGCGTCTGGCGGCGGTCGACCTGCGCGCCGGTTTCGTCGAGGCTGCGGTCGATGCGCGCCAGCTCGGCCTCGTGGCGGTCGACCGCTTCCTGCTCCTTCGCGGGCAACAGACGGCCGCGGTTGGCCTGCTGCAGCGCCGTGCTCTCGATCAGCGTGCGGGCCTTCGACAGCTCCGCGATCTCGAAAGCCCGCGCGTTCTCGCCGTCGCGCACGCTGGCCAGCGCATGGTGGCGGTAGCCCTCCACATAGCGTTCGAACAGCGCGCGGCGGCTCTTCACGCTCAGGCCGTGCTGCGCGCGCAGCGCTTCCACGTCGCGCTGGAACCGTGGCATCAGTGGCTTCACCGTGTCGAGCCGGTCGGCCGCCAGCGCGGCACCCATGCGCTCGATCAGCGACAGCAGCGTTTCGGGATGCGCGTCGCCCAGCAGCGCGCGCCGGCCCTCGTGCGCGCGCTCGAACAGCGCGAGCGCCTCGTTCGCATCGCCGGCCGACAGCACCGAGCGGCCCAGGCTGTGGACCGCGGCCAGCGTCAGCGGATGCTGCTCGCCCATCAGCGCGACGCGGATGTCGAGCGCCTCGCGCGAGCGCTGCGCCGCCGCTTCGTGCCGTCCCTGCGCCTCGAGCACGCTCGCGTAGACGTTGAGCGCGTAGAGCGTGTCGGGATGGCCCGCGCCGCGCGCGGCCGCGAGTTGCGTCCAGGCCGTGCGCGCCTTGTCGTGTGCTGCGCCGAGCCGGCCCATGCGCCGCAGCTCGATGGCCTCGGCGCTCGCGGCCCGCGCGCTGCGCGGATCGGTGTCGCCATGGGCGGCGGCCGTGAGCTCGTGCACGCGCTGCGCATAGGCCAGCGCCTCGCGGTGGCGGTACAGCGCCGAGTAGGTGGCCGACAGGCTGGCCAGCGAACTCAGCGTGTCCGGTGCCTGCGGGCCCAGCACGCGGCGGCGCGCTTCGTAGACCTGCTCGTGCAGCTTCAGCGCCTCGGCGAAGCGGCCGAGGTCGGTGAGGCTGACCGCCACCGCGTTGCGCATGCGCAGCGTGGTCGGATCGTCGGCGCCCCATTGCGCCTGCGCGGCCGCCGCGAGCTCTTCACCGATCGCCAGCGCCTCGCCGTAGCGCCCCGATTCGCCGAGCGTGCCCGCGAGGTTGTGGCGCGCGACCAGCGTGTTGCGCGCGGTGGGGCCGGCCGATTTCAAGGTGAGGCGGTAGATCTCCTCCTGCAGCGCGAGCGCTTCGCGGCAGCGGCCGACCTTGCACAACTGCAGCGCGAGTGCGTTGCGTCCCGACAGCGCCGCATGGGCCTCGCGGCCCCAGAAGGCATCGCGCCAGGCCGCGCGCTGTTCGAGCCAGGCCAGCAGCGCCGCATCGTCGGCGCGCGCATCGCTGCTGTCGGCGAGCCGGCCGAGGATCAGGTCCTTCGCGAGAAAGGCCTCCATCGACGGCGCAGCGGCCTGCTCGCGCGGCAGCTGCCCCAGTGCGCGCCGAAGCCGTTCGTCGCTGTCGCGGAAGCGGCCGGCTTTCTCGAGCTCGTCGGACTCGCGAACGAGACCGCCGACTTCCGCATAGGCCGCACCCAATGGCGGAAACGGCGGCGCGGCCGCGGCGGCCAGCGGCAGCAGGAGCAATGAAAGAAGGAATCGATGGAGCAGCGTGGGCAAGGGCATCTTTCGCGCGGTGGATGCCCCAAAGCTAAGGGCGCCGGCGCCGCTCCACGACTACGAGCTTTCGTAGCGCGAGGCCCGCCGCGATGGCGCGAGACTTTGGTCTTCGGCAATGACCAATGGCGAGGCAATCGATGTTCAGAGGAAAGTTCACAACACTGGTCTTCCTGCTCTGCGGCATGGCGTACTGCCATGCCGCCTCCAGCCTCGAGCTGATCACCGATGCCGAAGCGAAGCTGCCTTCGGCCTATCTCGAGAACAAGCGCGCCGGCCTCACGCGCGGGCCCGGCATCGAGGTCGCGAGCCCGAGCACCGAGGCCGGCCGCGAGGCGGTTGCGCTGAAGATCGGCTTCAAGCCGCGCGGCGGTGTCGTGATCGATCCGAAGACGGTGAAGGTGCAGTACATGAAGGAACCGGTGGTCGATCTCACCGAGCGCGTGCGGCCCTACATCAGCGACACCGGCATCGCGATCGACGCCGCGCGCGTGCCCGCGGGCGAGCACCAGCTGCGCGTGCAGGTCGGCGATGCCGAGGGGCGCGTCAGCAGCAAGTTGATCCAGTTCAAGGCGCAGTAGTCCGCATGGGGGTCGCCGCAATCTCGCCGGACGCGCCGCGCACGGTCGCCTGTCCCTACTGCGCGGAGCCCATCGCCGAGCAGGCGCTGGCTTGCCGGCATTGCGGGCGCGACCTGTTCTTCTTCGCGCCGCTGCGGCGCGAGCTCGAGGCGCTGTCGCGGCGCGTTGCGGAACTCGAGGGTGCGCTGAGCGCAGGGCAAGGCACGGCGGCCGCGCCGGTGGTCGCGGCGCTGGAAGCGGCCGAACCTCCGATCCCGCCAACCCCGGCACAACCCCAGCGCCCCGGCATCGGCTCGGTGCTGCTGTTCCTCGTGCTGCCCGTGCTGTGCCTGGTCGCGATGCATGCCGTCACCATCGTGCTGCTCGATCTCAACGAGCTGTACCTGCGCGTGGCCTCGGTCATCCTGCCGCTGGGCCTGGGCATGCTGTTCGTCGCGCTGTTCAGGGTGCGGCTGCCTTACCAGCTGCTGATGGCCGTGGCCATCGCCGTGCTGTCGGTATTCGGCATGGCGGCGGTCATCGCCTATGCCGACGACGTGCCGCTGATGCCCCAGGGGGCGCGCGAATGGCGCGAGATCCTCTATTACGTGACGAGCATCGCGTTCAGCCACATCACCGGCATCTTCACGGGCCTGCTGGTGTTCCATCGCCGCAACCGCGGCATCGACCGGCTCTCGCACCGCCTCGCGAGCGCGCTCACCGACGGTTCGCCCGCGCCGGGCAAGGCGCAGCGGCTGCGCCAGTACACCGAGCGCATCCGCGACTTCATCACGCTGGTCACGCCGATCGTGACCGCGATCGTGTCGGTGGTGACCGGCATCGTGACCCTGCTCAAGAAGTAGCGAAGCACCGGCCGACCATGGCCAATGTCCTGCACGCGCTGTCGTCGAAGGATGGCGTGCCGCGCCATGACCGCTGGCGAGGCTGAGCCTTTCATCCGCACAAGGAGGTCCCCATGGCAGCCAGCACCCGCAGCGCCGAGCACGCAGAGAACACCGAGCCGCTTCCGCGTGAGGAACCCGAGGTCGGCAGCGAGGAGTCGGTGCCCACCGATGGCCGCGACACCGAGGGCGAGAAGCTCATGAAGGACGTGAAGAACCCGAAGCTCCACGAGCCGGGCCTGGCCGAGCACAAGACGCCAGAGAAAGCCGAAAAGGCCGAGGGCGGCAAGAAAGCCGCCTGATCCTCGCTCAGTCGAGCACCAGCTGCGTCTGCGTCACCAGCGCGCAGAGCCGCCCGTCGGCATTGGTGACCGAGGTCTGCCACACCATCGTCGTGCGGCCGCGGTGCAGCGCCACGCAGGTGCCGGTCACGGTCGTGCCCAGCTTCGCGCCCGCGATGAACTTGGTGCTCGAATCGGTGGTGGTCGTGCGCTTGCCCTCGGGCAGGTTCGCGATCGTGCCGACCGCGCCCAGCGTGTCGGCAAAGGCCATGTAGGCGCCGCCGTGCAGGATGCCGCCGGCGGTGCAGAGGTCGGCCCGCACCTCCATCTGCGCCACCACGCGATCGGGCTCCAGCACCGTGAGGCGCACGCCCATCAGGCCTGGGAAGATCGGTTCCAGCAGTCGCTGGAGCGAGGCGATGTCGAGCATGCAGGTCTCCTTGGGGCGGCGAGCCGCCGATGGAGACCGATCCTAAACACGCGGCGTCGCGCGCGCCATGCGGTTCACCCCATGACCTCGGCCAAAAGGTCCGGACTCGGCACCAGCTCGCCGCGCTCGATGCGCCCGATGATCTCGTTCACGCGCCGGTGGTAGCGCACATCCACCCCGACCTCCTCGCCGCGCCGCGCCACCAGGCCGTTGATGTACTCGGTCTCGGTGCGCCGGCCCTTCTGGATGTCCTGGCCCATCGAGGGCCGCTGGCCATCGCTGCGCGAGTTCGCCACCTCGAGGATCATGCGCGTGATCGCCTCGCGCGCCGCGGCGTCCTCCTCCGCGCGCGCCAGCAGGTCGAGGTCGAGCCCGCCCACCGGCTCGAGCGCGAGGCCCAGCGCGCGGCCCACGCGGATGCTCGAGCTGCCGAGCCGGATCGTGAGTTCGCGCGCCACCTCGTTCATGTCGCGCTGCTTGCCGCTCAGGCCCGTGAGCGCGCACACGCCGTTGCGCATCGCGTTGATCGTGAGCTTGGACCAGCGCTCGCCCCAGAGGTTGGTCGTGACCCGGCTGGTGTCGCCATGCGCGAGCAGCGCCGAGATCGCTTCGGCGCGCGGCGTCACGCGGCCATGCAGCTCGCCCACGCGCATGCCCCATTTCTTCTCGTCGCCCAGCGGCGAGTTGCGCACGATGCGGGCCGGCGCCACCAGCTCCGCCGCCAGCGCGCTCACCGAGCAGCCCAGCGTACGTTCCCAGCCGGCGATGGCCGCGATGCTGTCCTCGTTGATGCCGTTCTGCAGCGACACCACGCAGCCCGTGGGCGCCAGCAGCGGCAGGATCAGCTGCGTGGCCCAGGCCGTGTCGTAGGACTTCACGGCGATGAAGGCGACGTCGAAGGCCGCCTCGCGCGCGAGCTGCGCCACCTCGCCCACGTGCAGCGCGCGCACCTTCGCTTGCACCGCGCCCGCGCCGTCCATGCCGTTCATTCCGCTCACGTTCAGGCCCTCGCGCCGCATGGCCTCCACGTGTTCGGGCCAGGCGTCGACCAGCGTGGTGTCCACGCCCGCCCTGGCCAGGTGCGCGCCCACATAGCCGCCCACGGCCCCCGCACCCACGATGCATATCCGCGTCATCCGTTGCTCCTTCTTCGATCGGTTGAAAACGCGAAGCGCGCCGCCAGCCGCCCGAAGGGGAGGGCGCCGCGCTTCAGAGATTGAAAGCGCGCGCCTCCGTGCCCAGCTCGGCGGCCGCTGCCTCGAGTTCGCCGCGCAGCTGCGCCAGGTGCCGTTCGCCATAGAGCTCGGGCGTGCCGAGCAGGCACAGCGCGGCGAAGGCCTCGCCATCGGCGCCGCGCACCGGCGAGGCCAAGGCATGGATGCCGGGCACTACGTCGCCGAGGTTCACGCCGAAGCCGTGCCGGTCGGAGCGTTCGCGCATGCGCTGCAGCGACGCGAGCCGCCCCGAGCCGCAGCGCGCCACTTCCTGCGCCACGTTGTCGAGCAGCACCGCGCGCGCCTGCGCCGCGTCCAGCGTCTGCAGGATCGCGATCCCGCCCGCCGTGGTGAACAGCGGCCGGCGCGCGCCCGGGTAGAGCACCGAGCCGGTCAGCGGAAGCTGGCCCTGGCGCACGCTGCACACGAGCTCGTTGCCGCTGCGCAGCAGCAGCACCGCGATGCCGCGCAGGCGGCGCGCGAAGGCCTCGAGCAGCACTTCGGCACGGCGCTGGAACAGCAGGTGGTCGGGCAGCGCCAGTCCCAGCTCGTGCATCAGCGGACCCGGCAGGTAGTGGCGGTCGGCCGCGCGCTGCGTCACCAGCCGTTCCTCGACCATGCAGGCGAGCATGCGGTGCACGGTCGCCTTGTCGAGCTCGCAGGCCATGGCCAGGTCGGACAGCCGCCAGCCGAACTGCGGCCGCGAGGCGACCACGCGCATCAGCTTGATCGCGCGGCCCAGGCTGCGCGTGCCGGGGCGTTCGGTGGCGCTGGGTGCGTCCTGGAGGGTCGGCTGGTCGATGTCCATGGGCGGTGCTTCCTCGGGCAGATGCGGGGGAGGCCCACCGGACAGGGGCGCGGCGGGCGCGAACCATGCATTCTGCGATGGAGCGATGCGCGCGATCAGCGAAGACACCGCGGCTCGCTCCTCAGTCGCCGTCGAAGCCATAGAGCCGCGCCGGGTTGTCCACGAGGATGCGATCGAAGGTCCGCGCGTCCGGCGACCACCGCCGCAACTGCGCGAGCACGCCGGCGTTGTCGACCGCGTGCGGCGCGCTGACCTCGGTGGCCGAGGCGGCCGCGCCCGGCTGCGGATGCGGCCAGTCGCTGCCCCACAGCATGCGTTCGGGGTTGCAGCCGATGAAGCGGCGCGCCAGCGCTTCCATGTCGGCATGGCCGGGCAGCGTGCTGCAGCGGTAGGGCGCCGAGAGTTTGACGTAGGCCTTCCCTTCCTCGACGAGCGCGAGCACCGCGGCCAGCGCCGGCGTGTCGGGCCCGTCCGCCGCCTGCGCGCCCGCGTAGTGATCGAGCACCACCGGCACCGGCAGTTCGCGGATCGCCGCGGCGCAACCGGCCAGCAGCGGCAGGTTCGCATAGACCTGCACATGCCAGCCCAGCGGCGCCACGCGTTCGGCCGTGCGCCGGAGCTGCGCGGTGGCGCGGCGGGCATCCCCCTCGCGGTCGATCTCGAGGTTCACGCGCACGCCGCGAACGCCGGCCGCGTCCAGCATCCGCAACTGCGTGTCGGTGGTGGCGTCGTCGATCACCGCCACGCCGCGTGCCCGCGCCGGGTCCAGTTGTCGCAATGCCTGCAGCGTCGCCGCGTTGTCGAGCCCGTAGACGCTGGGCTGCACGATCACCACGCGCGCGATGCCGAGCGTGTCATGCCATTGCGCCAGCGCCTCGATCGATGCCGGCGGCGGCGTGTAGCGGCGCGCGGGCAGCAAGGGAAACTCGCGCTCGTCGAGGAAGACGTGCGTGTGGCAGTCGCAGGCGCCGGGCGGAAGCGGCGGCGAAAGCCGCGGTGTCGAGGATGTCGTCATGCTGCGTTGGACGATAGCCGTCCGGCCCGCGCCCCGGCCCGACCCCGGACAGCGGAATTTCATGGGTTGAACTTTCGCGCGCCGCCCCGAGCGCACGCCGCGGGGGTGCTCGATATTCTGCGCAGGGCCCGGGCAAGCCCGCCGCGGACATCGCAGAACAACGGAGACGACATGCCACCCTTCATTTCGCGCAAGACCTTCCTTCGACGGCTGGCCGGATCGCTCGCGCTGGCCCTCGGGCCCGCCGCGGCGCTGGCCCAGGGTTTTCCCGCCAAGCCCGTGACCCTCGTGGTCCCGTTCGTGGCGGGCAGCCCCACCGACATCGTCGCGCGCGCCTTCGCCAGCGAGTTCTCGCTCGCGCTCAACACGCCGGTGCTGGTCGACAACAAGCCCGGCGCCAACCAGACCATCGCCGGCAGCTACGTGTCGCGCGCGGCGCCCGACGGCTACACCTTGTTCTTCGCCAACCTGCCGGCCGTGGTCGCGCCCTCGCTGCGCGCCAGCCTGCCCTACCAGGGCGTGGGCGACTTCGCGCCGGTGTCCGACGTGCTGACCATCAACTTCATGCTCGTGACCGCGCCCCACGTGCCGGCCACCACGCTCAAGGAGTTCATGGCGCTGCTCAAGGCCGACCCGTCGAAGTACTCCTATGGCTCCTCGGGCATCTCGACGCCGATCCACCTGATGGCCGAGATGTTCAACAAGGAGCTCGGCGTCAAGACCCTGCACGTGCCCTACAAGGGCGCCAACCAGGTCCAGCTCGACCTCATAAGCGACCGCGTGACCTACGCCTTCCTGCCGACCGGCACCATGGACTACGTGCGCGCCGGCAAGCTCAAGGCCTTCGGCCTGGCCGCCAGCCAGCGCGACCCGGCCTATCCCGAGCTGCCCACCATGGAGGAGTCGGGCATGCCGGGCTTCAAGGCCACGGTCAACTTCGTGCTCGTCGGCCCGAAGAAGACGCCGAGCGACGTGCTCGCCAAGCTCAACGCCGCCGCCAACAAGGTCGTGGCCAGCGACGCCTTCTACGGCAAGGTCAAGCCCGTGGGCGGCGTCGAACTGTCGCGGCCCGCGACCACGGCGCAGGTCGGCGCGCACATCGCGGCGGAAGAGGCGCGCTGGAATGCGCTGATCAAGCGGGCCGACATCCAGCTCGAATGAAGTCGCGCCGCGGTCTTCAGAGCGTGAGCCCGCCGTCGATCGTGAAGCTCGCGCCGGTCACATAGCGGGCTTCGTCGCTCGCCAGGTAGGCGATCAGGCCCGCGATCTCGCGCGGCTGCGCGACCCGCTTGAGCGGGCTCATGCCGGCCAGTGCGTCGATCGCACCGGCATTCATGTCGGTGTCGGTCGGACCGGGCTGCACGTTGTTGACCGTGATGCCGCGCGGCGCGAGATCCAGCGCCACGCCCTTGACCAGGCCAGCGACCGCGGTCTTCGTCAGCTGGTAGACGCTCGCGCCGGCCAGGCCGGTGCGGATTGCCACGTTGCTGCCGATCGTGATGACGCGCGCGCCGTCGCGCAGGTGCGGCAGCGCCGCCTGGATCGCGAGGTAGACGCCGCGTACGTTCACGTCGAGCATGCGGTCGAGGTCCTCGAGGCTCACCGTGTCGATGGTGCCCATGCGCAGCAGGCCGGCGTTGACCACCAGCACGTCGATGGCGCCGAAGCGCTCGACCGCGTGCGCCACGGCCTGCCGGATCGCCGCGGGATCGGCGCTGTCCGCCTCGATCGCCAGCGCCTGTGTGCCGCCGGCCTCCACCGTGGCCACGAGTTCACGGGCCTTGTCGGGGCGCGACACGTAGGTGAAGGCCACGGCATGGCCGTCGGCCGCGAGGCGCTGCACGGTGGCGGCCCCGATGCCGCGTGCCCCGCCGAAGACCAGTGCCGTCTTCGCGCCGTTAGTGTTTTTTTGCGTTGTTCATGTGGTTCATGCCGTGCTCCTTCTCAACCGCCCGCGGCCTCGACGATCACGCGCGCTACCGCCGCGGGCTGCGAGGTCATCACCACATGCGAGGCACCCTTGACCACCACCGTCTTCTTCGCATGCGCGCGCTCGGCCATGAAAGCCATCGCGGCCGGCGGAATGTTCTTGTCGCGGTCGCCATAGACGAACCACGAGGGCACCGACTTCCAGGCCGGCGTCTGCGCGGGCTCGTTGAGCGCGGCCTCGGCGATCGGGCGCTGGCCCACGGCCATCAGGCGCGCCTGGGCCAGCGGCACGTCGGCGGCAAACTGCGCGGGAAACTTGCCCTGGTCGATGTAGAGGTCCTTGCCGCCGTCGGCCAGCGGCACCGGCGGCGCGAGCGTCGGGCCGAGCGTGCTGCCCGGGAACTTGCCGGTGAGGCCGAGCGCGGTTTCGCCGGCCTCGGGCGCGAAGGCCGCCACGTAGACCAGTGCCTTCACGTTGGGCTTGCCGTTGGCGGCCGCCGTGATGACCGAGCCGCCGTACGAGTGGCCCACGAGCACCACGGGCCCCTTCACCGAATCGACCACGGCGGCGACCGAGGCCGCGTCGGAAGCCGGCCCGCGCAGCGGGTTGGCGGCCGCGATCACGGGGTAGTGGCGTTTCTGCAGATCGCGCACCACGCCGTCCCAGCTCGAGGAATCGGCGAAGGCGCCATGCACCAGCACGATGGTGGGCTTGGGCGGCTGCGCGCCGGGCGCGGGCTGCGCGAAAGTGGCCAGCGGTGCGAGAGCGGCGAGGCCGAAGGCGGCGGCGAGGAGGGGGGCGCCGAGGCGGCGGGAGATCGGGGTCATGGTGTCTTTCCTTGCTTGAACAGGGGGAGGAGGGTGGTCGGCATCGGCCGATGGCGCTGAATCTAGGGGTGCCCCCGCGAGTGCCCGCCGGCCTCTGTATGCCTGTGTGTCCAGGCCGCCCATGAGCACATTACTTTTCATGCCGCGACGACAAAAACCCGCTTCCGCGCCGTCGCCTAACAACGCCTAACACCCGCCAACGCCAGTCGCCGCTCTCGCGCGGCCAGCGCGGTTCCAATCGAGGCCGTCAGTCGGAAGCAGCCGGCAGGAGGCTCACACCATGCAGGATCAGGAACTCGGGACACGTGACAGCGCGGCGGCGTCCGATCCACCCGAAGGGCCGGCCCATCCGCCGGAAATGCGGTTCCAGGACTTTCGCGAGCTCAGCGGCGGCATGCCGCGGCTCGAACGCGCGCGCGCGGGCGCCGGGCCCACCTCGCTGGTCGCGGGCCGGGGCCAGGCCACGCCGGCCGCGGCGGCATCGCTGCAGCGCGAGTACGGCCTGCGCCATGTGCTGCGCGACGACTGGGCCGCGCTCCCCGTCGCGCTGATGCCGCACGGCGAAGGCGCGCTGCTGGTGCTGCGCGACCCGGGCGGCGAGACCCTGCGCGGCAGCGGCCCCCGCGCCAGCGACACGGCCGCCTTCCTCGATCTCGCGCTGCGGCTGGTCGCCGCCGTCGGCGCGATGCACGCGGCCGGCGTGCTGCACCGCGCGATCACGCCCGACCGCCTGCTGCTCGCGCCCGACGGCCGGGCCTGCCTCACCGGCTTCGGCCATGCCGCCACCCTGGCGGACGCCGAGGCCGCGCCCGATCACGATGAGGCCGCCTGGGACGAGGACTGCTTCCACTACATGGCGCCCGAGCTGGGCGCGCGCATGAACCTGCGCGTGGACGCGCGCGCCGATCTCTATTCGCTGGGCTGCGTGCTCTACGAACTGCTGACGGGCCGCCCGCCGTTCCAGGGCGAGGATGCCGCGGCGCGCGTCCATGCGCATGCGACCCGCACCGCGCGCGCGCCGGGCGAGCTGGTGGCGGATGTGCCCGAACAGCTCTCGCTGCTGATCATGAAGCTGCTCGAGAAAGCGCCCGAGCAGCGCTACGCGGACGCCGCCGGCGTGCTGGCCGACCTGCGCCGCTGCGACACCCTGCTGCGCGAGCGCGGCGCCATCCCGCGCTTCGCGCTCGATGCCCACTCGGCGCTGCGCCGGCTGCCCCGCCTCACGCGCGTGCTGGGCCGCGATGCCGAGCTCGAGGCCCTGCTCGCGCTGTACCGCGGCGTTGCGCTCGATGCGCGCTCGCGCGTCGCCTGGGTCTCGGGCCACTCGGGCATCGGCAAGTCCACGCTGCTGCGCGAGGCCATGCTGCGCATGCAGCAATCGTGCGCGCCGCTGCTGGCCACGGCCAAGAGCGAGGAGGGGCGCCGCGGCCGGCCCTATGCGCTGGTGGTCGACGTGCTCGAGCAGCTGCTGCAGTTCGTGCTCGGTTGCGCCGAGGACGCGTTCGCGCTCTGGCGCCGCCGCATCGCCGCCGCGGCCAAGCCGGTCGACCGCACCCTCGCGGGCCTGCTGCCCGCGCTCGCCGTCGTGCTTGGCGCGCAGCCCGAGCCGCCCGATGCGCCCGACGCCGCCCCCGGCCTCGAGCGCGAACGCGTGCTGCAGGGCATGGCGCGGCTGCTGGCCTGTTTCGCGAGTTCGGCGCGGCCGCTCGTGATCCTGCTCGACGACCTGCAATGGGCCGATGCCGGCACGCTGCAGGTGCTCGAGCGCCTGCTGCACCAGCACGATGACGCGGCCCTGCTGCTGGTGGGGGCCTATCGCGCGGGCGAGGTGGCCGAGGACCATCCGCTGCGCGCCGGCCCGCTCGCGCAGGTGCCCGGCGCCGCGCGCATCGAACTCGGCCCGCTCGACGAAGCCGCGCTGCGCGAGATGATCGCGCAGGCGCTGCAGCAGGCACCCGGCGAGGTCGACGAACTGGCACGCGCCATCGGCCACAAGACCGGCCGCAATCCGCTCTTCGCGCACCACCTGCTGCACCTGCTGGCCGACGACGGCGTGCTCGTCTACGACGCGGATGGCGCCTCATGGCGCTGGAGCCTCGAGCGCCTCGCCTCGCATCCGGGCGTGGACAACGTGGCCGAGCTGATGGCGCGGCGCTTCGAGCTGCTGCCCGCGTCAGCGCAGGCGGCGCTGCGCGTCTTGGCCTGCCTCGGCCACCGCGCCTCGACCGAATCGCTCGCGGTGGCCATGGGCCTGGCGCCCGGCCCCGGGTCGGCCCGTGCGCTCGATGCGGTGCTCGAGCCCGCGCACGAAGCCGGCAGCGTGCACCGCGAGGGCGAGGACTGGGTGTTCTGGCACGACCGCATCCGCGAGGCCGCCTACCTCTCGCTCGCGGCCGGCGAGCGTCCGGGCCTGCACCTTCAGATCGTGCGCCGCCAGCTCGCGAATCAGGGTATGCATCAGGGCGCGCCGTCGCAGCGCTTCACGCTCGCCGTGCAGGCCAGCCTCGCGCGACCGGCCGTCGACGCGCCCGAGGAGCGCCGCGCCTTCGCGCGGCTCAACCTCGAGGCCGGCCGGCAGGCCAAGGCCGCCACCGCCCATCACTCGGCGCTCGGCTTCTTCCGCGCCGCGCTGGCCTTCCTGGGCGAAGACGACGCGAGCGAGGATGGCCTGCATGCACGCGCCCTGTGCGGCGAGGCCGAGTTCATGACCGGTGCGCTCGAACTGGCCGAGGCACGTTTGGCGGCCCTGGAGCAGGTCGCGGGCGAAGGCGTCTTCGGCGCCGATCTCACGCGCCTGCGCGCGGCGCTCTACACCACGCTGGGCCGCTTCGACCGCGCGCTCGACGTCGGCCTGGCCTTCCTGCGCAAGGCCGGCATCGAACTGCCGCGCCAGCCCGATGCCGCCGCGGTGGACCGCGAGCATGCGGCGCTGCAGGCCTGGATCGAGCGCCACGGCATGGCCGCCTTCCGGCAACTGCCGATCGTGGCCGACCCGCTGCGCCGTGCCATCACCGACATCTTTGCCGACCTGATCCCGCCCGCGCTCTACACCGACCAGAACCTGGTCGACCTGATCCTGCTGCACATGGCGCGGCTGGGCATCGCGCACGGCCATGCCGATGCCTCGGCCGACGGCTACGTCTGCATGACCCAGGTGTTCGGCGTGCGCTACGGCGACTACGCCACGGCGCGCGAGTTCGGCGCGCTCGCGCTGCACCTGGTCGACGAGCGTGGCCTCGCGCGCTACCGCGGCCGGGTCTACATGACCTTCGGCACCATGGTCGTTCCGTGGTCGCAGCCCGCGCGCGCGGCGCGCGACTACATCCGGCGCGCCTACGAGCTCGCCGTGGCGAGCGGCGACCACACCTTCGCGATCTACTGCGGGCGCAACCAGGCCACGGGCATGCTGTTCGCGGGCGAGCTGCTGGGCGACGTGCGCGACACGGTCGAGCGCGGCCTGGCGATCGCGCGCGACGCCAACTTCCAGCTCGTGATCGATGCGCTGCTCGCGCAGAAGCAGCTGCTGTCGCAACTGCAGGACGGCAGCGACGGCGACCCGCAGGCGCAGCCGCGCGTGCCGCGCGAGGGCGATCCCGCGACGCTGGTGGACTTCGCGTTCTGGGTCTACCGCCTGCAGGCCGCGCTGCTGTTCGGCCGGCTCGACGACGCCCTCGAGGCGCGCCGCCGCGCCGAGGCCTGCGCTGATTCGGCACGCACCTTCGCCGAGAGCGGCGACCTGCCGTTCTACGGCGCGCTGGCGCTGCTCGCCCTGCCCGAACGCGACGCCGCGCAGCAGGCCGCGCTGCGGCGCGACCTGGCCCAGCTCGAGACCTGGGCCCTGGCCTGCCCGGGCAACTTCCTCGCGCGGCACGAGCTGGTGCGCGCCGAGCGCCTGCGCATCGACGGCGATCCCGCGGCCGCCGTCGAGGCCTATGCGCGCGCCGTGACGCATGCGCGTCGCCACGGCTTCACGCAGGTGGAGGCGCTGGCGGCCGAACGTGCCGGTGCCTTCCATGCGGCGCGCGGCGACGAGCTGTCGGCCTACGGCAACCTGCGGCATGCGCGCGGCGCCTGGCAGCGCTGGGGCGCCATGGCCAAGGTGCGGCGGCTGCAGGCCGAATACCCGGGCCTGTTCGAGAGCGACGAGCAGGTGGGCGCCGGCAGCCGGCTGCAGGCGCTCGACGCGCAGGCCGTGCTGCGCATCTCGAACGCGCTGGCCAGCGAGATCGTGCCCGAGCGCCTGGTCGACACCCTGCTGCGCACCGCGCTCGAGAACGCCGGCGCCGAGCAGGGCACGCTGGCGCTGCTGCGCGAGGAGGCCTGGCAGCTGCGCGCGCGGGCCTCGGTGGTCGACGGCACGATCGCCGTCACGCACGAGGCCGCGGCCTTCGGCCCCGAGGTTCTGCCGCTCGGCATCGTGCAGGCCGTCGCGCGCACCCAGCAGCACATGGTGATCGACGATGCGCGCGAGAACGCTTCGCTCGCGCAGGACGACTACATCCGCCGGCGCCGGCCGCGCTCGGTGCTGTGCGTGCCGCTGATGCGCCATGCGCGCCTGGTCGGCGTGCTCTACCTCGAGAACAACCTCGCCTCGCACGTGTTCACGCCGGCCAAGGCCGAGGTGCTCGAGGTGATCGCCTCGCAGGCCGCCTTCGCGCTCGAGAACGCGCGCCTGTACGAGGAGTTGCTCGACCAGAACCGCCAGCGCGCCCGCGCCGAGGAGCAGTTGCGCGGCGCGCTCACCGACCTCGAGCGCGCCACCCGGCTCAAGGCCATGGGCGAACTGGTCGCGTCGATCGTGCATGAGGTCGGCCAGCCGATCGCCGCCGTCGACACCTCCGCGAGCGCCGCCCTGCGCTGGCTCGACCGCAGCCCGCCCGACATCGCAGAAGCGCGCGAGATGCTCGCCCACATCGGCAAGAGCGCGCTGCGCGCCCGCAGCATCATCCAGGCCCTGCGCGCCAAGGCACGCAATGCCGAGCCGCGGCTCGCGGCCTTCGACCTCAACGAGGCCCTGCGCGAAGCGGCCGTGCTGGTGGCCGGCCCGCTCGACACGCTCGGCGTGGCGCTCGAGCTGCGCGGCCTGGAGGCCGCCGTGCTCGTGCATGGCGACCGCGTGCAGCTGCAGCAGGTGGTGGTCAACCTGCTGATGAATGGTGCCGAGGCCATGGCGTTGCTGCCGCCGGGCCCGCGTCCGCTGTGCCTGAGCTGCGGCAGAGATGATGGTGGTGGTGGCGAGGGCCGCGTGCGCGTGGCCGTGGACGACGCCGGCACCGGCATCGGCGAAGAAGCGGGCGAGCACCTGCTGAAGCCGCTGTTCACGACCAAGGCCGACGGCATGGGCATGGGCCTGGCGATCTGCAAGTCGATCCTCGACGCGCATGGCGGCACCTTGTCGCTGTCGCGGCGCGAGCCCGCGGGCACGCGCGCCGTCTTCACCTTGCCCCTGTCCGAACCTGGCCTCGCCCCATGACCTCTTCCCAAAGCCTCCTCACCAGACCCCCGGGCGCCCCGCTGGCCGGCGACGCGCGCGTGGTGTTCGTCGTCGACGACGACGACCTGGTGCGCGCCGCCATCGGCAGCCTGCTGCGCTCAGTTGACCTCGAGGTGCGCGCCTTCGCCACCACCGAGGAGTTCCAGGCCGCACCGCGCGCGCCCGGGCCTTCGTGCCTGGTGCTCGACGTGCGGCTGCGCGGCCAGAGCGGCCTCGCGTTCCAGCAGGCCCTGCGCGATGCCGGCCGGCCGCACATGCCGATCATCTTCATGACCGGCCATGGCGACATCGCGATGACCGTGCGCGCCATGAAGGCCGGCGCCGTCGATTTCCTCACCAAGCCCTTTCGCGACCAGGACATGCTCGACGCCGTGGCCGCCGCGCTCGATGCCGATGCCAGGCGGCTCGACACCGACCGCGCGCTCCAGGCCTCGCGCGACTGCTGGGCCCTGCTCACGCCGCGCGAGCGCGAGGTGGTGCAGCACGTGGCCTCGGGCCTCATGAACAAGCAGATCGCCGACCGCATGGGCATTGCCGAGATCACCGCGAAGATCCACCGCGGCCAGGCCATGCGCAAGATGGAATCGCGCTCGGTCGCCGAGTTGGTGCGCAAGATGGAAGCGCTCGGCGTCGTGCAGGGCCTGCCGCGCGCGCAGCCGGCCGTCGCGCACCATACCTAGAGATGATGGCGCCGCGCCGTGCCGCCGGTATTCTGCAAGCCCGGGTCGTGCCCGCGTGTCCTGCGCCTTCGTCCTAAGCCCGGTAGAGAACGGGAAGCCTCTTGTCCCTGTCAGCCATCGATCTCGTTTCCATCGTCGACGACGACCCCTTCGTGCGCGCCGCCACCAGCAGCCTGGTGCGCTCGTTCGGCTGGGAGGCGCGCGCGTTCGAATCGGCATCGGAATTCCTGGCCTCGGGCCTGCAGCGGCAGACCCGCTGCCTCGTGTGCGACATACGCATGGCGACCATGGACGGCATCGAGTTGCTCGAGCGCCTCGACCGCGACGGCCTGCGCGTGCCCACGCTGTTCATCACCGCCTATGCCTCGGCGCACACGCGCGAGCGCGTGCGCGCCAGCACCGCGCTGTGCCTGATCGAGAAACCGATCGACGCCGCCGAGCTCGAGGCCTGGATCCGGCACGCCTTGCGCGACGCCGAGGCGCGGCGCTGAGGCTCGTCGCCCGCGCCATCGTCTCTTCTCGCGCCAGCCGCGCGCATGCCGGAGGCAAACCTTCGTAGGGGTTGGGCGAACGCTGGTGCGATGGTGGGCGGCCCACCTCGCGTGATGTCATCGCTTCCATGCCGGCCGGTGCGTCGGCGACAGGAGATTCCAGATGACCCGAAGCCTTCAGACACCCCTCGACCTCGTATCCGAAACACCCGCCAAGGCGATCCCGCGCACGCAGGGCTTGGCCTTGTACGCCGCTCGCGCGTTGGCACTCGCCGCCCTCGGCCAGAACACGCACGCCGCCACGCTCGCGCCCATGGTCTGCGGCATCGACGACGGCCTGCTGTGGATCCTCGGCGTGTCCGTGCTCGTCGTGCTCGCGCTGATCGGTGCCTTCCTCGGCCTCGAGCTACTGGCCTACCGCGCCGGCGCCGTGCGCATCGCCCGCGCCCTCGAGTCGCACGGCGGCGATGCCCGCATGCCCGAGCTGCCCGAGAGCGGCCCACGCGCCATCGCGCGCCTGGCGCGTGCCATCAACAAGGGCCGGCGCCGCCGCGTCGAGCGCGAGGCCGAGCACCTCGACGTGCAGGCCGCGTATGCCCACGACCTGCGCACTCCGCTCACCCGCATGGGCCTGCGCTGCGAGATGCTTGACGACCCTACGCTGCGCGAAGCGATGCAGCGCGATCTTGCCGAGATGCAGGAGCTGGTCGAGGCCAGCGTCGCCAGCGCGCGCATGCAGCGCAGCGTGGCCGAGCCGCTGCAGCGCGTCGATGCCGACGGCCTGCTCGACAACCTCGTGCGCGGCTACCGCGACGCCGGCCGCGCCATCGCGCTCGACGGCCGCATTGGCCAGCCGGTGGTCGCCTGCCCGCTCGCGTTGCGGCGCGTGCTGGCGAACCTGATCGACAACGCGTTGCGTTATGGCAGCGACGTGCGTGTGTGTGCGCACGTCGATGCGCAACGGCTGGTGCTGGCGGTGGTGGATTCGGGGCCAGGGATCAAGCCGGCGCAGATCGATGCGGTGTTCGCGCCGTGGGTGCGGGGGCGGCAGGGGCAGGAGGACAAGCCTGGGTCTGGGCTTGGGCTGGCGATTGCGCGGCGGTTGGCGCGGTCGATGCAGGGGGAGTTGTTGCTGCAGAACCGGCGTACTGGAGGGTTGGAGGCGCGGTTGACGTTGCCGTTGGTGGTGGCGTGACGCCGTGGCAGAGGAGAGTGGGGCGGGTGCGATGGGGGCGGCGCGGATTTGTCACAGTCAGTGTGGTGCGGACGGAGAAGGGCTATAGATCGAGACGCGCCGGGGTTCCCTTGTTCAGTCTTACGTCGCATCGCGGGCGATTAAAGCATCCCTTGTTAGCGACCGGCTCAAGGGGCACGGCCGGTGGTTCGTTACGAAAAGGATTTGGAGATATGAACACCCGAAGCGAGTACCGCATCGGCGTACGACGACAGCATCTGGATCGTCTCCCGCATGTCGCTTTCGGTGGCATCCGGATGAATGGCGCAAATTCGCAGCACGGTTCGATGTCGCAAGCGCGTCGTCAACACCGTCGCAAAGCCCTCCTGAAGTGCCCGCGATGAAATCTCGCTGTTCAGCGCATCGAGCGCCTCCGGGCTCATGGCCGCATCCGTCATGCGGAAGGTGACGATGCCCAGCTGTGCGGGCGACACGATGTCCCAGCGAGGATCCTTCTCGAGCTCGTGCTGAGCCCAGGTCGCCAACCGGCAACCATGCGCAATGGCCTCGCCCATGGCGTCCGAGCCCAGCACCTGCAAGGTGAGCCACAGCTTCAGCGCGCGTGCCGGTCTCGTAAGTTCCACGCCGAGATCCCAGAAATTGATCTGGTCGGCGTCGGTGTCGGCCTGCGCATCGAGCAGGTATTCGGGGCGGGTATGGAAGACCTGCGAGAGGTGCTTGCGCTGCCGCACGAAGACCATCCCGCAGCCGTAGGTCTGGAACAGCCACTTGTGCGCATCCCAGCTCAGGCTGTCGGCCTCGCCGATGCCGTCGAGCAAACCCCGATGCGATGGCGACAGCGCGGCGGATGCGCCGTACGCGCCATCCACGTGCATCCACATGTCGTGCGCATCGCACAGGGCGCGAATCCGTCGCAGTGGATCGATGCTGCCGGTGTTTGTCGTGCCCGCGCTTGCAACCACGGCGAAAGGCCTGAGCCCATCGGATAGATCCTGCTCGACCGCGGCCGCCAGGGCCGTCATGTCCATGCGGAACGCGGCGTCGGTGGGCATGCGGCGAATCTGATGCGGCAGAAGCCCGAGGATCTTCAGGCCCTTGGCAACGGATGAATGCGTTTGCTCCGAGACGTAGGCCACGCCTTGCAGGCGTTGCGCCGGCTCTAGCTTGAAATCGCGTGCCATCGCGAGCGCCGTCAGGTTGGCCATGGAGCCCCCCGACACGAACAGGCCGCCCGCCGAAGGCGGGAGCCCGACCTGCGCCGCCAGCCATTGAATGAGCGCCGCTTCGATGACGCTGGCTCCCGAGCTCTGCAACCAGCTGCCGGCGTGGACGTTGTGAACGGCGGTCAAGTAGTCGCCCAGGGCCGACAGCGGCGAAGACGGTCCCGGAATGAAGGCCAGGAACCGGGGATGGTCCATGCGCGCACGCCAGGGGTAGATCTCCTCCAGCATCTGGTCGATCACCTCTTCCAGCGGCCGGGCCTGTGCGGGCACGCCGATCGCGCGAAGCGACTCGGCGCTGGCGTGATCGATCACGTCCACCGGACGTTGTTCGCGGGATGAATGGCCGACCGGACTCATGCGAGACAGGACCCGCACCCATGCTTCCGGTGGCACCTCTCCGAGCAGGCGGCTGGGTGGGGCTCCATCCGACGTCGAGGGAGGAAGGGCAAGGGTCGAAGCTGCAGGCATGTTGGTCACCGAATGATGTTCTGTCTTTGGCTTATTCTCCCGAACATCATTCAGCTGCCCTAGCGCTTTCAGGACCATGGCCAAAAATACGAACCAGCTTCAACCGGAGAGCAAGGCACCCGCCCGCCTGGATGCTGTCGACCGAAGACTGTTAGGGCTTCTCGCGAACGACAGCACGCTCAGCTATGCCGCGCTGGGAGAGTTGCTTCACCTGTCGGCGCCCGCGGTGCATGAGCGGGTGAAGCGGCTCAAACGCGACGGGGTGATCCTCGCGACCGTGGCGCGCCTAGATGGCGCGAAGCTGGGGCGGCCGCTGCTGTGCTTCGTGCAGGTGATCACCAGCACCGTGAAGCGTGCCCGCCAGATCGCGGCGCTCGAATCGCTTCCCGATATCGAGGAAATCCACATCGTCACCGGCGACAGCGGCCTCCTGCTGAAAGTGCGCACGCGCGATGCGCAGGCGCTGGAAGTGCTGCTGGCGCGCATCCACGAGGTCGAGGGCGTGGAAGGAACGCGCACGCAGATGGCGCTGCGCACGCTGGTCGAACGCGGGCCCAGTCCGCATGCGGCGGATTGACGACAGGGCTCGCGCGCCCGGCTCAGCGCAACGACCTGAACGCCGCCCGCACCTCGCGACTGAACAGCTCCGGCTGTTCCCAGGCCGCAAAGTGCCCGCCGTTGTCGACCTCGTTCCAATAGATGAGCTTGTGATAGGCCCGGTCCGCCCAGCTGCGCGGCGCCTGATAGATCTCGCCCGGAAACACGGTCACGGCCGCGGGCAGCGAGATGTCGACCGCGTTGAAGTTGTTCGAGTGGTCTTCCCAATAGATCTGCGCCGCCGAGGTCGCGCTGTTGGTGAGCCAGTACAGCGAGATGTCGTCGAGCATCTCGTCGCGCGAGAGCACGCGCTCGGGCACGCCGCCCGAATAGGTCCAGGTCGCGAACTTGTCGTAGATCCAGGCGGCCTGGCCCACGGGTGAGTCGGCGAGGGCGTAGCCCAGGGTCTGCGGGCGCGTGACCATCATGGCGGAGTAGCCCGAACTGTTCCTGTAGAAGTCGTCGAGCTTGTCGAAGGCGGCGCGCTCCTTCGGCAGCAGGCCGGCGGGCGCGGGGCCGCCCGCGGCGAGGATGGCGGCGATCTCGGCGGGCACGGTGCCTGGCATGTTGACGTGGATGCCGATCAGGCCCGGCACCTTCTGGATCGCCATGCGGTGCGAGATCACGGAGCCGCAGTCGCCGCCCTGCGAGACGAACTGCTTGTAGCCCAGCCGCGCCATCAGCACGCCCCAGGCGCGCGCGATGTGGTTGGAGT
Organism: Variovorax endophyticus; assembly: GCF_025376855.1. Classification (NCBI taxonomy): domain Bacteria; kingdom Pseudomonadati; phylum Pseudomonadota; class Betaproteobacteria; order Burkholderiales; family Comamonadaceae; genus Variovorax; species Variovorax endophyticus. The sequence continues at coordinate 57,682 of NZ_JAHUTH010000038.1, forward strand.
CCCAGCCGGTGGCCTCGGGCTGGCCCGAGAAGCCGAAGCCCGGCAGCGAGGGCAGCACGAGATGGAATGCGTCCTCGGCGCGGCCGCCATGCGCGGTGGGGTCGGTCAGCGGGCCCACGACCTTGAGCAGCTCGAAGATGGAGCCGGGCCAGCCGTGGGTCATGATCAGCGGCATCGCGTCGGCGTGGCGCGAGCGGATGTGGGCGAACTGGATGTCGAGGCCGTCGATGGTGGTCACGAGCTGCGGCACGGCATTGAGCCGCGCCTCGCCCTTGCGCCAGTCGTAGTCGGTGGCCCAGTAGCGCACCAGCGAACGCAGGGTGGCGAGGCGCACGCCCTGCGAGGTGTCGGCCACGGTCTCGGCACTCGGCCAGCGCGTGGCGGCGAGGCGCCGGCGCAGGTCGACGAGGGCCTCGCGATCGACCGCGACGCGGAAGGGCCGCACCGAGGTGTCGTCGGGGCCGGTGGCCGAAGGCGGGCGCAGCATGGCGAAGGCGCCGGTGGCGGCCGACGCGGCGCTGAAGGCCATCGAGGTGGCGAGCAGGCGGCGGCGCGTGAGGGAGGAAATCGGTTCGGTCATGGCGTGGTTTCTGTGAAGTGAAAACCACTCGATTGAAGCCAGCCGATGTATCCCGCATGTGTGAAGAATCGGCCGATTCGCATGCGCAAGTACCTGCAAGGCGGCGCGACACACGGTCATACAAATCCGCCGCGCGCGGGTGACACGGAGCCTGCGCGCGGCGCATGTCGCTCGGGTATCCTCGGCGCGCCCCGACGCCCCCAAATCCTCTTTCCGCCATGAGCGACGCACCGCCTTTCGCGGCCAACGACATCCTCCACTTCGGTCCCTTCACGCTGCGCGTGGGCGAACGCCTGCTCGCGCGCGACGGCGAGCCGGTGGAGCTCGGCGGTCGCGCGATGGACGTGCTGCTGGTGCTGGTCGCGAAGGCCAACGCGATCGTGAGCAAGCAGGAGCTGATGGCGCGAGCCTGGCCCGGCATGGTGGTGTCCGATGGCAGCCTGCGCTACCAGATCACGATGCTGCGGCAGGCCTTGAACGACGGCCAGGACGGCGCGCGCTACCTGTCGAACGTGGTGGGCCGCGGCTATTGCTTCGTCGCACGCGTCACGCGCGGCGAGGCCATGGCCGAGGTCCGGGCCGACGCAGCAGCGGCGGTGGGGCCGATCGAACCGGGCCTGCCGGCGCAGCCGCTCGAACTGTTGGGCCGCGCCAAGGAACTGGCGGCGATTCCCGCGCAACTCGCCAGGAGCCGCTTCGTCACCATCGTGGGCTCGGGCGGCGTGGGCAAGACCTCGGTCGCGATCCGCGTGGGGCAGGACATGTTGAACGGCTTCGACGGCGCGGTGGTGTTCGTCGACCTCTCGATGCTGGCCGACCCCGGCCTGGTGCCGAGCGCCATCGCCTCGATGCTCGGGCTGTCGGTGCGCTCGGCCGATCCGGTGCCCAGCCTCATCGCCTACCTGCGCGGCCGGCGGATGCTGCTGATCCTCGACAACTGCGAGCACGTGATCGCGGCGGCCGCGTCGCTGGCCGAGCGCATCTTCCAGGCCGCGCCCGGCATCCACCTGCTCGCGACCAGCCGCGAGGCGCTGCGCGTGCCGGGCGAGCACATCCATCCGCTCGACCCGCTGGCCACGCCGCCCGACCAGCCCGGCCTGCTCGCGCGCGACGTGCTGCTGTATCCGGCCACGCGCCTGTTCATGGACCGGGCCGGCGCGAGCGGTGCGATGCCGGCGCTCGACGATGCCGACGCGCAGGTCGTCGCGGGCATCTGCAGAAAGCTCGACGGCCTCGCGCTCGCGATCGAGCTCGCGGCGCGCCGCGTGACCACCTATGGCCTGCGCCAGACCGCCGCGCTGCTCGACGAGCGGCTCGCGCTGTCGTGGCTCGGCCAGCGCACGGCCCGACCGCGCCACCAGACCTTGCAGGCCACGCTGGACTGGAGCTACGAGCTGCTCGACCCGCGCGAGCGCGAGGTGCTGTGCCGGCTCGCGGTCTTCGTCGGCCGCTTCTCGCTCGAGGCCGCGCGGCAGGTGGTGGCCGACGAGGCGTTGACGCAGGCGCAGGTGGTCGACGCGATCGCAAGCCTGGCCGAGAAGTCATTGCTCGCGGTGCATCGCGCGGGCGGCTCCGCGCAGTACCGCCTGCTCGAGAGCACGCGCGCCTATGCGCTCGCCAAGGCCGATGCACACACCGCCGAGGCGAGCGCGCGCCGCCATGCGCTGCACTTCCGCGCGCGGCTCGAGCGCATGGCCGCCGAGCACGAGGCCTTCTCGGGCGACACCGCGCGCGCCTCCGACCTGGCCGACCTCGGCAACGTGCGCGCGGCGCTGGCCTGGTGCTTCGACCGCGGCGTCGACCGAGACCTGGGCCTCTCCCTGGCGGTGGCGGCCGTGCCGGCCTTCATGGCGATGTCGCTGCTGGCCGAGTGCCATGGCTGGTCGAAGCGCGCGCTGGCCCAACTCACGCCCGCCGCGCGCGGCGGCGCGGTCGAGATGCATCTGCAGGCGGCCGTGGGTCTCTCGCAGATGTTCACCCGCGGCAACAGCGACGAGGTGCGGCATGCGCTCGAGCGCAGCCTGCAGGTGGCCGAGGCGCTCGGCGACGGCGCGAGCCAGGTCCAGCTGCTGGCGCGGTTGCAGATCTTCCACGAGCGCATCGGCGATTTCGTGGAGTCGCTGAGCCATGCGAATCGCTGTGCGCGCGTGGCGGCCTCGATCGACGACCCGACCGCGCGGGCCATCGCGGATTCGCTCGTGGGGCTGTCGAACCACCTGCTGGGCGACCAGGCCGGCGCACGTCATTTTCTCGAGGCCGCGATCGCGGGGTCGACGCTGTCGCGGCAGGGCACCAGCATCTATTCGGGCTTCGACTTCCACAACCGCGCCTGCATCTCGCTGGCCCGCACCCTGTGGCTGCAGGGCCACCCCTCGCAGGCGATGGCGCTGGCGCAGCGCGCGGTCGACGAGGCGCGCGAACTCAACCACCCGGTCACGCTGTGCATCGCGCTGATCTGGGCCGTGTCGGTCTACCTCTGGGCCGGCGATCTCGAGCGCGCCGAGCGCGACATCGACAGCTTCATCGCGTTCGCCGAATCGCATTCGCTGACGCCCTACCTCGCGGTGGGCCGCGGCGTGAAGGGCGAGCTCTGCGTGCGGCGCGGCGATGCGGAGCAGGGCGTGCGCGCGCTGCAGGGCTGCCTGGTCGAGCTGCGCGAATCGCGCTACGAGCTGCTGACCTCGGCCTTCAACCTCACGCTCGCGGAAGGCCTGGTCATGACCGGCCGGCACGACGAAGCCCTGGCCCTGATGGACGACACGCTCGCGCTGGTCCATGCCAAGGGCGACCTCTACAACCTGCCGGAGCTGCTGCGCGTGAAGGCGCGCGCGCTGTCGGGCGGGCCGACCCCGCGCCTCGCGCAGGCGCGGCAATGCCTGGACGAAGCGCTGGCGGTCAGCCGCCAGCAGGGCGCGCGCTCGTGGGAGCTGCGCGTGGCGATGGACCTGGCGCGGCTGTGGGCCGATGGCGAGCGCGCGCAGGAGGGCCGCGATCTGCTCGCGGGGGTGTTCGCCAACTTCACCGAGGGCTTCGAGACGACCGACCTGCAGGAGGCCGCGCGCCTGCTCGACGGCGCGGAGGATGCGGCGGGCTGAACGCGGGGGCGGCCGCCGCTCCACTCACTGGAATTGCACGGCCTCCACCGTCGTCGCCAGCTCCCGCAGCCGCCGCAGGCAGTCGCCCTCGGGATAGCCGAGCACCTTCCAGCGCGGCACGGCCAGCGGCAGCCGCTCGAGCAGGTGGCCCGCATGCTCGGCGAAATGCGGCCACGCGACGATGGTCGGGGTTTCGCCCGCGACCTCGCAGAGAAAGACCAGGTCGGCTTCGGGCAGCCAGGTGTCGACGCCCTTGGGCAGCACCGCATAGCTGACCAGCGCGCCATCGGATTCGCGCCGCAGCAGGCTGTGCTTGGCGACGAAGACGTCGATGCCGGCCTCCACGTGGGCCTTCTCGAGCACCTCCTGCTGGTCGTTGTAGTCGACCGCCTTTACTTCGCGCAGCAGCGCCGCGAGCTGCACGCCAGCCTGGCCGGGCGGGGTCCACAGCGACCAGGTCTTGTCGCGCAGCCTGAACATCTCGGCGCTCAGCGGGCGCGACTGCTCGCGCAGCACCCGGCGCGCGGTGGCGATCATGTTCTCGAGCGCGTCCGCATCGCCGGCACCGCAGACCAGCAGGCAGGTGCGGTTCGGCGCCATCGCCACCGGGTCGCCATCGAGCGGCAACTGCCAGGCCAGTTCGTGCAGGAAGATGCGGCCCGCGTCGTAGTAGTCGCCGTAGTTCGACACGTAGAGCCCGGGCGCGAGCTGGCCGAAGGCCGGCGCGGCCTTGTGGCGCAGGTTGTCGACCGCGATCTCGAAGGCCTGCTCGAAGCCGATGCCCCAGCGCTCGAGGTCGTCGGGGCTCAGTTGCGCGATCGCATGGTCGCTGTCGATGGCGACGGCCGCGCCCAGTGTGGGCGAGAACGGGGTCCACGCCATGGTGTCCTCGAGCTTCTTCGAGAAGTCGCCATGCGAGATCCGCGCGAGGTCCACGCCGGCGAGGCGCCGCAATATGGGCAGCAGCCGCGGCCTGGCCTCGTCGAGGTCGGCGGGCCGGTCGCTGCCGATGCCCGCGACGCCCAGCGCGAAGCGCGCGATCTGCTCGCGCCGCTCCGCCGGCCGGGCCTGGCAGTAGTCGGTGTAGAGGTTGTGCAGGTAGACCGTGCCGCCGTCCGCGCGGCGGATCAGGAACTGCTCGGGATCGAGGACCAGCTTCTCGTCGGGCAGCAGGCGTTGCAGCTCCTGCAGGAGCAAGCGGGCGACCTGTTCGGTGCCGGGCTTCCGGTCGAAAAGGCGGCGGATGAATGACAGCATGTTCCCCTCCTGCGGGCCAGTATAGGCAGCGCCTGTGTCACGCCGGCCCCTCCTTCCAGGCGAGGGCGGATGCAACGAAGCATGTATGATTCATATATGTTTCGTATATGCAAAGACTGAGCACCCATGGCTTCCGGCATCCACATCAAGTCCCCCGAAGAGATCGACAAGGCGCGCCAGGCCGGCCGCCTTGCGGCCGAAGTGCTCGCCATGATCGAGCCGCACGTGGTGCCGGGCGTGAGCACCGAAACCCTCGACCGCATCTGCCACGACTACATCGTGAACGTGCAGGGCCTCGTCCCGGCCAACGTGGGCTACCAGGGGTATCCGAAGACCATCCTCACCTCGGTCAACCAGGTGGTCTGCCACGGCATTCCCTCGCCCGACAAGATCCTGAAGAAGGGCGACATCGTCAACATCGACGTGGCCGTCATCAAGGACGGATGGTTCGGCGACACCAGCCGCATGTACTTCGTCGGCGCGCCGAGCGTGCTCGCGCGCCGGCTGGTGGAGACGACCTACGAGGCGATGCGCGCCGGCATCCTCGCCGTCAGGCCCGGCGCCACGCTGGGCGACGTCGGCCATGCGATCCAGTCGGTGGCGCAGCGCGAGCACTTCGGCGTGGTGCGCGAGTTCTGCGGCCACGGCATCGGGCAGGTCTACCACGAGGACCTGCAGGTGCTGCACTACGGACGCCGCGGCGAGGGCCTGCGGCTCGTGCCGGGCATGGTGTTCACCATCGAGCCGATGCTCAACGCGGGCGGGCGCGAGATCCGCCACCTGCCCGACGGCTGGACGGTGGTGACGAAGGACCGCTCGCTCTCGGCCCAGTGGGAACACATGGTGGCCGTCACGCCCGAGGGCCACGAGGTGCTCACGCGCTGGCCCGACGGGACCGGGAGCTACCCGCCGGTCTGAAGCGCCCGTCGAGGCGACCCGCATCCGTAGACATCGATGGCGGCCCGGATGCGCGAATCTCCTACTTCCGCCGCGCGCGATGGCTCCCAGTCTGTGTGCATCTGTCTTCCAAGGAAACGACGCACATGGCAACCAGCAGCATCCTCGGCGGCGAGCACGCCCCGACCGCCCCCAAGGGCACCGACGCCGACGCCCTCGGCCCCAGCGATTCCAGCGACAGCGGCAGCGATGCCGCGGGCGACGACCGCGCCGTGATCGACGGCGGCGAGGAGCCGGCGACCAACGCGGACATCCTGCCCGACCGCGTGGGCGTCTTTCCGGACGCCGCGACGGAGGTCGCCGACGCCGTCGACGACCCCGAAACGCTGAATGCCGAGGAGCTCGCCGACGAGAACGGCGAGGACGACGACGAAGAGACCGCCTGATGCCAGGCGTTCCCGATGCGGCCGCGCGCCTCAAGCACACGCTGCGCCAGGTGTTCGGCCATGCCCGCCTGCGCGCGGGCCAGGCCGAGGTCATCGAGCGCGTGATGGCCGGCCGCTCGACACTGGCCGTGATGCCCACCGGCGCCGGCAAGTCTCTGTGCTACCAGCTGCCGGCCCTGCTGCTCGAGGGCCGCACGCTGGTGGTGTCGCCGCTCATCGCGTTGATGAAGGACCAGTGCGACAAGCTGCGGGCGCTGGGCATCACCGCCGTGCAGGTTAACAGCGCATTGAACGCCGACGAGCTGGAACGCGCCGAGCAGGCGATCGACGATGGCAGCGCGCGCATCGTGCTGGTCACGCCCGAGCGGTTGGCGGACCCCGGGTTCGTGAGCCGGCTATCGGCGCACCGCGTGGCGCTGGTGGCGGTCGACGAGGCGCACTGCATCTCGCAATGGGGCCACGACTTCCGGCCCGCCTTCCTCGAGATCGGTCCGGCCGTCCGCGCGCTCGGCGGCCCGCCCGTGCTCGCGCTCACGGCCACCGCGGGCGAGGAGGTGGCGGCGGATGTCATGAAGAACCTGGGCATTCCGCGCGCCGGCCTGATCGATACCGGCGCCTACCGCGCCAACCTGCGGTTCGAGGTCGAGCAGACGACGCAGGAGCCGGAGCGCCAGCGCCGCATCGTCGAACTGGTGCGCGAGGAGGCCGGCAGCGGCATCGTCTACGCTGCCACGGTGAAGGCCGCGCAGGAGGCCTTCGATGCCCTGAAGGCGGCCGATCAATCGGTCGCGCTTTACCACGGCAAGCTCGGTGCGCGCGAGCGCGCCGAGGCGCAGGAAGCGTTCATGGCGGGCAGCGCGCGCGTGATGGTCGCCACCAACGCCTTCGGCATGGGCATCGACAAGCCCGACATCCGCTTCGTCGTGCATTGCCAGATGCCCTCGAGCCTGCATGCCTACTACCAGGAGGCCGGTCGCGCGGGCCGCGACGGCGAGCGCGCGCGCTGCGTGCTGCTGTTCCACGCCAAGGACCGATCGGTGCAGCAATTCTTTCTCGCGGGCCGCTATCCGCAGCTCGAGGACCTCGATGCCGTGTACCGGCAACTGCTCGCGGAGCCACCAACGCCCGAGGGCTGGACCGCCGCGAACCTGCTCGACGCGCTGGAGCGTCCGCGCACGCGCATGCAGGCGGCAATCGCCTTGCTGCGGCAGCAGAAGCTGCTCGCCATCGACCGGCGCGGACGCATCGCGCTGCGCCAGGCGATGGCCGAGCGCGCCGACTTCGGCGCCATGCTCGACGGCTACAAGGCGCGGCGCGAGCAGGACCGCGAGACCCTCGAGCGCATGCTGGCCTATGCGCAGTCGGGCCAGTGCCGCTGGCAACTGCTGCTCGACGACCTCGATCCCTCGGCCACGGCGAAGCGCTGCGGCACCTGCGACAACTGCCGGCGCATCGCGGCGCACGAGGCCGCGATGGCGCAGCCCATCGTGGTGAGCGAGCAAACCGCCAAGGTCGCGAAAGCCGCGACGCGCGAGCGCATGCCCTTCGCCGAGAGCGATCCCGTGAAGGTCAAGCGCTTCGGCGCCGGCGTCGTCGTGTCCTCGACCGACGGGATGGTCACGGTGGCTTTCGAGGATGGCAGCCGGCGCTGCTTCCATCCCGACTACGTGAGCCGCCGGAGAGCGGCGCGCAAGTCGCCCGCCGCACTCGCGATGTCGGGCGCCGCTAGCTTCGCGGTGCCCGTGCCGGCCTGATCCGCCGCGTGCGGCGCATCGCCAGCGCCATGAACAGCGCGCCGCCGGCGAACATGGCCAGTGGCGATGCCAGCCGGCGCGGCGCGCGACGGACAGGCTCGGGCGGCGCGCGACCGGTCGCGACCTGGCTGTCCGTGCCAGCCTCCGCCTGCCGCGCGGCTTCCTCCGTGGCCGCCTGCGCCTTGCCCGCGGCCACCGACCCATGGGCATTGGCATAGACCTTGGTGAACTCCGCGCCCAGCAGGAAGATCTGCGCCGCGTAGTAGACCCAGGCCAGGAGCACCACCAACGAGCCCGCGGCCGCGAAGGATTCGTTGACGCCGCTCTTGCCGAGGTACAGGCCGATCAGCACCTTGCCGATCTCGAACAGCACGGCAGTCACGCCGGCGCCGACCCACACGTCGCGCCAGGCAATGGGCGCGCTCGGCATGAACTTGAAGATCATCGCAAACAGCACGGTGAGGATCGCGAGCGAGACGAGGATGTTGACGCCCTGCAGCAGCGCCTCCCATCCCGGCAGCAGCGCGGCGCTCCAGCTTCCCAGCGCGGCGAGCGCCGCGCTCACCACGAGCGAGACCATGAGCAGGAACGCGAGGCCGAGGATCAGTCCGAACGACAGCACGCGCGCGCGCAGAATGCCCCACACGCCCTGCGGCTTCACGCGCTCGGGCACATGCCAGATGCGGTCGAGCGCGCTCTGCAGTTCGGCGAAGACCGTGGTGGCGCCGACCACCAGCACGACGATGCTGATCGCGCCGGCCACCAGGCCGCGCGAGGGTTCGCTGGCGCTTCGGATCAGCCCCTGCACCGCCAGTGCGCCTTCCGCGCCGATCAGGCCCGAGAGCTGCGCCGCGATCTGGCCCTGTACGGCTTCGGCGCCGAACAGCGTGCCGGCCACCGCGATCACGATCACCAGCAATGGCGCCAGCGAGAACATCGTGTAGTACGAGATCGCCGCGCCCATGCTCGGCGCGAAATCGTCGATCCATGCCATCACGGCGTCCTTGCACAGGCGAAGAAGACCGGGCGAGCGGACGGTGCGGGTCGAGGAAGAGGCCATGGTCGACACCGTGCCCGCGCCCTCCCTCGGCGGCCGTAGGAAACCGGCGGTTCATGGCGTGGGTCGCGCGGGGATGCGCATTGGCTGACAGGGGAGGGCGCGGATGCCCCACCCGGGCCGATGCGGCAAGGCGGTTCATTGAAGTCTTCTTTTCACCACTTCAGGAAAGACTTCTTCATGAACCGAATCACCCGAATCCTTTGCGCCAGCGGTTTTGCTTTGGCCGTCGTGCCCGCCCTGGCCCAGTCTGGTGGCAGCGGCGGCGGCGGTCCGGGCCTGAACAGCTCGGACAGTGTCGCGACGCAACCGAAGAAAGGCGGGACCTCGGCCACCACCCAGCCTTCCGCCACCAGCCAGGGCAACTCGATGTCGGGTGGCAACCTGAATCCGCAGGGCAAGGCGTCGAACCAGAAGGCGCGCCCCGGCACTGGTTCGTCGATGGGTTCGAAGGCGGGCGAGAACCCCAACACGCAGGCCACGGGGCAGGGGCGGACAACGAGCCCTCAGTAAGCTGGCCGACAGGTCAGGCTGAAAGACGCCCCATGGCTTTCAGTGCGCGGCCACGTACAGCACATGCGGCGAGGGATCGGGCCGCGCGAAGGCTTCGCGCATGCGCGCGGCCTCCTCGGCCGGGCCACGGCCGAACATGCGCTTGAACTCGCGGCTGAACTGCGAGGGGCTTTCGTAGCCCACCTGCGCGCTGGCATGCGCGGCCGTGACCTGGTGGCGGGCCATGATCAGCCGCGCCTGGTGCAGGCGCGTGGTCTTCAGGTACTGGATCGGCGAGGTCGACGTGACGGCCCTGAAGTGCGCATGGAAGGAGGTGGGGCTCATGCCGGCCTCGTCGGCGAGACCGTCGATGTCGAGCTTCTGGTCGAAGCGCGCATGGATGGTGCGGATGGCCTTCGCGATCTTGCCGAAGTGGCCCTGGCGCGTGAGCGAGGCCCGGATGGCGCTGCCCTGCTCGCCGGTGAGAACGCGGAAGTAGATCTCGCGAACCAGGTCGGGGCCGAGGATCGGCGCCTCGAGCGGCGAATTCATCGCTTCCAGAAAGCGCAGCACGGCGCGGGCCAGGCGCTCGTCCATCGGGGTCGACATCAGGCCCCTGGGGGCCGCGCCTTCGGCCAACCCGTGCTCGTCGAGCTTCATCATCAGTTCCGCTGCGACCTGGAAGTCGAGGCGGAAGTAGATCGCCAGCAGCGGCTCCTGCGCCGAGGCGTCGGTGTCCATCGAGAAGGGAACGGGGACCGACACGGCCAGGTAGTGCTGCGCGTCGTAGAGATAGACCTCGTCGCCGAGGAAGCCGCGCTTGCGGCCCTGCAGCACGATGACGATGCCGGGCTCGTAGAGCACCGGTGCGCGGGCCAACGGCCGGTCGGAGCGCAGGATCCGGACATCGGGCAGCACGGTCAGGTTGTAGCCTTCGATCGGCGCCAGGGGCTGCACCAGGTCGACCATCTGCCGCTGCACAGGGGAGACCTTGGGCGGTGCGTTGCGTGGACGAGCGTCGTTCATGGGAGCCGCGAATCTGCCACAGCCGGGCCGCCGGGTCCACGGCTTTGCAGTTTTAGGCAAGCCATGTGTGCGACTCGGCATATCGCGACCGTGCTGCGATTTCTACGATCGGTGCCTGATCTTCAAGGAGCCGACCATGACCCAGACATCACTCAAAACCTTCCTCATCACGGGCGTCAATTCGGGATTCGGAAAAGCCTTCGCCGCGGCCGCCCTCGCGCAAGGGCACACGGTGCTCGGCACCGTCAGGAGCGAAAGCAACAAGGAAGCCTTCGAGCGCAGCGCGCCCGGCCGATCGCATGCCGTGGTGCTCGACGTCACCGACTTCGACGCGATCGAGCGTTCCGTTCCCCAGCTGCTCGCCGAGCACGGGCCCATCGACGTGCTGGTCAACAACGCGGGCTACGGGCACGAGGGCACGCTCGAGGAGTCCAGCCTGGCCGAGATGCAACGCCAGTTCGACGTGAACGTCTTCGGCGCGGTCGCGATGATCAAGTCCGTGCTGCCCTCGATGCGCGCGCGCCGCCGCGGCCACATCGTCAACATCACCTCGATGGGCGGCTTCATCACCATGCCCGGCATCGCCTACTACTGCGGCAGCAAGTTCGCGCTCGAGGGCATTTCCGAGGTGCTCGGCAAGGAAGTCGCGGGCTTCGGCATCCATGTCACCGCCGTCGCGCCGGGCTCGTTCCGCACCGACTGGGCCGGGCGCTCGATGGTGCGATCGGAACGCAGCATCGCGGACTACGACGCGCTCTTCGATCCCATCCGCGAGGCCAGGCAGGCCAAGAGCGGGGCGCAGACCGGCGACCCTGCGAAGGCGGCGCAGGCGCTGCTCGCGCTGGTCGAGGCGCCGAATCCGCCGGCGCATCTGCTGCTGGGCACCGATGCGCTGGGGCTCGTGCGCGCCAGGCTCGCGGCGATGTCCGATGAGATCGATGCCTGGGAAGCGGTGACGCGCTCGACCGATCACGCCTGAGGTTCGCGCAGCAGCGCATGCAGCGCCGCCGCCATGTGGGCCTGCATGGCGGCCGCGGCGCCGGCCACGTCGCCCTCGCAGATGCGGGCCACGAGTTCGGCGTGGCCGTCCTGCACCTGCTGCAGGCTCTTGCGCGTCTTGCGCCGTTCCATGCCCTGGCGCGACAGCGATTCCAGCGACGCGCGGATCGAGCCGATCATCTGCCACAGCAAGGGGTTGCCGCTGGCGCGCGCGATCTCGACGTGCAGCTCGGTGTCGAGCGCCGCATAGGTGACCGGGTCGCGCAGGCAGCCCTGCATGCGGGTCACCAGCGCCGTCATGCGCTCGATCTGGGCCGGCTGCAGACGCGCGGCAGCGAGCGCCGCGGACTGGCTTTCGAGCGCGGCGCGCACGGCCATCAGGTCCTCGGTGGAGTTGTCGAGCACCTGCAGCGCGCGCGCGAAGTAGATCGACATCGCGGTGGCGTCGAGGTCGCGCCGGATGATCGGGCTCTTGCCGTTGGCGATGTCGACCACCCCCATGCCCTTGAGCGTGCGCAGCGCCTCGCGCACCACGGGCCGGCTCACGCCGAGGATCTCGGCCAGCCGCCCTTCGCCGGGCAGCGCGGCGCCGGGCGCGAGCCGCGAGCGCTCGATGTAGCCCAGCAGGCTCTGCACGGCCTGCTCCGAGAGCGGCACGCGCTCGAGCTTGTCCAGGACGAAGGGGTGGGCGGTCATCGCTACCTATCATATAGGGTGAGAGCTTGCGACCCCGGCCCTTGCCCCGTTCAATCAGGCCATTGATCGACTGGCTGACCGAACTAAGAGACAAGCATGTGGAAAGACGATGACGAGCTGTTCCAGCTCATGAAGACCAAGCTGTTCCCCGCCGCGGTGGGCGACATCCTCGACACCATGGGGCTCTTGCGGCAGTTCCTGCCGCCCGCCATCCGGCCGGTGGAGCGCTCGATGGTGATCGCGGGCCGCGCGATGCCGGTGCTCGAGACCAACTGCTTCGCGCGCTCCGAGCCCGAAGGCAAGACGCCGCTGAGCCGGCAGCCCTTCGGGTTGCTGTTCCAGGCGCTCGATGATTTGAAGCCCCACGAGGTCTATGTCGCCACGGGCTGCGCGCCGCAATTCGCGCTCTGGGGCGGGCTCATGACGACGCGCGCCCAGCATTTGAAGGCGGCGGGCGCGGTGCTCGACGGCTACTCGCGCGACACCAACGAGGTGCTGGAGCTGGGCCTGCCGGTCTTCTCGCTCGGCGGCTATTCGCAGGACCAGGGCCCGCGCGGCAAGGTCGTCGACTACCGCGTGCCGGTGGAGATCCAGGGCGTGCGCGTGCGTCCGGGCGACATCGTCTTCGGCGACCAGGACGGCGTGCTGATCGTGCCGAGGGAGGCCGAGGTCGAGGCCTTCCGCCGCGCGCTCGAGAAGGCCAGCACCGAGAACGCGGTGCGCACCGCCATCCGCAACGGGATGAGCACGGTCGAAGCCTTCGAGACCTTCGGCGTGATGTGACGGGGCCGCCTCGCTTTTCTCCCGTACTCGCCGACCAATTAACAAGGAGACTCACATGTTCGATTCGATGTCGCGCCGGCAACTGCTGGCGGTCGCGGCCGGCGCCGCCATGGCCGGCCTGTCCGGTGCCGCCGTGGCGCAAAGCGCCGCGGAAATCCAGAAGAAGGGCCAGCTCACGGTCGGGCTGCTCGTGGACTTTCCGCCCTACGGCACCACCAATGCGCAGAACCAGCCTGACGGCTATGACGCCGACGTCGCGCGGCTGCTGGCCAAGGACCTCGGCGTCAAGCTCAACCTCGTGCCCGTCACCGGGCCCAACCGCATCCCGTTCCTGCTGACCAACAAGGTCGACCTGCTCGTGGCCTCGCTCGCGATCACGCCCGAGCGCGCCAAGCAGGTCGACTTCTCGGCGCCCTATGCGACCGCCACCGTGATCCTGTACGGCGCGAAGAAGGTCGACATCAAGAGCGCGGCCGACCTCAAGGGACGGCGCATCGGGGTGGCGCGCGCGAGCGTCCAGGACGTGGCGCTGACCGCCATGGCACCCGAGGGCACCGAGATCCGCCGCTTCGACGACGATGCCTCGGGCATGCAGGCGCTGATCTCGGGCCAGGTCGATGCGATCGGCTGTTCCACCACCGTAGCCGCGCAGATCGCCAAGCGCGTGCCGCCCGACACCTACGAGAAGAAGTTCACCGTGCGCGAGCAGGTCATGGCCATCGCCATGCGGCCCGGCCAGGCCGAGCTCAAGAAGACGCTCGACGAGTTCGTCGCGCGCAACCGCGCGAACGGCGAGCTCAACAAGCTCTATCAGAAGTGGCTGGGGACGGACTTTCCGGTGATCGCGGCGTCCTGAGAGCGTCGACCCGACGAGCGCGGCACGCGCCGGTTTTGCGTTAGGGTCGAGGCATGAACCCAGCGTCTGTCTCGCCCCTTCTCGTCGTCAGGAGCCTGAGCTTCGCCTACCCCGGGCGGCCCGCGCTCCTGTCCGCCTGGAACGCGAGCGTCGGCGCCGGGGTGACCCAGATCCACGGTGACGACGGCAGCGGAAAGTCGACGCTGCTCCGGCTGCTGGCGGGGAAGCTTCGCGGCGAAGGCCAGCTGGACCTCGCCGGAGCGCGCCTGGACGAAGACCGGGACGCCTATGCCAGGAACCTGTTCTTCGTCGACCCGGAGACCGACGCCTTCAATGAGATCCCGGCGACGCAGTGCACCGCATCGTTGAGTGCCGGCGACCCAGGCTTCGATGCATCGAAGTGGCAAGCGCTCGTGGAGGGCTTCTCCCTGACGCCGCACCTCGAGAAGCCGATGTACATGCTCTCCACCGGGTCGAAACGAAAAGTCTGGCTGGCGGCGGCACTGGCCTCGGGGCGTGCACTCATCTTGCTCGACGAACCCACCGCGGCGCTCGATGCCAACTCGATCCGCTGTCTGTGGCGCACCCTCTCCGAGAGCGCCGGCCGGTCCGACCGCGCGATCGTGATCGCAAGCGCCGAACGGATCGAGGCGGTGCCGCTCGCGGGACTGATCGAACTGCCCTCATCCTGAGGCCAGCTTTCGGTAGCCAGCGCGGCCCGAACACCGGCATCGCGGTTGACAACCCCACGTTTGGGGGATGCGACGAGAAACATGCGCCCCCGGGCTTTTGCGAAAATCCGCGCATGCTTCTTCCTCCTTCGAGCGGTACGGACCGCGCACAGGGCCTTGCGGCGCGGCTTGGCTGCACAGTGGCCGAGCACTGCGAACCCTATGGAAAATCCAAGCCCGCCGTGTTGGGCAGCCTCTCCGGGCTCGCGCTGACGCTCAAGGAATTCGGTGGGCGCTGGGACCGGGTCGAACGGGTCTACGTGTTCGCCAACTGGCCGATGCTCGAGGCGGCGCTCGAGTACTGCGTGAGAAACAAGGACGAAGCACGCGCGCCGGTGTGAACGAAGGGGCCGCGCCAGAGGCCCGCGCACCCGGTCAGAGCTGTCCCTCGATCGATGCCTTGTCGATCACCGACCACACCTCGCGGATCCGCTGGTCGGCGACCTCATAGAAGACGTTCTCGGCGAACGCGATGCGCCGGCCATTCACCGGCAGTCCCATGAACAGGCCCTTGGGCGTGCATTCGAACGCGAGCCGGCTCGCGATGCGGGGCGGCTCGCTCACGAGCAAGTCGATGAGGAAGCGCAGGTCGGGGATCTGCGCGAAATCGGTCTCGAGCATCTCCCTGTAGCCGGCGAGCCCGAGCCGGACGCCGTTGCGCCGGACGTCGTCGTGCACGAAGTCGCCCAGGCGCGCCCAGTCCTGGGCGTTGAGGCAGTCGATGTAGTGGCGGTAGAGGGTGGCGAGGTCGGAGGCGGTCATGAACGCAGCATAGGAGCCGGCATGCGCCGCGTCTCGCGCCTGGCGGCGAATCGGCGCATTTGCCAGCAGCGCGCCGGCCGAACTCCCCGGGCCTTCAAAGTGTGACGCAGTTCTCATTCCGTGCCGGTCAGCCCGCGATGGTCTGGTTTTCCCTAGGAATCTGGCAATGTTAAGCGCTTGCGCAAGCGCTTACGTCGTTGAAAAATGCCTCCAACGGCGGTGAATGCCGTTTTCAAGGAGGCAAGAGTGCTAATAAAGATTCGCCACGCCGCGGCGTGCATCGCCGTCGTGTTCGCCCACGCGGCGATACCCGGCGCCTTCGCTGCCCAGCCCGTCATCGGCCTGGTCACGAAAGCCGACACCAACCCCTACTTCGTGAAGATGAAGGAAGGCGCCAAACAGGCCGCGGACGCCGGTGGCGCGAAGCTGCTCACGGGTGCCGGCAAGTTCGACAACGACAACGCCGGTCAGGTCACGGCCATCGAGAACATGCTCGCGGCGGGTGCCACGACGCTGCTCATCACCCCGAGCGACTCGAAGGCGATCGTGCCGACGATCAAGCGGGCGCAGGCCAAGGGCGTGATGGTCATCGCGCTCGACAGCCCGACCGATCCCATCGAGGCCAGCGACGCGCTCTTCGCGACCAACAACTACACGGCCGGCGAGTTGATCGGCCGGTATGCGAAGGCGGCACTCGGCGGGAAGCCCGCGAAGATCGCGACCATCGACCTGTTCCCCGGGCACCCGGTGGGCGCGCAGCGGCACAACGGCTTCCTCGCGGGCTTCGGCCTGCCCGGCGTGGCCGATGCCAGGAGCAACCAGCTGTCGACCGCGCCCGAGGTGGTCTGCATGGCCGACAGCTACGGCGACCAGCCGCGCGGGCAGACCGCGATGGAGAACTGCCTGCAGAAGTCGCCCGACATCAACCTCGTCTACGCGATCAACGAACCCGCCGCCGCCGGCGCGTACCAGGCGCTGAAGAAGGCGGGCAAGGAGAAGGGTGTCGTCATCGTCGCGGTCGACGGCGGATGTACCGGCGTGAAGAACCTCAAGGCCGGCATGATCGACGCGACCTCGCAGCAGTATCCGCTGCGCATGGCGAGCCTCGGCGTCGAGGCCGGCATCGCCTTCGCGAAGACCGGCAAGAAGGCCAGCGGCTACACCGACACGGGCGTCACGCTGATCACCGACAAGCCCATGCCCGGCATCGACAGCAAGGACAGCGCCGTCGGCCTCGGGCTGTGCTGGGGCGCCAAGTAGGCGCACGCGCGAGCACCCGGCCACCGTTCACCCGTTTCTTCCTCCAGCCGCCATGGCTCGCATGGCGGTCGGGCGCAGCCATGCCGCACGCAGGGCACCACCGCCAACCACGAGGCCGCCATGAGCCATGCATCCCCCACTTCATCGTCGCTCGGCCGAACGGCCGGCCCGTCGCCGGGCCCGAGCCTGCGGCATCGCCTGCCCCGGCTGTCCTCGCTCGGACCGGTCATCGCGCTGCTGCTGGCCTGCACCTTCTTCTCGTTCCAGAGCGATCGCTTCCTGAGCGTCGAGAACTTCTCGCTGGTGCTGCAGCAGGTGATGGTGGTCGGCACCATCGCCATCGGCCAGACCCTGGTGATCCTCACGGCCGGCATCGATCTCTCGTGCGGCATGGTGATGGCGCTCGGCGGCATCGTCATGACGAAGCTCGCGACGGCCGCCGGCCTCGATCCCTATCTCGCGATCGCCTGCGGCATGCTGGTGTGCGTGGCCTTCGGCCTGCTCAACGGCCTGCTCGTGACGCGGGTACGGCTGCCGGCCTTCATCGTCACGCTCGGCACGATGAACATCGCGTTCGCGATCACGCAGCTCTACTCCAATGCGCAGACCGTGACCGATCTTCCGTCGCCGTTGACCTGGTTCGGCGGCACGGTGTCGATGGGCGGCGTGGAGATCAACTACGGCACCGTGCTCATGCTCGGCCTCTATGCGCTGATGTGGTGGGTGCTGCGCGACACACGGCCCGGCCGTCATGTCTATGCGGTGGGCAACAACCCCGAGGCCACGCGCCTGACCGGTATCTCCACCGATCGCGTGCTGCTCGGCGTCTACATGGTCGCCGGCCTGTTCTACGGCATCGCGGCCCTGCTGTCCGTGGCGCGCACCAGCGTGGGCGACCCCAACGCGGGGCAGACGGAGAACCTCGACGCCATCACGGCCGTGGTGCTCGGCGGCACCAGCCTGTTCGGCGGGCGCGGCCTCCTCCTGGGCACGCTGCTCGGCGCGCTGATCGTGGGCGTGTTCCGCAACGGGCTCACGCTGATGGGCGTGTCCTCGGTCTACCAGGTGCTGATCACCGGCGTGCTGGTGATCCTCGCGGTGGCCACCGACGAACTCTCGCGTAAGAAGGGATGAACATGAACGCCAGAACACCTCCCCCGCTCGTGATGCAGGCGCGCGGCCTGGTCAAGCGCTACGGCCAGGTCACGGCGCTGGACGGCGCCGACTTCGACCTGCGCGCCGGAGAGATCCTCGCGGTGATCGGCGACAACGGCGCGGGCAAGTCCTCGCTGATCAAGGCGCTGTCGGGCGCGACCATTCCGGACGAGGGCGAGATCCTGCTCGACGGCCGGCCCGTGCAGTTCAAGTCGCCGATGGATGCGCGCCGCAAGGGCATTGAGACGGTGTACCAGGACCTCGCCGTGGCGCCCGCCATGACGATCGCCGAGAACCTGTTCCTCGGCCGCGAGCTGCTGCGCGACAGCCTGCTGGGCCGGCTGTTCCGCATCATCGACAAGAAGCGCATGCTGGCCGAAGCCGAGGCGCACATGAAGCTGCTGCAGATCGGCATCCGCTCGATGGTGCAGGCGGTGGAGACGCTCTCGGGCGGCCAGCGCCAGGGCGTGGCGGTCGCGCGCAGCGCCGCCTTCGCGCGGCACGTGGTGATCCTCGACGAGCCCACGGCCGCGCTCGGCGTGAAGGAGGGCAACATGGTGCTCGAGCTGATCCGGCGCGTGCGCGACAAGGGGCTGCCGGTCATCCTGATCAGCCACAACATGCCTCACGTGTTCGAGATCGCCGACCGCATCCACATCGCGCGGCTCGGCCGCCGCGCCGCGGTGGTCAACCCCAACGCGATCGGCATGAGCGACGTGGTCGCGGTCATGACCGGTGCGAAGCGGCCCGAGGACCTCCCCGCGGAGGCACTGGCTTGAGCAAGATGCATCCAGGGAGCTCCCCGTTCGAGGGAATAATCGTGTCCGCCCGGCTTTTGGCGCCGGGCGATCAACAGGAGCAGCTTCCCCTTGCCAACCATGAACGACGTCGCGCTCGCGGCGAAGGTCTCCACAGCCACCGTGTCGCATGTGCTGAACGGCACCCGCGTGGTCCATCCGGACACGGTGCGCGCCGTCGAGGCGGCGATCGCCCAGGTCGGCTACACGCCGAACATCCTCGCGCGCTCGCTGGCGCGCTCGGCCTCGAGCACGATCGGCGTCGCGATCGCGGCGGTGTCGAACCATTACTTCTCGGGCACGGTGCATGCGATCGAAGCCGAGTGCAGCCGACTCGGGCTGGCGATGCTGTTCGTCGACACGCACGACGATCCGGCCCAGGAGCTGCGCGCCATCAAGACGCTGCACCAGCGCCGCGTGGACGGCATCCTGTTCGCCCCGGCCGCCGATCCCGAGCGGCGGGCGCTGAAGTACCTGCAGGAAGCCAACGTGCCCACGGTGCTGGTCGACCGGCTCATGTCGACGGACTTCGACCAGGTCGGCGTGGAGAACGTGGCATCGACCGCGCAGATGGTCGCGCACCTGGTCGGGCATGGCCACCGACGCATCGGCTTCGTCTCGGGGGCGCCGGAGCTCTCGACCTCCATGGAA
This sequence comes from Variovorax endophyticus, assembly GCF_025376855.1. Classification (NCBI taxonomy): domain Bacteria; kingdom Pseudomonadati; phylum Pseudomonadota; class Betaproteobacteria; order Burkholderiales; family Comamonadaceae; genus Variovorax; species Variovorax endophyticus. The sequence goes on from NZ_JAHUTH010000038.1 coordinate 76,976, forward strand.
CGCCTGCAGGGCTACCGCGACGCGCTGGCGCAGGCCGGGCTGCCATGGGATGCATCGCTGGTGCGCGAGGGGCAGTCGACGATCGGGCCGGCGCGCGAAGCGGTGAAGGCGCTGCTGGCGCTGCCCGAGCCGCCGACGGCCATCGTCTCGGCCAACAACCTGATGACCATCGGCGTGGTCAGCGCGATCCGCGAGGCGGGCCTGGACATCCCCGATGCCGTGGCCGTGGTGGGCTTCGACGATTTCGACTGGGCCGAGTACTTCGAGCCGCGCCTCACGGTCATGGCGCAGCCGGTGCAGGACATCGGCCTGCGCGCGATGAAGCTGCTCAACAAGCGCATCAAGACGCCCGACGGTCCACGGCAGACCGTTCGCCTGGCGCCGACCTTCATGGTGCGCCGTTCCTGTGGCTGTGCCTAGCCGACGCTGACCGGCGCGCCATGCGGGGAGTGATCCCCGCATGAGCACGAACGTTTCGCTGGGGATCGATCTCGGCACCTCCGCGGTGAAGGTGCTGCTGCTGGACGAGGACGGCACGGTGCTCGGCCATGTCGACAAGCGCCTGCCGATCTCCCGTCCGCAGCCCGACTGGTCGGAGCAGCATCCCCGCCAGTGGTGGGCCGCCGTGCGCGAGGCGCTGGCCGACCTGCGCAACGCCTGTCCGCGGGCGTGGCCGCGCATCGCCTGCATCGGCCTCACGGGCCAGATGCACGGCGCGGTCGTGCTGGACCGCGACGACCAGCCGATCCGCCCGGCGATGCTGCACAACGACGGGCGCGCGGTGAAGGAAAGCCGGGAGATCGAAGCCGCGGTGCCGCAGGTGGCGGCGATCGCCGGCAGCCGGCCGATGGCCGGCCTCACCGCGCCCAAGCTGCGCTGGATGGCGCGGCACGAGCCCGAGCGCTTCGCCGCCATCGACTGCGTGCTGTCGCCCAAGGACTACCTGCGGCTGCGCCTGACCGGCGAACGCGCCACCGACGTCTCGGATGCGGCGGGCACGCTGTGGTTCGACGTGAAGCGGCGCTGCTGGAGCGAACCGCTGGTCGCGGCCAGCGGCCTCGCGCTCTCGCAACTGCCGCGCGTGCGCGAGTCCATCGAGCCGGGCGCGACGCTGCTGCCGCAGGTCGCGGCCGAGCTCGGCCTGGCGGCCGGCGTCGTGGTGGCTGCCGGCGGCGGCGACACGCCGGTGTCGGGCCTGGGCATCGGCTCGATCGAACTGGGCGAGGCCTTCGTCAACCTGAGCACCAGTGCATCGATCGTGGCCGTGACGGGCCACGCCGCCATCGACGAGGCAGCGTCGATCCACGCCTGGTGCCATGCGCTGCCCGGGCGCTGGTACCAGATGGGCGCGATGCTCTCGGGCGCGAGCTGCCTGCGCTGGATCAGCCGCATCGTCGGCGAGCCCGACGAAGACGCGTTGCTGCGCGTGATCGAAGGCAACATGGCACGAGGGGGCCATCCCGCGCAGGCTTTGCATCCGGCACAGGCGCCCCTCTTCCTGCCCTATCTGTCGGGCGAGCGCACGCCGCACAACGACGTGGACGCGCGCGGCGTCTTCTTCGGCCTGTCGCACGATACGAACGCCGCGCTGCTCGGGCACTCGGTGCTCGAAGGCGTGTGCTTCGGCCTGCGCGATGCCATGGCCGCGATCGAGTCGACCGGCACGCGCATCGCCTCCCTGGCCGTCGTCGGCGGGGGCGCCCGCAGTATCTACTGGACCGAGATGCTCGCCAGCGTGCTGGGCAAGCCGGTGCACCGGCTCGCGGGCGGCGAACTCGGCGCCGCGCTGGGCGCCGCGCGGCTGGGCTGGCTCGCGCTCGGCCACGACCCACGGGCCGTGTGCAGGCCCGCGCGCGTGGTGTCGCGCCACCAGCCCGACGAAGCGCTGGCCTCGATGTTCGACACCCGCTACCGGAGTTTCCGCGACATGTACCGCGCCCTGGCCCCCCTGTTCGGCGCGCGGGCGCAGGCGCTTTCTCCCCGCTTCATGGAGTCCGTGCAATGAGCATCGCCACCGCCTTCGCCCCCGTCGCCCGCGCCACGTACGCGCCGGCAGGTGCACCGCATCCGCGCGAGCCGCACGAGGCCACCTTCGAACACGCACTGCTGCGCGACCCGGCGCTGGGCTTCGAGACCGCGCCATCCAGCGGCATCGGCTGCCTCGTGCACGGCGCGCCGTCGCGGCTGGACCGTTGGCACTACCACGACGAATACGAGCTGCACCTGGTCGTCAAGACCCGGGGCAAGGCCTACATCGGCGACGAGATCGTCGATTTCGCGCCGGGCTTCCTCGCGCTGATCGGTCCCTCGGTGCCGCACCATTTCGTCTCCCACGACGTACCGGCGGGCGGCGTGGCCGTGCGAAGCCTGGCGATCCAGTTCGGCGACGATGCCTTGCGGCAGGCGGCGGGCCTGTTCCCCGATCTGGGCGAGGCCTTGCGCCTGCTGGAGCGGGCACGCCACGGGATCGAGTTCGCGGGCATGGGAGAAGAGATCCGCGAACACTTCCACCGCATCCGGGCCTATCGCGGCCTGGCGCGCTTCGCGGAACTGGTGGCACTGCTGAGCTACCTCGCGACCTGGCCCGAGAGCCATCCACTGTCGATGGACCGCGCGCTCCCGCGGCCATCGCAAGAAGTCACCGAACGGCTGTCGAGCCGGATCGACAAGGCGGTCGGCCACATCTGCGAGCACTACATGGACGACCTCTCGCTCACAGGCATGGGGGAGCTCGCGGGCATGGGTGCGCAGTCCTTCTCGCGCTCCTTTCACCGGGTGATGGGCTGCACCTTCGTCGAGTTCGTGACGCGCACGCGCATCACCAAGGCGTGTCACCTGCTTCGCCACACCGACCAGCAGATCTCGGCCATCTGCTACCAGGTCGGGTTCAACAACATCTCGAACTTCAACCGCCACTTTCGCCGGCTTCGCGGGATGACCCCGGCGGCGTACCGCAGCGACAAGGCATTCCTCCAATCGGCCGGCGCATAGCCGCAACCAGCGAGCACTCCATGCAAGATCTTTCGTCTCCCTTCACGGGGAGCCCCCGCGGCGTGGCCGGACTGCGCGGCGTCACCAAGCAGTTCGGCGGCACGGTCGCGCTGAGCGATGCATCCTTCGACCTGATGCCCGGCGAGGTGCTGGCCCTGCTGGGCGAGAACGGCGCGGGCAAGAGCACCTGCGTGAAGCTGCTCGCCGGCGTGCACCAGCCCACGCGCGGCGAGGTGCACGTCGGCGGCGAGCCGGTCACGCTGCGCTCGCCGCTCGATGCCCAGCGCATGGGCATCGCCGTGATGCACCAGCACCCGGGACTGTTCGCCGATCTCTCGGTGGCCGAGAACCTGTTCATGGGGCGGCAGCTCAAGAGCCCGCTCGGCGCGCTCGACCATCGCCGCATGCATGCCGAGGCCGAGCGCCTGCTCGAGACCGTGGGCCTGTCGTGCGCGCCGCGCACGCCGCTCGGCCGGTTGCGCAGCTCGGAGCAGCAACTGGTGGAAGTGGCGCGCGCGCTGTCGGTGCAGGCTCGCGTCCTGATCATGGACGAGCCCACCGCCGCGCTGACCACGCGCGAGGTCGACCGGCTGTTCGAGGTTGTGGCCCAGCTGCGCACCCGCGGCGTGGCGATGATGTTCGTGGGCCACCGCATGGAGGAGATCTACAGCGTGTCGGACCGCGTGGCGGTGCTGCGCGACGGCCGCATCGTCGAGGTCGCGCCGGTGGCCGACATGCCGCACGACCGCGCGGTGCGGCTGATGATCGGGCGTCCACTGGCGGACCTGTATCCGGCGCTCGCGCCGCCGGCTGGCCCGGTCGTGCTCGAGGTGGAGCAACTCGGGCGCGACGGTGCGTTCGAGGACGTGTCGTTCGACCTCCAGGCCGGCGAGATCCTCGGCATCGGCGGGCTGGTCGGCAGCGGCCGCACCGAGATCGCCCGCGTGCTCTTCGGCATCGACCGGCCCACCAGCGGGCACATCGTGCTGGCCGGCGAGCGCCGCGTCTTCGCCTCGGCCGCCGAGGCGATGGAGGCGGGCATCGCCTACGTGTCGGAGGACCGCCTGGGCCAGAGCCTGGTCATGGACTTCGGCATCCTCACCAACGCCACCCTGGCGGTGCTCGACCAGGTCAAGCGCGCGGGCCTGGTGAACCGCGAGGCCGAGCTGCGCGCGGTCACGCCGCACCTGGACCGCCTGCGGCTTCGCTACCGCAGCTACGACCAGCCCATCAGCGACCTCTCGGGCGGCAACCAGCAGAAGGTGGTGCTGAGCAAGTGGCTGGCGACCGGCCCGAAGGTGCTGATCCTCGACGAGCCCACGCAAGGCGTCGACGTGCAGACCAAGGCCGAGGTGCACGCCATGATGGCGGACCTGGCGCGCGGCGGCATGGCGATCGTGATGATCTCGTCGGAGCTGCCCGAGCTGCTGGGCATGAGCCATCGCGTGCTGGTGATGCGCGAGGGGCGCATGTCGGGCAGCTTCGACCGTTCCGAGGCCACGCAGGAGTCGGTGATCTATGCGGCCACCGATGCGGGGCGGGCGAGCGCGGCCGCATCGGCGGCGCCGCGCGTCGACGTGGCGATGCCGACCCCCGTGGCCACCGCCGGACGAAACACCGCCGCGCGGCGGCTGTCCGCCGCACTCCCGCGGCGCGAACTGGGCCTGCTCGTGGTCATCGCGGCCGTGGTGCTGGGCGTCTCGCTGCTGAACCCGCGCATGCTGAGCGCCAGCAACCTGAGCGCGCTGGCGATGGATGCGGGGCTGCTGCTGATCGTCGCGCTGGCGCAGATGCTGGTGCTGCTGACCCGCAACATCGACCTGTCCGTCGCCTCGGTGATCGGGTTGTCGGCCTATGTGGCCGCGGCATTGATGCGGGCGCATCCCGAGCTCGGCACGGCCGCTGCCATCGGCGCGGCCGTGGGCGTGGGCCTGGCCTGCGGGCTGGTCAACGGCGCCATCGTCACCTATGGCGGCGTGCCGGCCATCGTCGTGACCCTGGGCACGCTCGCGATGTACCGCGGGCTCGACAGCATGCTCGCGAGCGGCAGCCAGGTCAGCGCCGACCAGGTGCCGGCGTCGTGGCTCGAGGTGTCGAGCCGCGCGGTGATGGGCCTGCCGGCCACGGCCTGGTTCGCGCTTGCCGCGGCGCTGGCCGTGGGGCTCGGCCTGCGCTATGCGACCGTGGGCCGCGACGTCTATGCGATCGGCTCCAACCCCGATGGCGCGCGGCTGATTGGCATCCCGATCGGGCGCCGCGTGCTCGCCGTGTTCTGCATCGCCGGCATGCTGGCCGGCTTCACCGGCGCGATGTGGGCGTCGCGCTACGCGACCATCGATTCGCGCACCGCCTTCGGCTTCGAGCTCACCGTGATCGCCGCCGTGGTGGTCGGCGGTGTCGCCATCCGCGGCGGCTCGGGCACCGTGCTCGGCGTGGTGCTGGGGGTGGTGGCGCTGCTGCTGATCCGCAACGGGCTGGTGCTGCTGCGCATCGATCCCTTGTGGCTGCAGGCCGTCTACGGCCTCGCGATCCTCGCCGCCATCACGATCGACGCGGTCGTGACGCGGCGCGCCAACCAACCCCGGCGCGTGACCAGGAGCCTCGCATGAACCGCTTCGTTCGATGGCTGGGCCGCGCGGCCGGCTGGGAAGGTTTTCTCGCGCTGCTGGTGCTGTTGGTGGCGGCCTACGGGTGGGCCCGCGTGCCGGGCTTCGCCACCTCGTTCAACCTGTCGCAGATCGCGGCGGGCGTCTCCGAGAAGGCGCTGCTGGTGCTGCCGATGGTGCTGTTGATCATCGCGCGCGAGATCGACCTTTCGGTCGCCAGCATCCTCGGCCTGTGCAGCGTGGTGCTGGGGCTGCTGCTGCGCGCCGAGGTGCCGCTGGCCGCCGCCGTGGCCGCCACCTTCGCGGTGGGCGCGGCCGCCGGCGCGATGAACGGGCTGCTCGTCACGCGGCTGCTGCTGCCTTCGCTGGTGGTCACGCTGGGCACGATGGCGTTGTTCCGGGGGCTGAGCTACATCCTGCTGGGCACCGACTCGGTCAGCGAGCTGCCGGCCCTGCTGACCGACTTCGGGGTCGACAACGTGCCGGGAACGGCCGTGCCCTGGATCTTCGTACCCTTCCTGCTGCTGGCGCCCGTCTTCGCCGTGTTCCTGCACCGTACCGCGACCGGCCGTCGCATCTATGCCATCGGCGGCAATCCCGACGTGGCGCTCTACACGGGCATTCGCGTGGCGCGGCTGCGCATGGGCATGTTCGTGGCGAGCGGGCTGGTCTGCGCGCTGGCCAGCGTGGTGCTCACCGCGCGGCTGTCGAGCGCGCGCGCCAGCAACGGGCTGGGCTTCGAGCTCGACGTCATCACCATCGCGCTGCTCGGCGGCATCAGCGTGTTCGGCGGGCGCGGTCGCATGGGTGGCGTCTTCTGGGCGCTGGCGCTGGTGGCGCTGATCCGCAACCTGCTCGCGCTGAACCAGACCGGCGGCGATGCACAGGGCCTGGCTATCGGCTTCCTGCTGATCTTTTCGCTGTTGCTGAGCAACGGCATTCGCAGGCTGGCGAACACCGCGTCCGCGCGGCGGCTCGTCCAGCGCTTTTCCAACCGCCGGATCGAAGGACCGGTTCCCTGAGGAGACAACCATGACATCGAACAAGACCCTCGCTGCCTGCCTGATCGCCTGTGGCTGCATCGCCGCGGCCCTGCCGGCCTCGGCCGCCGACCCCGCGTGCCTGAAGGCGCCGGGCACCATCGGCTTCCTGCCGAAGATGGACACCGATCCCTACTTCCACGTGGCGCGCCAGGGTGCGCTCGACGCGCAGAAGGAGATCGGCGGCAAGCTGATACAGCAGGCGCCCTCGACCGCCACGGCCGATGCGCAGATCGAGTTCGTCAATGCGCTGGTGGCGCAGAAGGTCGACGTGCTCGTGGTCTCCAGCACCGACGCGAACGCGCTGGCGCCGGCGCTGCGGCGCGCGCGCGCCCAGGGCGTGCGCGTCATGACCTACGACTCCGATGCGACCAGGGAGGCACGCACCCTGTTCATCAACCAGGCGCGTTCCGACAGCCTGGCGCTGCAGATGCTCGACAGCATGGGCGCGCTGATCGGCTACAGCGGCGAGTTCGCGATCCTGTCGAGCACGCCCACCGCGACCAACCAGAACACCTGGATCTCCGTGATGAAGGCACAGCTCGCGAACAACCCCAAGTTCGCGCAGATGAAGCTGGTGCAGGTGGCTTATGGCGAGGAGAGCGAGCAGATCAACCAGCAGCAGGCCCTTGCACTGGCCGAGGCCTTCCCGAACATCAAGGGCATCCTGGTGCCGGCGGGCATCGGCCTGCCCGCGGCGGCGCGCGCGCTCGAGCAATCGGGCGGCATCCAGAAGATCAAGCTCACGGGCGTCGCACCGGCCACCTTCATGAAGAAGTACATCGAGGCGGGCAACGCGCAGGACATCTGGTGGAACGTGAGCGACCTCGGCTACCTCGCCTACCACGCGGCGCAGCAACTGGCCCAGTGCAAGATCACCGGCAAGAAGGGCGAGAGCTTCACGGCGGGCCGCCTGGGCAGCTACACCATCCTCGACAACGGCGAGATCGTGCTGGGAGAGGCGGAGATCGTGACGCCGAAGAACTTGCAGAAGTTCAAATTCTGAGTCCGTGAGGCCGCGCTGCGACCGTGGCCTGCAGAGAAGGCGGGAACGGGCGAGGGCCCCGCCGCCCGCCTGGAAATTCAGTGATGCTCGAGTTTCTGCAACTCGATATCGGTGGTCGCACTTTCCTGGTGGCCTTCCGAAACTCGAGCTTCAACTCACGAGGGCACCGCCGCTTGATTCCCCGGTTGCCGACGCGCCGATCGACATGCCTGGATCAGGGCAACTCTCGTTGTGTGGCCGGGTCAGCGGTAGGGCGCAGACCACCGCGCGGGAAGCCCGGCTCAAGCTTGCGATCCTCGAGCGGTAGCGGCTGCGGGACCATCGAGGTGTCCTGCGCGCGCAGCGCGCCTGGGGTCGGACGGCTGGAACGTGGCAGCGGAGACGGGGGCAGAACCGGCGCGACATCCACGTTGCTCAGCATCACGTTGGTGGCGTTTGGTTGAATTTTCTGCTGCATACCGCGGATTTGGTCGTAGCGGTCGAAGGCGAAAGCCTCGGTGGCGCTCGCGTCGCGCATCACGGCTGGGCGCAGGAACATCATCAGGTTTTTCTTGTCGCGTGAGCGGAACTCGCTTTTAAACAGGTTGCCCACAATGGGAAGGTCGCCGGCCACCGGAACCTTTTTGATGGTGTTGTAGTAGGTGTCCGAGAGTAGACCGCCGAGCACGACCAAGCCGCCGTCCTCGACCAGCACGCTGGATTCCAGCGAGCGCTTGTCAGTGGTGGGACCGTTCGCGTCCTTCAGCGTGGTGTCGACCACGTTCGATGTCTCCTGGAAGATGCTCATTCGAACGGTGCCATTCTCGTTGATGGTCGGGCGCACGCGCAGCGTGAGGCCGACGTCCTTGCGCTCGACGGTACTGAAGGGGTTGAGGCCCCCCGTGGTGGGGTTCGAGTAGGACCCGGTCGGGAAGGGCACGTTCTGGCCGATCACGATCTTGGCCTCCTCGTTGTCCAGCGTCAGCAGGTTCGGGGTCGACAGCACGTTGGCATCGTCGTCGCTGCTGAAGAAGTTGGCGATCGCGCCGAGGATGTACTGGCCGTTGATCTTGCCGGCGATGCCGAGATTCAGCCCCTGGGGCAGCGAGATACTGGGGTTGCGCGTGGCCAGCGCCTGCGTCAGCGCCAGGATGTTGGTCCCGGTCAGGCTCGAGTTGGTGCCGATCACCGCGTTGTTGCCCAGCGCGCTTTGCCACTGCACGCCGAACTGCGCGGCCTTGGTTGCGTTCACCTCCACGATCAGCGCCTCGATCATGACCTGCGCGCGGCGGCCGTCGAGCTTGTCGATCACCGCGCGCATCTGGCGGTACTGTGGCTCGGGCGCGGTGATGATCAGCGAGTTGGTCGACGGGTCGGCCTGGATC
>NZ_JAHUTH010000039.1:0-83630 GCF_025376855.1 Variovorax endophyticus
TGCGGCCCTTATCCCGCTTTCTCCTGCGCTCCTCGGCACAGCCAGAGGGGACTAGGGTCAACGCGCCGTGGCGCGTCCTTGTGTGGGGTGCAGGAGTGCTTCCGCTCCGGGTCTTCTTTCAAGGCCGAGCGAAGCAAAGGCCTGTCGGGTATCTGCGGCCGAGCGCAGCGATGGCCCGAACCACCCCTCTGGCTGCGCCGAGGAGCGCAGCGTTTCGCGGATCAGGGCTCGCAGCTGTTTGAGCGAAGCGAGTTCTGCGAGACCCCGCGAAACGCGAGCACCGCAGGTTGCCCCGGAGCGAAGCGCAGGGGTCGCAGACAGTGGGTCGCCTTTTCTTTGGTTACTTTCTTTTGGCGAAGCAAAAGAAAGTGACTCGCCCGCCGGGGCGAGACCCGGCCAACAGCCTAAGCAAGGCAAACACATCAACCCCCAACCCCCAACCCCTCGAACTTCAAAGCCAGGAAATCAACCAAAGCTCGAACCCGAGCCGCAACAAACCTCCCACTGGGCAACAACGCATGCAACGGATAAGGCTCCGTCTCCCAATCCGTCATCAGATGCACCAGCCGCCCCGCCTCGATATCCCCACGCACATCGAGCGCCGACTTCAACGTCACCCCATACCCCGCCACCGCCCATTCGCGCGCCAGCGAAGCATCGTCCACGCTGCGGTTCCCATCCACCCTCACCTCCGTCCACTGCCCGTTCTGCGCAAATCGCCAGACCCGATGCAGCCGTCCCCCGCGGTTGAAGATCAGGCAGTTGTGATGCACCAGGTCCTGCGGCACCTTCGGCGCCGGGTGCCGCCGCAGGTAATCGGGCGAGGCCGTCAACAGCGGATTGGTCATCGCGAACGGCCGCGCCACCAGCCGCGAATCGGCCAGCGCGCCGTAGCGCAGCGCCACATCGACCTCGTCGCGCATCACGTCCAGCGGCCGGTCGCCCACCGACAGCGACAGCTGCACGCCCGTGTGCAGCGCGAGGAACTCGTCGAACCAGGGCAAGAGGGTGCTGCGCGTGAGGTCCGAGGGCGCGGCCACGCGCAAGGTGCCGACCAGCTCGCCGCGGTCGGCCGTGACCAGCGATTCGCCCTCGGCCAGCAGCTCGAAGGCGCGCACCGCGTAGTCGAGCAGGGTCTGGCCCTGCGGCGTGAGGCGCATCGCGCGCGTGGAGCGCTCGAACAAACGCGCGCCGAGCTGCGTCTCGAGCCGCTTGAGCGTGGCGCTGGCGGCCGCGGGCGTGATGCCCAGCGCATGGGCCGCGGCCGTCAGCGTGCCGGCGCGCGCGGTCTGCACCAGCACCCGCAGGTCCGAGGTATTTTCAATCTTCATTTGAAAGTGTTGCTCGCCTAGCCAGTCTTATCAAATCAGGATTGTCGCCCTACATTCGATCCATCTCCAGATTCGCCACAAAGGAACCGCCATGAAAGCCGTCGGCTACTACCAGCCCCTTCCCATCGACAACCCCGAGGCGCTGCAGGACATCGAGCTGCCCGCGCCCCAGCCCGGCGCGCGCGACCTGCTGGTGCGCGTGAAGGCGGTGTCGGTCAATCCGGTCGACACCAAGGTGCGCAGGAACGCCGCGCCCGAGGCCGGCCAGGCCAAGGTGCTGGGCTGGGACGCGGTCGGCACGGTCGAGGCCATCGGCGCGGGCGTGAAAGGCTTCAAGGTCGGCGACCGCGTCTACTACGCGGGATCGATCGTGCGCCCCGGCGCCAATTCGGAACTGCACGCGGTCGACGAGCGCATCGCCGCGATCGCGCCGGGCACGCTCGACGATGCCCAGGCCGCCGCGCTGCCGCTGACCACCATCACCGCCTACGAGCTGCTGTTCGACCGCCTGCGCGTGCCCAAGGGCGGCGGCGCGGGACAGACCCTGCTGATCACCGGCGGCGCCGGCGGCGTGGGCTCGATCCTGATCCAGCTCGCGCGCCAGCTCACGCAGCTGCGCGTGGTCGCCACCGCCTCGCGCGCCGAGACCCGCGCCTGGTGCCTGGAACTGGGCGCGCACCTCGTCATCGACCATTCGAAACCGCTCGCGGCCGAGCTCAAGGCCGCCGGCATCGCCGAGGTCGACATGGTCGCGAGCCTCACGCAGACCGAGCAGCACTACGCGCAGATCATCGAGAGCCTCAAGCCCCAGGGCCAGCTCGCGGTGATCGACGACATGAAGGTGCTCGACGCGATGCCGCTGAAGACCAAGAGCCTGTCGCTGCACTGGGAAATGATGTTCGCGCGCTCGCGCTTCGAGACGACCGACATCGCCGAACAGGGCGCGCTGCTGGCCGAGGTGGCCGCGCTGGTCGACGCCGGCCGCGTGCGCACCACCGCGAACGCGAGCTTCGGCACCATCAACGCCGCCAACCTGCGCCGCGCCCATGCGCTGATCGAAAGCGGCAAGGCGCAGGGCAAGGTGGTGCTCGCCGGGTTCTGAACGAAGCTCAGCGCCTCCAGCGCAGGCTGCGCACCCGCTCGCGCTGTTCTTCCTCGTGGAAGTGCGCGAGCGAGGGCTTGATGAGGTCGCTGCGCGCCACGATGCCGACCAGCAGGCGCGAATCGGCATCGCGCACCACCGGCAGCCGCTCGAGCCCGTGGCGCGCGAGCCGCGTGGCGACCGCGCGGCAGTTCTCACCGGGCAGCGCGACCACCGGCGGCGTGCCGGCCACGGCATCGCCGACGGTGCCGTTGCTCCAGGCGGCGAGCACGGCGCGGTCGGCCACGCCGATCAGCTCGCGCCCGCGCAGCACCGGGAACGCGCGGTGCGCCTGGTCTTCGCCGAAGTACATGGCCAGCGCCTCGGCCACCGGCAGGGCGGCGTCGATGGTGCGCACCTCGCGCGTCATCACCTCTTCCACGAACTGGCGCTCGAGCGGATCGATGCCGTACTCGCGGTAGATGTGATGGCCGCGGCGTGCGATCTTCTCGGTGAGGATCGAACGCCGCATGGTGAGCACGGTGAAGCCGTAGGCGGTGGCCGAGGTGGCGAGCAGCGGCAGCAGCGCATTGCTGTCGTGCGTGAGCCCGAAGGCGAACACGGTGGCCATCAGCGGCGCGCGCATGGTGCCGCCGAGCGTGGCGGCCATGCAGACCAGCGGCCACAGCATCGGGTCTCCACCCGGCAGCACGTGCGAGAGCACCGCGCCGAGCGCCGCGCCCATCATCAGGAGCGGCGCCAGCACGCCGCCCGAGGTGCCCGAGCCGAGCGCGATCACCCAGATGATCGCCTTGACCGCGATCAGCGCCAGCACCGCCTGCCAGGCCAGTTGGTTGTGCAGCAGGTCGCCGATCACGTCGTAGCCCACGCCGAACGCGCGCGGCTCGAAATAACCGCCGATGCCCACCGCGAGGCCGCCGAGCGCCGGCCACCACATCCAGTGCAGCGGCAGCTTGCCGAACAGGTCCTCGACCTTGTAGAGCGACAGCGAGAGGCTGGCCGAGAGCGCGCCGCACAGCAGTCCGGCCACCACGCACGACAGCAGCGCGAGCGGGCCAGGCACCGCGGTCTGCAGCGGGAACAGCGGCCCGGCCTCCATCAGCAGCGGCCGCGTGAAGCCCGCGACCGCGCAGGCGATCGCCACCGGCAGCAGGCTGCGCGGGCGCAGCTCGAACAGCAGCAACTCGACCGCCAGCAGCACCGCGGCCACCGGCGTGCCGAACACCGCCGTCATGCCCGCGGTGGCGCCGGCCACCAGCAGCGCCTTGCGCTCGGCCGCCGACAGGTGGAAGTGCTGCGCGATCAGGGAGCCGATGGCGCCGCCGGTCATGATGATCGGCCCCTCGGCGCCGAAGGGCCCGCCGCTGCCGATCGCGATGCCCGAGGACAGCGGCTTGAGCACCGCCACCTTCGGCGACATCTTGCTGCGGCCGAACAGGATCGCCTCGATGGCCTCGGGAATGCCGTGGCCGCGGATCTTCTCGGAGCCGTAGCGCGCGATCAGCCCGATCACCAACCCGCCAAGCACCGGCACCGCGATCACCCAGGCGCCCATCGTGTGGCCGGCCGGCGAGCGGTCGGCCAGCGAGAAGCTCTGGAAGAAGAACAGGTTGGTGAAGAAGCGGATCAGGTCGAGCAGCACGCGCGCGGCCACGGTGCTCGCGGCGCCGATGACGGCCGCCAGGGTGGCGATGCGCAGCAGGCGCGCATCGAGCGCGAAGTCGCCGCGGCGATGGGTGGAAGTGGACATGGAGGGGCCGGAAGCCGGTGGCGCGAAAGCGCGCAAATATATCACCTCATGACATAAATGGGCGATCGGCGCCGCCGTCTGTCTGCGCCAGAATCGCCCGATGGACCGCACGCTCATCGAACCCGAAACGCCCCGCCTTCGCCTGCGCCAGTGGCGCGAGAGCGACCTCGCGCCCTTCGCCGCGCTGGTCGCCGATCCGCAGGTGATGGAGTTCTTTCCCGCCACGCTGTCGCGCGAGGAGAGCGACGCGCTGGTCGCGCGCTTCATCGAGCGCATCGCGCAGAACGGCTGGGGCTTCTGGGCCGCCGAGCACAAGGAGTCCGGCGAGCTGATCGGCTTCACCGGCCTCAATGCGCCGGCCTATGCCCTGCCCTTCTCGCCCTGCGTGGAGATCGGCTGGCGGCTCGCGCGCCAATGGTGGGGCCAGGGCCTCGCGAGCGAGGCGGCGCGCGCCTCGTTGGCCACGGGCTTCGAGCGGCTCGGGCTGGACGAGATCGTGTCCTTCACCGCGCTGCCCAACCGGCGCTCGAGCGCGGTGATGCAGCGCCTGGGCATGCGCGAGGACCCGGCCGGCGCGTTCGACCATCCGCTGCTGGCCGAGGGCCATCCGCTGCGCCGCCATTGCCTCTACCGGCTCGACCGTGCGGCCTGGCAGGCGCAACAAGGCGCCTGAAATCAGAAGGCCTTCACCAGCAGCACCAGCCCCGAGACGATCGCGAACACCTGCACGAAGATGCGCAGCAGCCGCCCGTTCACGCGGCGATGCACGAGGCGGCTGAGCACCGCGCCCACGACCAGCGCCGGCAGCAGCAGCGCCGCGGCCTGCAGCTGCGGCAGGCCGACGCGGCTGGTGGCCAGCAGCACGGCCAGCGAGACCAGCTCGCCGAGCAGGAAGCACAGCGCGATGGTCGAGCGCATGGTGGGCGCCGGCTGGTGCTGGTAGACCAGCGCCAGCGGCGGGCCGCCGATGCCGGTGGCGGTTTCGGTGATGCCGGTGACCAGCCCGGCGCCGACGAAAGCGCCGCGCCCCGGCGAGAAGGCCGGCATCAGCAGGGTGACCAGCGCGGCCGCGACGGTCGAGGCGCCGACGAACAGCGAGAGCTGGCCCGCGCTGAGCGCCGCCAGCACCCACAGGCCGCCCGCGGTGCCCGCGACGCGCCCGCCGGTGATCCAGCGCGCGCCGGTGCCGTCGATCGCGCCGCGCTCGCGCCAGGCCACGTAGAGGTTCAGCGGCAGCATCAGCACCAGCACGCACACCGGCAGCAGCTCGGGGCGCACGAGGCCGATCACCGGCGCGGCGATGAGCGCGAAGCCGACGCCGGTCGCGCCCTGCACGAAGGCGGCGACCAACACGGCCAGCGACATCAGCACGAGGTGCTGCGCGCTCATCGGGCGACCTGCCGCCGGTGCTCGGCGGCCGTGGGATGCAGCCGCACGATCGGCGCGCGCGCAATCGCGGCCTGGGCGGTGCGCGCGAGCTGCCGTTGCAGCGCGCGCGCGTCCCAGTCGGTGGGCCAGCCCTTCCACAGCCGCAGCCGGCCATCGACGAACACCGCCTCGATCTGGTCGCGATTGCCCAGGCGCACCAGGTCCCAGGTCAGGTCGACCGAGGTGCACATCTCGGGCGTGTCGACGTCCACGAGCAGGAAGTCGGCGGCCTTGCCCACGGCGATCTCGCCGGTGCGCGCGCCCAGGCCCGCGGCGCGCGCGCCCTCGTGCGTCGCATGGTCGAACCAGGTCCAGCCGCCGCCGCTGGAGGCATCGCCCACGGCCAGGCCGAAGGCGATCTTCTGCGCCGCCTCGGCCGCATCCATCAAGCGGAAGCCGTCGCTGCGCGTGGCATCGGTGCCCAGGCCGAAGCGGATGCCGAGCGCGGCCATGAGATGGGCCGGCGCCACCGCGTTGCCCTTCCACTGGCTCGCGACCGGGTTGTAGCTGACGGCGGTGTCGGTGTCGCGCAGCAGCACGAGCTCCGGCGGCGTCACCAGCGTGCCGTGCGCGATCAGCACCTGCGGGCCGAGCGCGCCCAGCTGCGCGAGCAGTTCCAGCGGGCGCCGGCCGCGCGCGACCACCGAGCGCTCGACCGAGGCCAGGTGCTCGTTGACGTGGGTCTGGAACACGGTGCCGGCCTCGGCGCACAGCGCGGAGACGCTCGTCAGCATCTCGTCGGAGGCCGCCTCGGGCACCGAGATCGCGAGCGAGGGATGCACCAGCGCATCGCCCTGCCAGCGCGCGAGGAAACGCTCGGCCTGCGCCTTCAGCACGCGGCGCTCGGCATCGCCGCTCTCGTTGCCGCCGTCGTTGCAGATCAGCCCGAGCACGCAGCGCAGGCCGGTCTCGTGCAGCGCGCGCGCCATGGCGCCGATGTCGCCCGGCGCGCGGGTGCCGGCGTCGCACACTGTGGTGAAGCCGCCGCGCAGCGACTCGAGCGCCGCGAGCTTGGTCGCGAGGTAGACGAACTCGTCGTCGAGGCTGGATTCGAGCGGCACCCACACGCGCCGGAAGATCTCGGACGGCTCGCCGTAGGCCAGCGACTTGCCGAAGGACTGCGTGAGGTGGTGGTGCGCGTCGATCATGCCGGGCATCAGCAGCCGGCCGGGCAGGCGTTGCGGCACCAGTCGAGGATGGCGCGCGGCCAGCAGCTCGGCGGGGCCGATGTCGGCGAAGCGGCCGTCGGCGATGTGCACGGCGTGGCCGGAGGCAGGGCCGTCGCGCAGCATCAGGTGGTCGGGCACGAGCAGCAGCTCGGGGGCCGCGAAGGGCGCGGCCTCGTGGTCAGGGGACATGTCTGGATCCGGGAGAGAAGAGGAAAGAGAAGAAGCTCACTGCGGCGAGACCGGCGGCGGCACCGCCGACGGCAGGGGCGCCGCGCGTCCGGCCGGTGGCCGGTTGAACAGCAGGTTGAGCACCACCGCGGTGATCGAGCCCATCGCGAGGCCGTTGCCCAGCACCAGCTGCAGGGTGTCGGGAAAGCGGCTGTAGAGCCCCGGCACCAGGATCGGCAGCAGGCCCATGGTCAGCGCGCCCGCCAGCACGAACATGTTGCCGCGCTCGTGCAGGTCGGTGCGGCGCAGCATGTCGATGCCCATGGTGCCGATGATCGCGAACACCACCATCGCGGTGCCGCCCACCACGGCGGCCGGGATCGCGCTGGCCAGCCGGCCCAGCGGCGCCGACAGCGCGATCAGCACCAGGATCGCGCCGGCCATCGCTGTCACGTAGCGCGAGCGCACGTTGGTGGCGCGCACGATGCCGATGTTCTCGCCGCTGGTGATGATCATCGAGGTGCCGAACAGGCCGCCGAGCAGCGACACCAGCGCGTCGCCGCGCACGGTGCGCGGCACCGCGTCGCGCGGGTCGATGGGCCGGCCCACCACCTCGGCCACGGCCACCGTCTGGCCGGTGGCCTCGACCATCGAGATCACGCTGAAGATCAGCAGCGGCACCGCGGCCACGAGGTCGAAATGCGGCAGGCCGAAGGGCAGCAGGGTCGGGCTGCTCCACACCGGGCCGGCGGCCACGGGCGAGAAGTCCATCAGCCCGAAGGCGGCCGCCAGCAACGTGCCGGCCAAGAGGCCCAGCAGCACCGCGAGCTGGCCCAGCATGCCCTTGAACAGGCGCGCGAACAGCACCGTGAAGCCGATGGTGGCGAGCGCCAGGCCGATGTTCACCGGGTCGCCGAAGGTGGGCGTGCCGGCCTTGCCGGCGATGATGCCGCCGTAGACCTTGACCAGGTTGATCGACACCAGCAGCAGCAGCGTGCCGATGACGATCTTCGGGAAGAAGCGCAGGCAGCGCGCGAACACCGGCAGGATCAGGAAATAGAACAGCGCCGTGAGGATCACCGCGCCCGAGGCGGTCTGCAGGTCGCGCTGCTGGGCGATGGTCACGAACATCACGATCGGCGCGCCGCCCGGCACCATCACGAAGGGCAGCCGCGCGCCGAACTTCCACGGCCCGAAGGACTGCAGCAGGGTGCCCAGCCCGCACAGCAGGAAGGTGGCGCTGATCAGGTTGACGGTGAGCGCGGCCGACAGGCCCAGCGCCTTGGCCACCAGGAACACCGAGGTGATCGGCACCGCGGCCATCACCAGCACATGCTGCAGGCCGAACAGCAGCAATTGGGAAAAGGGCAGCACGGCATCGACGGGCGCTGGCTCGTTCGCACGGGACATGATCGTTTTTCCTTGGATCGGTCCGCACCCAAATCGATTTGGGCGCACTGGCAAAAAAATCCGCCGCAGCGGGTGAAGTACATTCCGGGCAGGCGCCCAAAACGATTTGGGAATTGAAGCACCGCTTTCGTGGAAGGTCAATACGGGATGAACACCGAGCGAGCGCCACGGGCGAACATCAAGGACGTGGCGCGCGAGGCCGGCGTGTCGCCGACCACCGTGTCGCACGCCCTCAACGCGCGCGGGCAGGTCGATGCCGAGACCCGCGCGCGCGTCGAGCGCGCGGCCGCCAGGCTGGGCTACCGGCCGAACCGCAATGCGCAGCGGCTGCGCACCGGGCAGGCGCACATGATCGCCCTGCTGTCCTCGATGCCGCTCGCGGTGGCGGGCGGGCCCTCGCGGCTGGGCTTCCTGATGGAGGTGGCGGCGGTGGCCGCGGCGGCGGCGCTCGACCGCGGGCTCGCGCTGGTGCTGGCGCCCGCGATGGAGAACGGCCTGGTGCCGATGGAGCTGCTCGACGTCGATGGCGCGCTGGTCATCGAGCCCTCGGCCGGCGACCCCAACCTCGCGAACCTGCTGCGCCGCGGCCTGCCGGTGGTGGCCATCGGCAAGCCGGCCGAGGGGCCGGTGATGCCGCCCTACGTCGACATCCATTCGGGCCGCACCACGCGGCTGCTGCTCGAGCACCTGCACGGCCAGGGCGCGCGCCAGGTCGCGATGATCCTGGGCGCGGCGCAGCGCAACTCCTACCTCGAGGCGCGCACGGCCTATGAAGAAGCGATGGCCGCGCGCGGCCAGCCGCCGCTGCTGTCGCTGGTCGAGGAGGTGCGCGGCGAGGCCGGCGGCCACGAGGCGGCGCAAGCGCTGCTCGCGGCACATCCCGGCATCGACGCCTTCTGCGTGCCGGTCGATGCCTTCGCCACCGGCGCGCTGGCCGCGATCGTGCAGAGCGGGCGCCGCGTGCCCGACGACGTGATGGTCGCGACCCGCTACGACGGCCTGCGCGCACGCACCAGCGTGCCGCCGCTCACCGCGGTCGACCTGCACCTGGAGGAGGTGGCGCAGCAGGCGATCGCGCTGCTGTTCGACCACCTGCGCGGCGACGTCTCGCGGCATCGGGTCGAGGGCCCGGCCGCGCAGCTGGTGGCGCGGCCCTCGTCGGTGCGCGGCGGCTGAGCGTCCTTAGTTCTGCTTCGCGCGCGATACCCTCCACACGACGTTGCCCACGTCGTCGGCCACCAGCAGCGCGCCGCTCTTGTCGAGCGCCACGCCCACCGGCCGGCCCTGGGCCTTCTCCTGGGCATCGAGGAAGCCCGTGAGCACGTCGACCGGCGGGCCGCTGGGCTTGCCGCCGATGAAGGGCACGAACACCACCTTGTAGCCCGACTTGGGCTTGCGGTTCCACGAGCCGTGCTCGCCGATGAAGACACCGCTGGCGAACTGCTCGGGCATGCCGCCCGGGCGCGAGAACGCCAGGCCCAGCGGCGCGACGTGCGAGCCCAGCGCATAGTCGGGCGCGATCGACTTGGCCACCATCTCGGGGTTCTGCGGCTGCACGCGCACGTCGACCACGCCGCCGTAGTAGCTCCAGGGCCAGCCGTAGAAGGCGCCGTCCTTCACCGAGGTCAGGTAGTCGGGCACGAGGTCGCTGCCGATCTCGTCGCGCTCGTTGACCACGGTCCACAGCGCCTGCGTGTCGGGATCCCAGCCCAGGCCGTTGGGATTGCGCAGGCCGCTCGCGAACAGGCGCTTCTCGCCGCTCTTGGTGTCGACCTCCCAGATGGCCGCGCGGCCCTCCTCGGCGGCCAGGCCGTTCTCGCCGATGTTGCTGTTCGAGCCCACGGTCACGTAGAGCTTGCTGCCGTCGGCGTTGGCGATCACGTTCTTGGTCCAGTGGTGGTTGATGCCCGCGGGCAGCGGCGTCACCACGGTGGGCTTGGCATCGATGGAGGTCTGGCCCTCGGTGTAGGGCACCTTCACGAGCGCATCGGCGTTGGCGATGAAGAGCTCGTTGCCCACCAGCGCCATGCCGTAGGGCGAGGTGAGGTTGGAGAGGAACACCTGCTTGACCTCGGCCGCGCCGTCGCCGTCGGCGTCGCGCAGCAGGGTGATGCGGTTGGCGCTGGGCACGCCGGCGCCGGCACGCGCCATCAGCTTGTTCATCACGAAGTTGCGCGCCTTGGCCATCAGGCCGCTGCCGCCGTCGGTCGCGCCCTCGGGCTTGGGCGGCTTGTTGCTCTCGGCCACCAGCACGTCGCCGTTGGGCAGGGTGTAGACCCAGCGCGGATGGTCGAGCCCGCGCGCCAGCGCCGCCACCTTGAGGCCGTCGGCCGGCGTGGGCGCGGCGGTGTCGTTCCAGCCGACCACGGGCGCGACGTTGACGGTGGGGATCAGGGTCTTGTTGGGCTCCACCAGCTGCGGCCGCGGGCCGGTGGTCAGTTCGGGCGTGAGCTTGGCCGCCTCGCCGCAGCCCGCCAGCACCAGCGGGACCAGGACCGCCACCAGCAGGGCCGCGGCCGTCTTGGGGGTGGGTGCTTGCTGCCGTGTCTTCATGCGCCGTCCTTCATGCGTTGCGGCGCGGCCGGACGCCGCGCGTCGGGCGATCTTCGAGCGGGCGGCGGCCCCGGGGCTGTCGGTCGTGGGCGCTTTCCGGCGTGGGCGCACCCCGTTCGCGCATCGCCGCTACCATCGCCGGGATGACCCACGACCTGTTCCGCGCCGACGCCTATCTGCGCTCCTGCGAAGCGCGCGTCGAGCGCATCGACGAGGCCGGCATCGTGCTGGACCGTACCGTGTTCTACCCGCTGGGCGGCGGACAGGCCGGAGACAGCGGCGTGCTGGCGCCGGCCGGCGGCGGCGGGATCGCGATCGCCGACACGCGCAAGGGCAAGGACGCCGAGGGCCGCGCCACCGACGAGATCGTGCACGTGCCCGCGCCGGGCCAGGAGGCCCTGCTGGCCGCGCTGAAGCCCGGCGACAGCGTCACCGCGACCATCGACTGGGAGCGCCGCCACCGGCTGATGCGCTTCCACACCGCCACCCACCTGCTCTGCTACCTGGTGCCGCAGCCGGTCAACGGCTGCTCGATCACGCCCGACTACGCGCGGCTCGACTTCCACATGACCGACCCGCTCGACAAGGAAGCGCTGACCCAGGGCCTCGCGGCGCTGGTGGGCGCGGCCCATCCGCTGACCGTCGGCGCCATCACCGATGCCGAGCTCGACGCCAACCCGGCGCTGGTCAAGAGCATGAGCGTGCAGCCGCCGCGCGGCACGGGCACGGTGCGCACCATCCGCATCGGCGGCGAGGGCGAGGCCCAGATCGACTTCCAGCCCTGCGGCGGCACGCACGTGGCCAACACCGCCGAGATCGGCGCCGTGGTGGTCACCAAGATCGAGAAGAAGAGCGCCAACAGCCGGCGCGTGGTGCTGGGCTGGGCCGCGGCCTGAGGCCGGCCCGGAACTTCGCCTCCCCTGAACGCTCCGACTGACGGCATGACCTTCCCGCGCCTTCGATTCGCTACGCTCCTGATAGCAGCATCCGCAGCCTGGATGCCGGCTCTGGCCCAATTGACTCCAGCGAAGACGAGCGCGGTCGTGACCACGCCGCATGTGCGCGCCGAACTGGTGGCGCACGCGCCCGATGGCGTGACGCCCGGCGCGCCGGTCTGGGTCGGCCTGCAGATCGCGCACCAGCCCGAGTGGCACACCTACTGGAAGAACGCCGGCGACTCCGGCCTGCCCACCGAGCTGAGCTGGACGCTGCCGCCCGGCGTGGCCGCCGGCGACATCGCCTGGCCGGTGCCGAAGAAGATCCCGGTCGGCAACCTCGCCAACTACGGCTACGAGAACACGGTGCTGCTGCCGGTGCCGCTCGAGGTGGCGAGCACCTTCAAGCCGCCGCTGGCCCTCACGGGCGCGGGCGGGCCGGCCGAACTCCAGGTGCGGCTCAAGGCCTCGTGGCTGGTCTGCCGCAAGGAATGCATTCCCGAGGAAGGCGAGTTCTCGCTGGCGCTGCCTGTGCAAGGCTCGACCGCGCTGCACAAGGCCGAGTTCGACGCCGCCCAGGCCGCCCAGCCGGCACAGCTCGCCGCGCCGGGCGCGATCGAGGTGCAGGGCAACAACCTGCAGGTGCGCCTCGAGGGCCTGCCGGCGGCCGCCCAGGGAAAGACGCTGGCCTTCTTCCCCGAGACCCCCGAGGTGATCCGCACCGCGGCCGTCTCCGGCAAGGACTGGACCCAATCCTGGCAGGGCGGCACCTGGACCGCCACGCTGCCGCTGGCCGACCAGCGCAGCGCGAGCCCCACGGCGATGCCGGTGGTGGTGGCGCTGGCCGAGGCCGACCGCCAGCCCGGCCAGCCGATCGCCTGGCGCGCCGAACCGCCCGTGAGCGGCAGCTGGCCCGCGGCGGCCGCCGCGCCCGCGGCCCAGGTCTCGCCCGCGCTGCAGGCGGCGCTGGCGGCCAACGCGGCCGATGCCGTCAAGACCGCCGCGGCCTCGAACGAGATCGCGCCCCAGCCCATGGGCACGCTGCTGGCCGCGCTGCTCGGCGCCTTCCTCGGCGGCCTGCTGCTCAACCTCATGCCCTGCGTGTTCCCGATCCTCGCGATCAAGGTGCTGGGCTTCGCGCGCCAGGCCGGCAACCGCAGCGCGCACCGGCAGGCCGGGCTGGCTTACACGGCCGGCGTGATGCTGTCCTTCCTCGCGCTCGGCGGCGCCATGCTCGCGCTGCGCGCGGCCGGCGCCGGCCTGGGCTGGGGCTTCCAGCTCCAGTCGCCCGCGGTGGTGGCAGTGCTGGCCGCGCTGTTCACGCTGATCGGCCTGAACCTGGTGGGCGTGTTCGAGTTCATGCGCACCGTGCCTTCGTCGGTGTGCAGCGCGCAGGCCAAGCACCCGATCGCCAACGACTTCCTCTCGGGCGTGCTCGCGGTCGTCATCGCCTCGCCCTGCACCGCGCCGTTCATGGGCGCCTCGCTGGGCTTCGCGATCGGCCTGCCGGCCGGCCAGGCGCTGCTGCTGTTCGCCGCGCTGGGCTTCGGCCTCGCGCTGCCCTACCTGGTGGCGGGCTTCGTGCCGGCCATCGCCTGGCTGCTGCCCAAGCCCGGCCCTTGGATGAGCACGCTGCGCAAGCTGCTGGCCTTCCCGATGTTCGCCACCGTCGCCTGGCTGGTCTGGGTGCTGGGCCAGCAGACCGGCATCGACGGCGCCGGCACCCTGCTGGCGCTGCTGGTGTGCCTGTCGGCGATCGTCTGGGCGCTCACGCTGCGCGGCCGCTCGCGGCTGGTGATCGCCACCGTGCTGATCGGCTTCACCGCGGTGCTCACCAGCGCCATCGGCCGCAACGTGCTGACCACCGTCGAACCCGCGAAGCTCGCGAGCGCCACGGGCTCGAAGGAAGCGCGCTGGCAGCCCTGGTCGGCCGAGCGCGTGGCCGAGCTGGCCGGCGACGGCCGCCCGGTGTTCATCGATTTCACCGCCGCCTGGTGCGTGACCTGCCAGTACAACAAGAAGACCACGCTGTCCGACACCGAGCTGCTGGCCGCCTTCGACGCCAAGAAGGTCGCGATGCTGCGCGCCGACTGGACCCGCCGCGACCCCGCGATCACCGCCGCGCTGACCGCGCTCGGCCGCAGCGGCGTGCCGGTCTACGTGCTGCAGGCCCCGGGCAAGCCGCCCGTGGTGCTGACCGAGATCCTGGGCAAGGACGAGGTCCGCGCGGCCCTCGCCGCGCTTTGACCACGGCTGTGACATGGGTTGTCACAGGCACATGAAAAAACCGCTCTAAGCTGTCGCCGTCATTCGGAAATATCTCCATGGAGTTCGATCAGCCCATGTCCCTCCCCCCGTCTACCGAGCTGCGCCCCGACTCGCGCTCGGTGCGCGCCGCGCGCCGAGCCCGCGCCGCCCTCAGCCGTGCCTCGCGCCGCGCCGTCATGGCCGCCGCCGTCGCGCTGGGCGCCACCTTCCTCGTGAGCAACAACGCCTTCGCCGCGCCCGCCGTGGGCCAGCAGGCGCCCGACTTCGTCGCCGTCGACACCAGCGGCGCCAAGCACAAGCTGTCCGACTTCGCGGGCAAGTTCGTGGTGCTCGAATGGACCAACCCCGGCTGCCCCTTCGTGCGCAAGCACTACGGCAGCGGCAACATGCCCGCCACCCAGAAGGCCGCCACCGACAAGGGCGTGGTCTGGCTGGCCATCAACTCCACCGAGCGCGCCGCCAGCGACTACCTGAAGCCGGCCGCGCTGGCCGACTGGATGAAGTCGCAGTCGGCCGCGCCCACGGCGGTGCTGATGGACGAGGACGGCATGATCGGCCAGGCCTACGGCGCGCGCACCACGCCGCACATCTTCATCATCGATCCCAAGGGCACGCTGGTGTATGCGGGCGGCATCGACTCCATCGCCTCGGCGCGCGTGGACGACATCAAGACCGCCGTCAACTACGTGAACCAGGCGCTCGGCGAGGCCTTCGGCAGCAAGCCGATCACGGCGGCGAGCACGCGGCCCTACGGCTGCTCGATCAAGTACAAGACCTGAGCCCGACCCCGGGCCCGTCACTCAGCAAGAGGCGCCGCGGCGCCTCATTTTCTTTGGCGCCGGCTTTGACAGGTACCTGACCGCGCGCGTCAGCTTGCGGTCGGGGAGCCCTTCCTACCCTTGGGGTGCATGCATCTCGCACGCGCATCCAGGGGACCCCACACATGACCACAGCGTCCAAAGGCGCGACTGCCTCCAGCTCCAAGTTCGCCACCGTCCTGCGCGTGACCGGCGGCAACTTCATGGAGATGTTCGACTTCTTCCTGTTCGGCTTCTACGCCACGCAGATCTCGAAGGCCTTCTTCCCGGCCGGCGACGAGTTCGCCTCGCTGATGCTGACCTTCATGACCTTCGGCGCCGGCTTCCTGATGCGGCCGCTGGGCGCGATCTTCCTCGGCGCCTACGTCGACCGCGTGGGCCGCCGCAAGGGCCTGATCGTCACGCTCGCGCTGATGGCGCTGGGCACGCTGCTGATCGCCTGCGTGCCGTCCTACGCCACCATCGGCTTCGCCGCGCCGCTCCTGGTGCTGATCGGGCGGCTGCTGCAGGGCTTCTCGGCCGGCGTGGAGCTCGGCGGCGTGTCGGTCTACCTGTCGGAGATGGCCACGCCGGGCCGCAAGGGCTTCTACGTGAGCTGGCAGTCGGCCAGCCAGCAGGTCGCCATCGTGGTGGCGGCCGCGCTCGGCTACTGGCTCAACGTGACTTTCAGCGCGCAGGAGATCGGCGACTTCTACTGGCGCGTGCCCTTCTTCGTCGGCTGCCTGATCGTGCCGGTGCTGTTCGTGATCCGCCGCTCGCTGCAGGAGACCGAGGAGTTCATGGCGCGCAAGCACCGCCCCGACGCGCGCGAGATCTTCCGCTCGATGGTCGCCAACTGGGGCCTAGTGATCGCCGGGATGATGCTGGTGTCGATGACCACCGTGTCCTTCTACCTGATCACGGTCTACACGCCCACCTTCGGCAAGGCCGTGCTGCACCTGAGCACCACCGACGCGCTGGTCGTCACGCTGTGCGTGGCCATCTCCAACTTCATCTGGCTGCCGATCATGGGCGCGCTGTCGGACCGCGTGGGCCGCAAACCCCTGTTGATCGCGTTCACCGTGCTGACCATCCTCACGGCCTATCCGTCGCTCAAGTGGCTGGTCGGCGCGCCGAGCTTCGCGCGCATGCTCGAGGTCGAGCTGTGGCTCTCGTTCCTCTACGCGAGCTACAACGGCGCGATGGTGGTGGCGCTGACCGAGGTGATGCCGGTCAGCGTGCGCACCGCCGGCTTCTCGCTGGCCTACAGCCTCGCGACCGCGCTGTTCGGCGGCTTCACGCCGGCCGTGGCCACCGGCCTGATCGAGATGACCGGCGACAAGGCCGCGCCGGGCCTGTGGATGACGGCGGCCGCGATCTGCGGGCTGGTCGCGACACTGGTGCTCTACCGGCGCAACGTGAGCCCGGCCGACGCGCGGCGCGTGCCGGCGGTCTGACGGGCGCGCGGCGGGGGCCCTGCGACAATCGCCCGATGCCCTTCGCCCCCCTGCAAAACGACACCTTCCTGCGAGCCTGCTGGCGCCAGGCCACCGACCACACGCCCGTCTGGCTGATGCGCCAGGCCGGCCGCTACCTGCCCGAGTACGTCGCCACCCGCGCGCGGGCCGGCAGCTTCATGGGACTGGCCACCAACGTCGACCACGCGACCGAGGTCACGCTGCAGCCGCTGGCGCGCTATCCGCTCGACGCGGCGATCCTGTTCTCCGACATCCTCACCGTGCCCGACGCGATGGGCCTGGGCCTCTCGTTCGAGGCCGGCGAGGGCCCGCGCTTCGCGCGCCCGCTGCGCGACGAGGCGGCCGTGGCCGCGCTCGAGGTGCCCGACATGGACAAGCTGCGCTACGTCTTCGACGCCGTGGCCTCGATCCGCAAGGCGCTCGACGGCCGCGTGCCGCTGATCGGCTTCTCGGGCAGCCCCTGGACGCTGGCCTGCTACATGGTCGAGGGCGCGGGCTCGAGCGACTACCGGCTCGTGAAGAGCATGCTCTACGGCCGCCCCGACCTGATGCACCGCGTGCTCGCGATCAACGCCGATGCCGTGGCCGCCTACCTCAACGCCCAGATCGACGCCGGCGCGCAGGCCGTGATGGTGTTCGACAGCTGGGGCGGCGTGCTGGCCGACGGCGCGTTCCAGCAATTCAGCCTGGCCTACACCGCGC
This sequence comes from Variovorax endophyticus, assembly GCF_025376855.1. Classification (NCBI taxonomy): domain Bacteria; kingdom Pseudomonadati; phylum Pseudomonadota; class Betaproteobacteria; order Burkholderiales; family Comamonadaceae; genus Variovorax; species Variovorax endophyticus. Next base: position 17,092 of record NZ_JAHUTH010000039.1, read on the forward strand.
GCGTGCTCGCCGGCCTCAAGCGCCACGGCCCCGACGGCCAACCGGTGCCGCGCATCGTCTTCACCAAGGGCGGCGGGCTCTGGCTCGAGGACATGCGCGCGCTCGACTGCCAGGTGCTCGGCGTGGACTGGACCGTGAACCTCGGCGCCGCGCGCCGCCGTGTGGCCGAGGGCAGCGACGGCCAGGCCAAGGCGCTGCAGGGCAACATCGACCCCAACGTGCTGTTCGCGCCGCCCGCGCGCATCGAAGCCGAGGTGGCGAAGGTGCTGCAGGCCTTCGGTGCGCCGCACACCGACCGCGCGACCGCCGGGCCGACCCACATCTTCAACCTGGGCCACGGCATCAGCCAGTTCACGCCGCCCGAACACGTGTCGGCGCTGGTGCAGGCGGTGCACGCGCAATCGCGCCGGCTGCGGCAGCCCGCCTGACACGGCCCGCCAGCCGCCGGCCGCAGCCACCCGCCAGCGTGGCGGATGTGGAAAAGAAGATGGCCAGAATGCGGCGCAGCGGCTTTGTCAAGGCCCAAAACGGGCTTCGGCGACCGACTTATGCACAAAACGCGTGTTGCAGTGCGCAAGATTGCGTTAGGCGGTCCTGGCGCCGCTACCAAAGCAATAGCGAAGCTAAGTTGTTGATTTATATGGAGTTTGAACTTTGCCCTTTTTGCGGGCAATCCAGCCAGAGCCTTGATTTTCAAGGCTTGGCGACGAGTCCAGCCCGGTTTTCAACAAAGTTATCCACAGAAACTCTGGACGGGCCGCAAAGCACTGAAAAATCAACGACTTAAGTGACTTTGCTCAACACTGCTTTAACAAACCCCGCCAACGAGGACACCATCCCAAGCCGCCCCATTCCCAGCGAAGACCTGCTCGGCGAGCCGACGAACGGCGGCCCCGACACGTCCGGCGCCGCCTTGCCCTGGCGCATCGACGTGGCGGTGCAGACGCCCGCGCACAGCGCGCTGGGCGACGTGCTGAGCTATGGCGGCGACGCGCCGCTGCCGGCCGGCACGCTGGTGCGGGTGCCGCTGGGCCGGCGCGAGGTGCTCGGGGTGGTCTGGCATGCCGAGGCGCGGACGGCCGAGCAGCTGGCCGCGCCCGACCTGGCGCTCAAGCCGGTGGGCGCCGCGCTCGACGCGCTCGCGCCGCTGGGCCCGGCCTGGCGCGACCTGGTGGCCTTCGCCGGGCGCTACTACCAGCGCTCGATCGGCGAGATCGCGCTGGCCGCGCTGCCGCCGCAGCTGCGCGACCTGAGCACGGTGCAGCTCGCGCGCCGGCTCAAGCGCAAGGGGGCCGACGACGAGGCCGCGGCCGACACCGGCACGCCCTCCCCGGTCGAGCCCAGCCCCGAGCAGGCGGCCGCGCTCGCGCGCATCGAGGCCGAGGAAGGCCCGTTCCTGCTGGCCGGCAGCACCGGCAGCGGCAAGACCGAGGTCTACCTGCGCTGCGTGGCCGCGCTGCTGGCGCGCTCGCCCGAGGCGCAGGCGCTGGTGATGGTGCCCGAGATCAACCTCACGCCGCAGCTCGAGGCCCGCTTCAAGGCGCGCTTCGGCGCGCAGGCGGTGGTGTCGCTGCACAGCGGCATGACGAACCCGCAGCGCCTCGCGAGCTGGCTGGCCGCGCACGCGGGCGCCGCGCGCATCGTGCTGGGCACGCGCATGGCGGTGTTCGCCTCGATGCCGAAGCTGGCGCTGATCGTGGTCGACGAGGAACACGACCCGAGCTACAAGCAGCAGGAAGGCGCGCGCTATTCGGCGCGCGACCTCGCCGTGTGGCGCGGCCACCGCGAGAAGGTCAAGGTGATCCTGGGCTCGGCCACGCCCTCGCTCGAAAGCTGGCACCAGAGCCGCCCGGCGGCCGACGGCGACCCCGGCGGGCGCTACGTGCGGCTGGCCATGCCCTCGCGCATCGGCGCGGGCGAGCTGCCCACGGTGCGGCTGGTCGACATGACGCTGCAGCCCGCGAAGACCGTGCTCTCGGCCACGCTGCTCGATGCCATCGGCCAGCGCATCGCGCGCGGCGAGCAGAGCATGATCTTCCTCAACCGGCGCGGCTATGCGCCGGTGCTGGCCTGCGGCGACTGCGGCTGGAAGAGCGAGTGCCCGCACTGCAGCGCCTACCGCGTGTTCCACAAGATCGACCGCACGCTGCGCTGCCACCACTGCGGCTACACCGAGCGCGTGCCGCGCGCCTGCCCGGTCTGCGGCAACCTCGACATCGCGCCCGTGGGCCGCGGCACCGAGCGGCTCGAGGAGCACCTGGCCGAGCTGTTCTCGGCCGTGAAGCGGCCCGACGGCAGCGCGGTGAGCATCGCGCGCATCGACGCCGACAGCACCAAGAAGCAGGGCGCGCTCGAATCGCAGCTCGCGGCGGTGCACGCGGGCGAGGTCGACGTGCTGGTCGGCACGCAGATGATCGCCAAGGGCCACGACTTCCGCCGCATCACGCTGGTGGCCGCGGTCAACCCCGACGGCGCGCTGTTCTCGAGCGACTTCCGCGCGCCCGAGCGGCTGTTCAGCCTGCTGATGCAGTCGGCCGGCCGCGCGGGCCGCGATGCCGCCTACCTGGCCACGCAGGGCAGCACGGCCGAGATGTGGATCCAGACGCACCATGCGCAGCATCCGCTGTTCCAGGCGCTGCGCCGGCACGACTACCCGGCCTTCGCGGCGCAGCAGCTCGAGGAGCGGCAGGCCGCAGCGATGCCGCCCTTCGCCTACCAGGCGCTGGTGCGCGCCGATGCGCGCACGCAGGAGGCGGCGCAGGCCTTTCTCAACGCGGCGAGCGCCGCGGCCGATGGACTGGAGGGAGCGGCGCAAGTGATGCGCTATCCGGCCGTGCCGCTGGCGATCCAGCGCGTGGCCAACGTGGAGCGCGCGCAGATGCTGTTGGAGAGCGCGTCGCGCGCCGCGCTGCAGCGCATGCTCGCGCTGTGGCAACCGCAGCTGCATGCGTTGCGGCGCACGCCCGAGGGCAAGGGCGTGATCCGCTGGCTGATCGACGTCGATCCGCAGGGGATCTGAACCTCGTCGCCATGGGCCCGCGCTCAGTGCAGGCTCATCGGCTCCTTGCCCATCTCGACATAGCGCAGTTCGCGGTCCGCATGGCGCCGCCGCGCGACGCTGCCGGGCCAGGCGAACACCACCAGGCTCAGCGCGCCGAGCGCGAGCGCCGACGCCGTGCCGAGCTTGCCGGCCTGCCAGAGCCAGCCCGCGCCGGCGAGCCACGCCAGCCATAAAAGAATTCGGAACAGTGTTGCCATCATCGTGCGAGCTCCCATGCCATCTTCCGGTCTGCGGCCCACTTTAGCAGCGCGGATGCGAACTCAAGCATTCATCCGAAGTGGTATCGGGTAGCTATGTCTTACGGCCGGCATGGGGCGCGGGAAAAATTCTGAAAAAAGAGTTGACGCCGTGCGAGCGGCGCTGCAAAAGACTCCGTGGAGGAGTCCGCGACGCGGCGCTCCTCCGGGCCCCGGGCGCCCATCGAGCCCGCTCTCCAGAAGGCAAAGGTCGCTCGTGAAACCGCTCCATTTCGCAAGTGGGATTCTGTCTGTCGCGGCCTCCGCTTGGGCCTGCTTCCTCATGCTCGCACCCGTGGCCGCGCACGCCGCCGAGATCGAACGCCAGGGCCGGCTGCTGCTGGTCTCGGGCATGCTCGACGGCAGCGAGCTCGCGAGCTTCATCGACCACCTCAACAGCGGCACGGTGCGCACCGTGGTGCTGGAAGACTCCCTTGGCGGCACCGCCGAGGCGGCCGGCGCCTATGCCGACGCGATCCGCGCGAGCGGCGTCGAGACCGAGGTGCGCGGCCAGTGCATGGCGGCCTGCGCCTACGCCTTCCTCGCGGGCAAGACGCACCGCTTCAGCGACGGCTTCCAGGTCAACGGCCTGATGCTGCCCGTGGCGGCGCGGCCCACGGCCGCCGAACTCGCGGTGCGCTGGCGCGACGACGCGCACAGGACACCGGCCGACTTCACGACGGGCGCCAATGCGCCCAAGGTGATCGAGGCCTCGGCCGACGGCCGTGGCGCGCACGACAACTGGCAGCCCGAGCACGGCGTGCTGTTCACCGCCAGCCCCTCGCTGTTCGGCCGCATCTACAACGCCTTCTATTGCGACGGCACGCAGGGCCGCGATTTCTCGAAGTGCGAGCGCCTGCCCGATGCCGATCCTTTCAAGCTCGGTGTGCTGAGCCCGTAAGACGCTTCACTTCAGCAAGCCGACCGCCAGCGGAAAGCTGAAGAAGGCCGCCACCGTCGTCCACAGGATGATGCGCGCGATGCGCCCGTTGTCGGCGCCGAAGCGCTCGGCCAGCATCGACACGTTGCTCGCGCTCGGCAGCGCCGCCACCAGCACGATCGCCACCAGCGCCGGCTCCGACAGCGGCAGGCCCAGCGCGATCGCCGCGAGCCCCAGTCCCCACACCAGCAGCGGGTGCGCGAGCAACTTCACCAGCACCACCGGCAGCACGTCGGCCAGCGGCGCCTTCGGCAGGGGCCGCGCGCCGCTGCCCATGGCCTGGGCCACGGCCGCGCTCGCGCCATGCTCGCGCGCCACCAGCGCCGAGCGCGCGAGCACCGCGCCGATGGTGAACAGGGCCACCGGCGAGGCCGCATCGGCCAGCATCGCCACCGTGCGCTCCACCGGGCCCGGCAACTTCCAGCGCGCGGCCGACAGCAGCACGCCGAGCAGGATCGACCACGGCATCGGATTGACCAGGATGCCGCGCAGCGCCTGGCGCGCGGCCTGCCGCGGCCCGTGGTGCGTCCCGCTCCCGCTGGCGCCGTCGAGCCGCGACAGCGCGATGCACAGCGAGGAGGTGACCACGAGGTCGAAGGCGATGGTGATGATCATCGGCCCGGCCGCCTGCGCGCCGAGGATGGCCACCAGCAGCGGCACGCCCATGAAGCCGGTGTTCGGGAAGGCCGCCACCAGCGCGCCGAAGGCGGCGTCGTTCCAGCCGATGCGCGCGTTGCGCGTGAACGCCACCACGCAGCCCACCACCAGGAGCGCGCTCAGGCCCCAGACCAGCGCGACGCTGCCGTCGAGCAGCTGGCCGATCGGCGTGCCGGCGCCGAAGCGCAGCAGCATGCAGGGCAGCGCGAAGTAGAGAACGAAGGTGTTGAGGCCGGGGATCGCATCGAGCGGAAGGATGCGGGCACGGGCGGCGCCGTAGCCGGCGGCGATCAACGCGAAGAAGGGAAAGGTAACGAGAAATACGGGCAGCACGGCGCGATTGTCGCCGCCGGCCCCGGCCCTCGCCGAAGGCCGCCGATGCCCCTTTACGGTGCGTTTACCGCGCTTCCCACATCGCGGTATCGGCCGACGCCGCGGCCCCTGCGGCGCCCGTATCATTGCGCGCTTTCGCGCCCGCCGCGCCCCGCGGCCCCTGCCGGCTCCCCCTCCCCTTTCCATGTCCCACGGTCTCAATCTCGCGCAACAAGAAGCGGTCAACTACATGCACGGCCCCTGCCTCGTGCTCGCGGGCGCGGGCTCGGGCAAGACGCGGGTGATCACGCACAAGATCGCGCGCCTGATCCAGGCCGGGCTCGAGCCCCAGCGGATCGCGGCCATCACCTTCACCAACAAGGCCGCCGCCGAGATGCGCGAGCGCGCCAAGGGGCTGATCGGGCGCGATGCCAAGAAGGTGGTGATCTGCACCTTCCACGCGCTGGGCGTGCGCATGATGCGCGAGGACGGCGCGGTGCTGGGCCTGAAGTCGCAGTTCAGCATCCTCGATGCCGACGACGTGACCAAGATCCTCAAGGACGCGGGCGGCACCAGCGACCTCGCCACCGCGCGCATCTGGCAGTGGACCATCAGCAAGTGGAAGAACATGGGCCTGAACGCGGCCCAGGCCGAGGCCATCGCGGCCGACGACAACGAGCGCATCACGGCCACCATCATGGCGCGCTACGAGGAGCGCCTGGCCGCCTACCAGAGCGTGGATTTCGACGACCTGATCGGCATGCCGCTCAAGCTGCTGCGCGACTTCGAGGAAGTGCGCAACAAGTGGCAGGCCACGCTGGGCCACATCCTGGTGGACGAATACCAGGACACCAACGCGACCCAGTACGAGGTGCTCAAGGCGCTGTCGGGCACGCGTGGCCACTTCACGGCGGTGGGCGACGACGACCAGTCGATCTACGGCTGGCGCGGCGCCACGCTCGACAACCTGCGCAAGCTGCCGGTCGACTACCCGACGCTCAAGGTCATCAAGCTCGAGCAGAACTACCGCTCGACCAGCGCCATCCTGCGCGCGGCCAACAACGTGATCGGCCCCAACCCCAAGCTGTTCCCGAAGACGCTGTTCTCCGAGCTCGGCGAGGGCGAGCCGGTGCGCGTGGTCGACTGCGACAGCGAGATGCACGAGGCCGAGCGCACGGTGGCGCGCCTCGTGAGCCTGCGCGAGACCTCGACCCACAAGGAGTTCCGCGACTTCGCGATCCTCTACCGCGCCAACCACCAGGCACGCGTGTTCGAGCAGGCGCTGCGGCGCGCGCAGGTGCCCTACAAGGTCTCGGGTGGCCAGAGCTTCTTCGACCGCGCCGAGATCAAGGACCTCTGCGGCTGGTTCCGCCTGTGGGTCAACAACGACGACGATCCCGCGTTCCTGCGCGCCATCACCACGCCCAAGCGCGGCATCGGCCACACCACGCTGGCGGCGCTGGGCACCTTCGGCAGCCAGTACAAGCTGAGCCTGTTCGAGGCGCTGTTCTCGTCCTCGCTGCCCAGCGTGATGCCCAAGCGCGCGCTCGAAAGCCTGCACGAGTTCGGCCGCTACATCAACGACCTCGAATACCGCGCGCGCCAGACCCTGGGCGCCGAGAACGCGCGTGCCTTCCTCGACACCTGGCTCAAGGAGATCGAGTACGAGAAGCACCTCTACGACGGCGAGGACAGCGAGCAGGCCGCGGCCACGCGCTGGACCAACGTGATGGAGTTCTGCGACTGGATGGCGCAGCGCTGCGGCGGCGAGCTCGACGACGCGGCCGGCGTCAACAACACCAGCGAGCCCAAGAGCCTGCTCGAGGTGGCGCAGACGATCTCGCTGCTGTCGACCATCAGCGAGCGCGAGCAGGACCAGAACGTGGTCACGCTCTCGACGCTGCACGCATCCAAGGGCCTCGAGTGGCCGCACGTGATGCTGATCGGCTGCAACGAGGGCCTGCTGCCCTTCAAGCTCGACGACGACGACGGCCGCCAGCAGCAGGTCAGCGAGAGCACGCTCGAGCGGCTGCAGGAAGAGCGCCGGCTGATGTACGTGGGCATCACGCGCGCGCAACGCAGCCTCGCGGTGAGCTGGACCAAGCGCCGCAAGAAGGGCCGCGAGATGGTGCTCGCGCAGCCCAGCCGCTTCATCGCCGAGATGGCGCTCGACAAGAGCACCACGCGCGAGGACCCGCGCGAGAAGCTCAAGGCGCTGCGCGCCGAGTTCGCGCGCAAGGCTCAGGAAGGCGCGGCCGCCGCCGCGGCCTCGTCGACCGCGCCATGAAGCGGCCCGTTCGAGGACTGGCCCTCGCGGCCCTCGCCCTTGCGGCTTCGACCGGCGCGCTCGCCCAAGCCAGCGCCTGCCCCGAGAGCGTGCAGGACCTGCCGCCCGAGGCGCTCTACGGCCGCTGGGAGGCGCGCTTCGACGGCCTGCCGGCCGTGGCCGTCGTGCAGCTGGGCCGCCATCCCGAATACGCCGGCGTGCGCGGCACCGTCGCGCGCCCCGCCGCCACCGGCCGGCCGGCCGCGGTAGCGCAACTGGCGGGCGACATCGGCGACGACGGCACGCTGGCCATCGACGAATCGCTCGACGGGCGCAGCATCAGCGGCGTCTGGGTCGGCGCGATGGCGCCCGGCGGCTGCGGCCGCGAATTCCGCGGCACCTGGCGCGATGCCACCGATGAGAGCACGCATCCCTTCGTGCTGACGAAAAAGGAAGGGTCGGGGAAATGAACACCACCATGCAAGGCCGCCTGCGCGCGATCCTGGCCACCGCGGCGCTGCTGCTGGCCGGCGCCGCGCAGGCGCAGGCCGTCGATCAGCCCAAGAGCCCGCTGGCCGACAACCAGCTCACCTGGCAGAGCTGCGCCGCGCTCGGCGCCGACAACGCCGCGCGGCTGGCCTGCTACGACCGCTGGGCCCAGCAGCAGACGCTGCCCTCGGTGTCGGTGCCGGTCGCGCCGCCGGTGCTCGCCAACACCCAGCCCGCGCCGCCGGTCGACGGCTCGATCCCGGCCACGCGCGTGGTCTCGGTCGCCACCACCGAGGGCTGCCGCGACCGGCAGTACTCGGCGCTGTCGCGCTTCTGGGAACTCGAGACCGCCACCGACTGCGGCACCTTCGGCTTCCGCGGCTACCGGCCGCTCAACGTCTCGGTCTCGGCCGCGACCCACAAGCCCGACACGCCCACTTCGCCCTCGGCCGGCCACACCGCCGACCCGGTGGCCTACCAGGCCAACGAGATGCGCATCGGCCTGTCGGTGCGCACCAAGCTCGCGCAGGGCCTGCTGACGCAGAACGACCCGATCAGGAAGGACTCGCTGTGGTTCGCCTACACACAGCAGTCGACCTGGCAGCTGTTCAACGGCGCGATCTCGCGGCCCTTCCGCACCACCGACCACGAACCCGAGCTGATGTATGTCTACCCGACCGACTTCAAGCTGCCAGGCGGCTGGCGCTGGCGCTACACCGGGCTGGGCATCGTGCACCAGTCCAACGGCCAGAGCCTGCCGCTGTCGCGCAGCTGGAACCGCGTCTACCTGATGGGCGGCGCCGAGCTCGACGACCGCTTCAGCATCACGGGCCGGATCTGGAAACGCCTGTCGGAGAACCCGGAGAAGGACGACAACCCCGACATCGCCGACTACGTCGGCCGCGCCGAGATCACCGGCCGCTGGAACCTCGACCGCAACAACACGCTGGGCATCACGGTGCGCAACAACCTGCGCGACAGCGGGCGCGGCTCGGTGCGGCTCGAGTGGATGAAGGCGATCGGCGATCCGACGAAGAGCAACCTGCGCTTCCACACGCAGCTGTTCCACGGCTACGGCGACACGCTGGTGGACTACAACCGCAAGCGCACGGTGTTGAGCATCGGCCTGAGCCTGGTCGACTTCTGATGTCCGCGAACCCACGGAGACCTTTTCCATGAGCACCGAACTGTCCCCCGTCGACGCCACGCAGCGCGAGATCATCGCGGCGCTGTCCGTCGCGCCCGTGTTCGACGCCGCCGCCGAGCTCGAGCGGCGCGTCGAGTTCCTCGCCGCCTACCTGCGCCGCACGGGCCTGTCGACCTATGTGCTGGGCATCAGCGGCGGCGTGGATTCGCTGACCGCCGGCTGCCTCGCGCAGCGCGCGGTCGAGCGGCTGCGCGCCGAGGGCCGCGAGGCCACCTTCATCGCGATGCGGCTGCCCTACGGCGTGCAGAAGGACGAGGCCGAGGCGCAGGCCTCGCTGGCCGTGATCCGCCCCGACCGCCTGCTGACGGTGGACGTGCGGCCCGCGGCCGACGCGATGCTCGCGGCGCTCAAGGCCGGCGACCTCGCCTTCCGCGACGCGGCGCACGAGGACTTCGTGCTCGGCAACATCAAGGCGCGCCAGCGCATGATCGCGCAGTTCGCGGTGGCCGGTGCCCACAACGGCATCGTGATCGGCACCGACCACGCGGCCGAGGCGCTGATGGGCTTCTTCACCAAGTTCGGCGACGGCGCGGCCGACATCACGCCGCTGACCGGCCTCAACAAGCGCCGCGTGCGCGCGGTGGCGCAGCTGCTCGGCGCGCCCGATGCGCTGGTCTACAAGGTGCCCACGGCCGACCTCGAGTCGCTGGTGCCGGGCAAGCCCGACGAGGACGCCTTCGGCGTGACCTACGAGCAGATCGACGACTTCCTCGAGGGCAAGCCGGTATCGGCCGCGGCGCGCGAGATCATCCTCGCGACGCACCGCAAGAGCGCGCACAAGCGCGCGCTGCCGGTCGAGCCGCCGGCGGCCTGAGCTACGGCGGCCCGCCGGGCCGCGCCACCGACTGCGCGCGGAACTCGCGCGGCGTCAGCCCCATGTGCTGCTGGAAGCGCCGGCTGAAATAGACCGCGTCGGCGAAGCCGCATTGCCGCGCGATGTCGGCGATGCGGCCGTCCGAGGCCAGCAGCAGTTCGCGCGCGCGCTCCAGCCGCCTTTCGGTCACGAGCTCGGTGAAGGTGCGCTGGGTCTGCTTCTTCAGCAGGTGCGCGAGGTAGTTCGGCGACAGCATCGCGGCCGCGGCCGCGTCGTTGAGCGACATCTCCTCGCCCAGGTGCTCGCGCACGTAGTGCAGCACGCGCTGCAGCGCATCGCGCCGCGAGCTGTGGCCGCGGTGGCGCGCCGCCTGCTCGCGCAGCGCCGCCTCGTGGCGGCGGCAGGCCAGCGAGAGCAGCTGCAGCAGGATGCCGCGGATCGCGCCGCCGGCCGCGAAGCGCCCTTCGCGGTTGAGCGCCGACAGCTCCTCGAGCCAGCCGAGGATGCGCGCGAAGTCCTCGGCCTCGAAGCGGAAGTCCACGTACTCCTGGAACAGGAAAGGCGCGAGCTCGGGATGGCGCGCGATCGGCACCTCCTCGAGATCGAGCGGCTCGACCGCGAGCTCGGGCCAGAGGAAGGACTGGTCGAAGTTGACGATGGCGTAGCGCGCGCCCGGCGGATGCGGCACCACGTGCAGCCGGTACGGCAGCACGAAGCTCAGGTGGCCCGCGCCGAAGGGCCGCGCAGCGCCGCCGATCAATTGCCGCGACTCGCCCTCGATGCCGACCTGGATCTGGAAGTACTCGTGGCGGTGCGGGCGCGCGAGCACGTCGCGCGCGCCCTCGAAGCGGATGTCGAAATCGAGGTGGTCGGCGCGCTCCTGCATGCCGTAGAGGCGATGGCTCGAGCTCGAAGCGGGCATCGCGCGATGGTACGTCCGGGCTCCGGGTGTTGCCTGCGTCCTGCTTTTGCGTAGATGCGTGCGCAAGCGCGCGCACCCGGGCTCCCAGAATCGTCCGGCTACTACCGAAGGAGACCGACATGAGCAATTCCTCCCGCCGCGGCCTGCTGGCCGGCGCCGCCATGGCCACCGGCGCCATCGCCGGCTGCGCGCTGCCCGCGGGCGCCGCGCGCAATGCGAAGACGCCGTTCGACGTGCCAGCCGCGACCATCCCGATCGCCGGCAGCGACCAGGTGTTCCCGGTGCGCCGCATCTACTGCATCGGCCGCAACTACGCCGCGCATGCGCGCGAGATGGGCTCCGACCCGACGCGCGAACCGCCCTTCTTCTTCCAGAAGCCGGCCGACGCGGTGCAGGTGGTGCTGCCCGGCACCGTGGCCGACCACCCCTATCCCACGCTGACGAAGAACTACCACTACGAGGCCGAGCTCGTGGTGGCGCTCGGCAAGGGCGGGCGCGACGTGTCGATCGACGATGCGCTGGGCCTGGTCTACGGCTACTCGCTGGGCCTGGACATGACGCGGCGCGACCTGCAGCGCGGCATGGGCGATCAGAAGAAGCCCTGGGAGATCGGCAAGAGCTTCGACCATTCGGCACCCGTGGGCCCGATCCATCCGGTGGCGCAGGTCGGCCACTTCAGCGACGGCGCGATCTGGCTCAAGGTCAACGGCGAGACGAAGCAGAGCGCCACGCTCAAGCACATGATCTGGTCGGTGGCCGAGCAGATCAGCCGGCTGTCGCAGGCCTTCGAGCTGCAGCCCGGCGACATCATCTACGCGGGCACGCCCGAGAACGTGGGCCCGGTGGTGCGCGGCGACCTGATCGAGATCCACATCGACGGGCTGCCGAACCTGTCGGTCAAGGTGGTCTGAGGCCATGAGGAACACGACACGCATCCTCTGCACGGCCCTGCTGGCCGGCCTCGCGCTCGGCGCCCAGGCCGCGGGCATGAAGGTCAGGTCGAGCGCCTTCGCCGACGGCGCGACCATGCCGAAGATCCATGCGGGCGACGCGCCGGGCTGCGGCGGCCAGGGCGTGTCGCCGCCCGTGGCCTGGAGCGACCTGCCCGCGGGCACGCGCTCGGTCGCGGTGCTGATGAGCGATCCCGATGGCGGCAAGGGCCTCGGCGTCTCGCACTGGGTGGCCTACAACATCCCGGCCGCCAAGGGGCAACTGCGACAGGGCGAGGGCCAGGCGGCGAACGCCGAGTTCAGCGTCGGCAAGAACGTGGCCGGCGCCACCGCCTACCGCGGCATGTGCCCGCCGGCCGGCGACCTGCCGCACCACTATGTGCTGACGGTGATCGCCACCGAGGTCGAGCCGGGCTCGCTGCCCGAGGGCCTCACGCGCGAGGAACTGCTGGCGGCGCTCAAGGGCCGCACGCTGATGGGACAGAGCGTGGTGGGCCTCTACGGGCAGTGAGCAACGGGGCGCGGCTCAGCTGCTCTGCCGCACCACCAGTTCGAAGCCCAGGTCCACGGTGCGCCGCGCGTCCGCCACGGGCTCGTCGCGCATCAGCGCGAGCAGCATGCCGGCCGCGCGTTCGCCGATCTCGCGGCGCGGCGTGCGCACGGTGGTCAGCGGCGGCAGCATCTGGTCGCTGCCGCCGAGGTCGTTGAAGCCCGCGATCGCCACGCGCTCGGGCACCGGCACGCCGGTGCGCAGCGCGGCCAGCAGCCCGCCCTGGGCGAGGTCGTCGTTGCAATAGAAGATCGCGTCGAGGTCGGGATGGCGCGCGAGCAGTTCCTCGAACTGGCGCCCGCCGAGCGCGAGCGAGGTGGGCCCGGGCGTCAGCAACTCGAGCGCCGGATCGTGGCAGCCGGCCGCGCGCAGCGCCTCGCGGTAGCCGGCCAGGCGCTGCAGCACGCGCGGATCGAGCTGGCCCGCGGCATAGGCGATGCGGCGGCGGCCGCGCGCGAGCAGGTGCTCGACGATGGCGCGGCCCGCGTCCTGCTGCGAGAAGCCCACGCTGTGGATGCCGGGCGCTTCCGAGGTCTCCATCAGGTGCACGCAGGGCGCGTCGCTGGCCTCGAGCAATCGCGTGGCGCCCGCGCTGCGGTCGAAGCCGGTCAGCAAGAGGCCCGCTGGCCGCTGCGAGAGGTAGCTGCGCAGCAGCGCCTCCTCCTGCGCGGGGTCGTAGTGGGTCACGCCGATCAGCGACTGGAAGCCGTGCGGCGCCAGCGTGTCCTGCACCGCCTCGAGCAGCTCCACGAACAGCTGGTTGGTCAGCGAAGGAATCAGCACCGCCACGTGCGAGCTGCGCGCCGAGGCCAGCGCGCGCGCCGCCACGTTGGGCACGTAGCCGAGCTCGTCGACCGCGGCCTGCACCCGCGCCTTCAGCTCGGGCGCCACGTTGCGCGCGCCGCGCAGCGCGCGCGAGACGGTGATCGGGCTCACGCCCGAGACGCGCGCCACGTCGTCGAGGGTCACGCGGCTGGAAGAACGGGAGCGCGGGCGCTCGGGGACATCGGCCATGGCGAAATCTAGGGTTACTACCGATCCGGGATTGGACAGCGCTGTCCTAGGATAGCGCTGTCCCGGCCCTTGCCGCCTCGGAAAAACCCGAGGATGCTTCAGAGGCTGGTTTTTTTGGGTTGTGCAGGATAGCGCTATCCCGACCCCGCCGGCCGCTTTTGCAGCGCCCGGCTTCAGGAGACAGACATGTTCGGAATGAGCAAAGAGGTGTTCCTGCTCGTCGACGCCCTGGTGGCGATCCTCGGGCTCATCCTTCTGATCACGCGCTGGCGCGTGCACCCCTTCATCGCGCTGACCCTGGCCGCGGGCTTCCTCGGCCTGACCTCGGGCATGCCGGTGGACCTGGTGATGAAGTCCTTCCAGGACGGCTTCGGCGGCGTGCTGGGCTTCGTGGGCATCGTGCTCGGCCTGGGCACCATGCTCGGCAAGATGATGGCCGAGTCGGGCGGCGCCGACCGCATCGCGCGCACGCTGATCGACGCCTTCGGCAAGGAGCGCGTGCACTGGGCGATGATGTTCGCGGCCTTCCTGGTCGGCATCCCGCTGTTCTTCGAGATCGGCTTCGTGCTGCTGATCCCGCTGGTGTTCATCGTGGCGCGGCGCACCGGCGTGTCGCTGATCCGCATCGGCATTCCGCTCCTGGCGGGCCTGTCGGTGGTGCACGGCCTGGTGCCGCCGCATCCGGGGCCGCTGCTGGCCATCGGCGTGTTCGGCGCCGACATCGGCAAGACCATCTTCTACGGCCTGATCGTCGGCCTGCCCACCGCGATGATCGCGGGCCCGATCTTCGGCAAGTTCATCTCGAAGTACGTGCCCGGCGAGGCCTCGCCCGAGCTGCTCGAGCAACTGGCGCGCGAGCCCGAGGCGCGCGAGCTGCCGGGCTTCGGCGTCACGCTGCTGACGGTGCTGCTGCCCGTGGGGCTGATGCTTTTGAAGACCTTCGCCGACGTGGCGCTCGACGAGAAGAACATCGTGCGCCAGTGGATGGACTTCATCGGCCATCCGATCACCGCGCTGCTCGCGGCGCTCCTGCTGTCGCTCTACACCTTCGGCTATGCGCGCGGCTTCACGAGCAAGCAGATCATGAAGTTCGTCGACGACAGCCTGGCGCCCACGGCGGCCATCGTGCTGATCATCGGCGCGGGCGGCGGCTTCAAGCAGATGCTGGTGGCCAGCGGCGTGGGCAACGCGATCGGCCACATGGCGCTGAACGCGCAGGTCTCGCCGATCCTGCTGGCCTGGCTGGTCGCGGGCCTGATCCGCATCGCCACCGGCTCGGCCACGGTCGCCACCATCACGGGCGCGGGCATCGTCGCGCCGCTGGCCACCATGGTGCCGGGCGTGAACCGCGAGCTGCTGGTGCTGGCCACGGGCGCGGGTTCGCTGATCCTGTCGCACGTCAACGACGCGGGCTTCTGGCTGGTCAAGCAGTACTTCAACATGACGGTGGCCGAGACCTTCAAGACCTGGACCGTGATGGAAACGCTGATCTCGGTCGTCGGCATCGTCTTCATCATGCTGCTGAGCATGGTGGTCTGAGGAGGAAGCACCCATGGGCCGCACCGTCATCGGCGTCGACATCGGAACCACCAGCACCAAGGCCGTGGCCTTCACCCCCGCCGGGCGCGTGCTGGCCCATCACACGGTCGGCTACCCGCTGCTCGCGCCCGAGGCCGGCGCCGCCGAGCAGGATCCCGAGCAGATCTTCCAGGCCGTGCTCGCGGCCATCGCGGGCTGCGTGCAGGAGAGCAAGGCCGCGCCCGCCGACGTACTCGCCGTGTCCTTCAGCGCGGCCATGCACAGCCTGATCCTGGTCGACGGCGCGGGCGCGCCGCTCACGCCCAGCATCACCTGGGCCGACCAGCGCGCCGCGCCCTGGGCCGAGCGCATCCGCGACGAATGGGACGGCCTGGCGATCTACCGCCGCACCGGCACGCCGATCCACCCGATGTCGCCACTGGCCAAGCTGGTCTGGCTGCGCCACGAGCGCGCCGAGCTGTTCGCGCGCGCCGAGCGCTTCGTCGGCATCAAGGAGTACGTGTTCTTCCGGCTGTTCGGCCAGTGGCAGGTCGACCACTCGATCGCCTCGGCCACGGGCCTCTTCAACATCGAGCGGCTGGCCTGGGACGAGGGCGCGCTCGCGCTGGCCGGCGTGCGCGCCGAGCAGCTCTCGCGGCCGGTGCCCACCACCTGGCATGTGGAGGGCCTGGCGGCCGACGTCGCGGGCAAGCTCGGCCTGGCCGAGCACACGCCCTTCGTGATCGGCGCCAACGACGGCGTGCTGTCGAACCTCGGCGTCAACGCGGTGTCGCCCGGCGAGGTGGCCGTGACCATCGGCACCAGCGGCGCGATGCGCACCGTGGTCGACCATCCGATGACCGACCCCGAGGGCCGCACCTTCTGCTATGCGCTGGCCGAGCGGCGCTGGGTGGTGGGCGGTCCGGTGAACAACGGCGGCATCATCCTGCGCTGGGTGCGCGACGAGTTCGCCGCGGCCGAGGCCGAGACCGCCAAGCGCCTGGGCATCGACACCTACGAGGTGCTCACGCGCATCGCCGAACGCGTGTCGGCCGGCAGCGAGGGGCTGGTGTTCCATCCCTTCCTCACCGGCGAGCGCGCGCCCTACTGGAACGCCAACCTGCGCGGCTCCTTCTTCGGCCTGGGCATCCACCACCGCAAGGAGCACATGATCCGCGCGGTGCTCGAGGGCGTGATCTTCAACCTGCACAGCATCCTGCCGGCGGTCGAGGCGATCGCGGGCCGCAGCGCCCACATCAAGGCCACGGGCGGCTTCGCGCGCTCTGGCATGTGGCGCCAGATGATGGCCGACGTGTTCGACCGCGAGGTGGTCGTGCCCGAGAGCTTCGAGAGCTCCTGCCTCGGCGCCGCGGTGCTCGGGCTCTATGCACTGGGCCATGTCGATTCGCTCGACGTGGTGGCGGGCATGGTCGGCGCCACGCACCGCCATACGCCCAACGCGCGCAACGCCGCGCTCTACCGGCAGCTGCTGCCGGTGTACCTCTCGCTGCCGCGCAAGCTCGGCGAGGAATACCGGCTGCTGGCCGCGTTCCAGCAGCAGACGGCCGCGCCGCCGCCGCCGCGCCGCAGCTGAGGCGCCATTCCCATTCGTCCGTTGGAGATTCGGTCTTGCTGAACACGATCCCCCCGGCCTCCGCCTCCCGGCCCCACACGCCCAGCGCGCCGCGCCCCAAGCTGCCGCTGCCCGCGGTGGCACCGCGCCCGCGCGGCGGCGCGCGCGCCCGCGCGCTCGATGCGCGGCGCAACGCGGCCGCCGCCACGCCCGAGCCGGCCGACACGCGCGTCACCATCCACTGCGAAGGCTCGCCCACCTCGTCGGCGCGCGGCCAGGAAACGAACTGCCTGCACGAGCACGAGCTGCACCTGATCGGCGCCGCGCCCGCGCGCCTGCGCGTGGGCCAGGGCATCGACGAGGAAACCCATCGCTTCGCGCCCGGCAGCCTGGTGCTGCTGGGGCCGCGGCTGCCGCACAGCCTCGCCTTCGAGCACCATCCGCTGCACGGCGGCGGCAATGCCGGCGGCCTGGTGCTGCGCTTCGGCGACGAGCCGCTGCGCCGCGGCATGGAACTCTTTCCCGAACTGCGCGACGCCGCGCCGCTGCTGGCGCGCGCGCGGCAGGGCGTGCATTTCGTGGGCCTGGGCGAAGGCATCGTCTCGCGGCTGCGGCGCATCGAGATGCTGCAGGGCCTGGCGCGCTTCGCCGAGTTCACGGTGCTGCTCAACGAGCTCTCGCAATGGTCCGAGTACCGGCTGCTGGCCGACGCCGCCTTCACCGACGATTCGCTCGGCGAGCATGGCGCCGCGCTGCGCATCCACAAGGCGCTCGACCACATCCGCGACAACTATGCCGAAGGGCTGTCGCTGGCCGAGGTGGGCGCCATCGTCGGCATGCGCGAGAACGCCTTCTCGCGCAGCTTCCGCCGCGCCACCGGCCAGACCTTCACCGACTTCGTGATCGGCCTGCGCGTGGCGCGCGCCTGCCGCCTGCTGGCCTCCACGCGCCAGCACGTGAGCAGCATCTGCTACGAGGTGGGCTTCAACAACATCTCGAACTTCAACCGGCACTTCCGGCGCATCAAGGGCATGACGCCGGGCGAGTTCCGCGCCGCGGCGCGCAGCTGAGGAAGATTCGTCGCTCACGGCCTACAGACACGGTCCGCCGATCGGATCAAGGTCGGGCCATGACACATCCGATCGAACTCATCGTGGACGAGCCGGCACCCGGATCCTTTGTCTGGCGCCTGCTGGAGACCGACGACGGCGGGGGCCATCCCCGCGTGCTGCGCAGCGCCTTCGACCCTGCCGACAGCTACGAAGTGGCGCTCGCCAGCGGCGAACGCGCGCTGCAC
Source organism: Variovorax endophyticus (assembly GCF_025376855.1). Classification (NCBI taxonomy): domain Bacteria; kingdom Pseudomonadati; phylum Pseudomonadota; class Betaproteobacteria; order Burkholderiales; family Comamonadaceae; genus Variovorax; species Variovorax endophyticus. Next base: position 34,898 of record NZ_JAHUTH010000039.1, read on the forward strand.
AGCGAGATACGCCAGCGCACGGCCACCGCGGCCTGAGCGCCGCTGTCCCGCGCCGGTTCTCCATCGCACCCTGCCCGCTGTCGGCATCGGATGACACGGCCGTGCGCCGTGTGACCGCGCGACCGTGCCGGCCCGCACCTTACGGTGCTCCACAGGCCTCGGCATTCCGCCGATCGAGCCCCGCTTTTTTCTTCCATCCCTTTCGTCTTGAAGGAGACCCCATGACCGCCACCACCAGCGACCAAAGCAAGCTCTGGGACCTGATCAAGGACACGCGCTTCGGCATGCTCACGCACCGCCACGGCGACGGCCAGCTGCACAGCCATCCGCTGACCACGCAGAACAAGGACGGCGACGAGGCCGGCACGCTGTATTTCTTCGTGCCGAAGAACGGCGACATCGCGCGCCACGTCGCGAGCGATCCGGTCGTGAACATCGCCTATGCCAACACCGACAGCGACAGCTACGTGTCGGTGTCGGGCCGCGCCGAACTGCGCGAGGACGCGGCCAAGAAGCGCGCCCTCTTCAGCAAGATGGTCGAGGCCTGGTTCCCGAAGGGCGTGGACGATCCCAACCTCGGCCTGCTGGCCGTGAACGTGGTCGAGGCCGAGTACTGGGACGTGGACGACAGCAAGATGGTCCAGCTCTACAAGATGGCCAAGGCCGCCCTCACCGGCGAACCGCCGAAGAACCTCGGCGAGCACAAGAAGGTCGCGGTCTGAGGGCAGCCGGAACGATGACGGAGGCAACGACCGCACAAGCCGCCGGCACGCCCGGCGCCACGGCCCCCGCGCCAGCGCCGCATCGCTGGCAGTTCATGCGCGCCGGCGGCGTCGACCAGGTGGTGTTCCGCAACGGCGAGGACATCGCGCGCATCGCCGAGCTCGACCAGAAGCTCTGGGTCGCGCTGGCCTGCCCCACGCGCGGCATCGATTTCGATCCGCGCACGCTGGACCTGATCGACACCGACCATGACGGCCGCGTGCGCCCGCCCGAGGTGATCGCGGCCTGCCAGTGGGCCTGCGAGCGGTTGCGCAGCGCCGACGTGCTGCTCTCGGGCGGCGGCACGCTGTCGCTCGACGACCTCGATGGCGCGAAGGCGCCCGGCGCCGAGCTCGCGAAGGAGGGCCGGCGCATCCTCGACCTGCTCGGCAAGGAGGGCACCAACACCCTCACGCTGGCCGACATCTCCGACCGCGGCGAATGGCTGGCCTCGATGCGCTTCAACGGCGACGGCGTGGTGACGCCCGAGACCGCCGAGGACGAGGCGCTGCGCGCGACCATCGCCGAGGCGATGCGCAGCCACGGCAGCACGCCCGATCGCCACAAGCAGACCGCCGGCATCGACCGCGCGCGCGCCGAGGCCTTCATGGCCGACGCGGCCGCGATGCGCGACTGGTACGCCAAGGGCAGCGATGCCGCGCTGCTGGCGCTGGGCGACCGCACCCTGGCAGCGGCCGAGGCCATGCGCAAGGTGGCGGCCAAGGTCGACGACTTCTTCGCGCGCTGCCGCGTGGCGGCCTACGACGTGCAGGCCGTGACGGCGCTCAACCCCTCGCCCGAGGCCTACGACGCGCTCGCGGGCCACACGCTCGATGCCAACGCGCACCCGATCGCCGAGCTGCCGCTGGCGCCGATCACGCCGCACCGCTCGCTGCCGCTGCGCGGCACCAGCCTCAATCCGGCCTGGGCCGAGGCCATCGCGGCCTTCGCGCGCGATGCGGTCGCGCCGCTGCTGGGCGAGCGCGACAGCCTCGAGGACGAGCAATGGCAGGCGCTGCGCCAGCAGCTCGGCGCCTGCGAGGGCTGGATCGCGTCGCGGCCGGCCAATGCGCTCGCGGCCCTGCCGCGCGAGCGCATCGAGGCGCTGCTCGCCACGCGCGAGGCGCTGCTCGCGCTGATCGCCGAGGACGAGGCGGCCGAGACCCACAACAAGCTGCTGGTCGACCTCGAGAAGCTGCTGCGGCTGCAGCGCGACCTCAAGCTGCTGCTCGACAACTTCGTCTCTTTCAAGGCCTTCTACCGGCGCGAGGGCGCGATCTTCCAGGCCGGCACGCTCTACCTCGACGGGCGCAGCTGCGAGCTCACGGTGCAGGTGCAGGACACGGCCAAGCACGCGGTGCTCGCGGGCCTCGCGAAGACCTGCCTGGCCTACTGCGACTGCACGCGGCAGGGGCAGAAGATGAGCATCGTCGCGGCCTTCACCGCGGGCGACGTGGACTTCCTGTTCGTCGGGCGCAACGGCGTGTTCTACGACCGCCAGGGCCGCGACTGGGACGCCACCATCACCAAGCTGATCGAGAACCCGACCAGCGTGGCGCAGGCCTTCTTCGCGCCCTACAAGAAGTTCGTCCGCATGATCGAGGAACAGGTGGCCAAGCGCGCGGCCGCGAGCGAGGCCGGCTCGCAGACCGCGCTGCAGTCGCTGGCCGGCAAGGTCGCGACCGCCGACCAGGCCGCGGGCGCCGATCCCGCGAAGGCGCCGGCCAAGCCGCCGCTGCCCGCCACCAGCCGCGTCGACGTCGGCACGGTGGCCGCGATCGGCGTGGCGCTCGGCAGCATCAGCGCGGTGCTGGTCGGCATCTTCGGCAAGTTCATCGACCTGGGGCAGTGGATCCCGGTGGCGCTGGTCGGCATCGTGATCGCGATCTCGGGCCCGAGCATGCTGATCGCCTGGCTCAAGCTGCGCCAGCGCAGCCTGGGCCCGATCCTCGACGCCAGCGGCTGGGCCATCAACGGCCGCATGAAGGTCAACGTGCGGCTCGGCGGCATGCTGTCGCAGACCGCGCACGTGCCGCCGGGCGCACGGCGGATCGCGCCCGATCCCTACCGCGAGCGGCACGGGCTCACGGGCGCGGTGGCCGCCGCCTGCATCGTCGGCGCGGTGGCGGTGCTGGCCTGGCGCATGGACTGGCTCGACGAGCGTCTGCCGCCCCGGCTGCAGCACGATCCGGCCGCGGCGAGCGCGCCGGGCGCCTGAGCCGCGCCAAGAGTCGAGCCAATAATCGGGCCATGACCAGGCCCGATGCCGCCCCGCCCTGCTGGCACTACGCGCCGGCGCCGCACGGCGGCGTCGAGCTTGCCCGCTGGCGGGGCACGCAGGTGCCGCTGCTGCAGGCGCACTTCCATCGCGAGACGCAGCTGAGCTTCGTGCTGCGCGGCAGCCGCGTCGTCGAGGCCGGCGGCCAGCGCTTCGAGCTGCGCGCGGGCGACTGCCTCGCGATCCCGGCGGGCGTGGCGCACCGCGGCCTCGCGCATGCGCACGAGGGCACGGTCTGCCTCAACGTCTACATGCCGGCCGAAAACGCGAGCGCGGGCACGGCCGGCGTGCTCGAGTGGCACGGGCCGGTGTCGGGGATCGCGCGCCGGCTCGGGCTGAGCCGCGAGGCCTTCACGCGCCGCTTCGCCGCGCAGACCGGGCTGCCGCCGCATGCCTGGCGGCTGGTCGACCGGCTCAACGTCGCGCGCGAGCGGCTGCGCGGCGATGCCGATCTGGCGGATCTCGCGCTCGAGCTGGGCTTCACCGACCAGAGTCACCTGGGCCGCCACTTCCGCCGCGTGTTCGGCGTGTCGCCGGGCCGCTACCGGCGCGGCATGCGGCCCCGCGCACAAACGTCCTAGATCGGCGCCGCGCGCGTTCCTAGCATCCCGTCTTTTCGCACGGGAGGTGGGCAATGGAACCGAGGGTCATGGCGCTGCTGTTCGCGGCCGGCGCGGTGGGCGGCGCGGTCAACGCGATCGCGGGCGGCGCCACGCTGATCACCTTCCCGGCCATGCTCGCGGCCGGCCTGCCGCCGGTGGTGGCCAATGCATCGAACGCGGTCGCGATCTCGCCGGGCCATCTGCTCGCCGCGGTGGCCGACCGCGAGAGGCTGCCAGCGGCCGACCGCCGGCTCGCGCTCTCGCTGGCGGCCGCCACGCTGGGCGGCATCGCGGGCGCGCTGCTGCTGCTCGCGCTGCCCGCGGCCGCGTTCCTGCAGCCGGTGCCGCTGCTGATCGGCCTCGCGACCGCGCTGTTCGCGTTCGCGCCGCGGATCCAGGCCTGGGCCGCGCGGCGGCGCGAAGGTGCGGCGCCGAACGCGCTCGCGGGCACGGCCGCGCTGGCCGCCGTCTCGGTCTATGGCGGCTTCTTCGGCGCGGGACTCGGCGTGATGCTCAGCGCGCTGCTGGCGATCGAGGATCCCGACGACATCCGGCGCGTGAAGGTGATGAAGAACCTGCTGGCCACCGCCGTGAGCCTGGCGGCCATCGTCATCTTCGTGGTGCAGGGCGTGGTGCACTGGGGCGCCACGCTCGCGATGCTGGCCGGCGCGCTGCCGGGCGGCTGGGCCGGCGGTCACCTGGTGCGGGTGCTGCCAGCGCGGGCGGTGCGGCGCGCGGTGATCGCGGCCGGCCTCTTCATGAGCGCCTACTACGCGGCGCGCATCTGGTTCTGAAGCCCGCTTCAGTCGATCAGCTGCGCCTTCATCGCGTAATAGGTGAGATCGCTGTTGGTGTTGAGATGCAGCTTCTCGAGCAGCCGCGTGCGGTAGGTGCTCACGGTCTTGACCGACAGCGACAGCGCGTCGCCGATGCTGCCCACCGACTCGCCCTTGGCCAGCTTGAGGAACACCTGGAACTCGCGCTCCGACAGGTGCTTGTGCGGCGGTGCGTCGTCCTTGCGGTCGAGCTGGTTGGCGAGGATCTCGGCCACCGAGGGCGTGATGTAGCGCCGGCCCAGCGCCACGGTGCGGATCGCGTTGGCGATCTCCTCGGGCTCGCAGTCCTTGTTGAGGTAGCCCGAGGCGCCCTGGCGGATCAGGTTCACCGCGTAATGTTCCTCGGGGTAGGCGCTGAGCACGAGGATGCCGAGGTCGGGGGCCTTCGCGCGGATCATGCCCAGCGCGTCGATGCCGCTCTGGCCGGGCATCGACAGGTCCATCAGCAGCACGTCGAGTTCGGTGGTGCGCACGAGGTCGATCGCCTCGCGGCCCGACGATGCCTCGCCGGCGACGCGGAATTCGACGAAGCCCGAGAACAGCGCCTTGAGGCCCTCGCGAACCACGGCATGGTCATCCACTATTCCGATCTTGATCATGATGCGTTTCTCCTGGTCCATTCACATAAGGCGCCCGGAATTCGGGCAGGGCGCAACGATGCCATAGTGAAGGCCGGTCCGGCAGGCCCCGGGACCAACACGGGCCCTTGTCCTGCACGGGAATGGAACGGCGTCTTGCGCGATCGACGGACTGCGCCGACACGGCACCGCCCGCGGCTGCGAAAAGGGTGGGAAAGGCGGGATTCCTTGGCTTTCGACACGGCCTCTCGCCTGTGCCCGGCCTTCGGACGCGCGGCGCATTCCCCGCGCGGGCACGCGGTGCCGTCCGACAGACGCATCTACTTACGCTGGTTAGCTTGGGATGCAATCCCTTCATCCACCACACACATTCATTCGGCACAGCCCTGCCGCCTGTCGCATCGACGTCCCGCGCCGAAGCCCCGGGCTCACGGTACTTCCGTCATCCCGACATGAACCCCAACGCCAGCACGCCCTCCGCACCTTCGGCACCCTCCGCGAACGCACCGAGCTTCGTCGACCGCCCTTCCTCCTTGTCCTCCGATACACCCCCGTCCGCCGACCCGAACCGATTGCGCATCCTCGTGGTCGAGGACGACGCGGACGCGATGGCCACCTCGCTCGAGGCCCTGCGCGCACTCGGCCACTGGGCCACCGGCGTGCGCAGCGCGGAGTCGGCGATCACGCGCTACATGCGCGGCGCCTTCGACCTGCTGATGCTCGACGTGGGCCTGCCGGGCCTCTCGGGCAAGGACCTCGCGGCCAAGCTGATGGCGATCGAGCGCATCCCGGTGATCTTCGCCTCGGGCGAACCCGAGCCCGCGCAGCCGCCGGCCGGCAGCGTGTGGCTGCGCAAGCCCTATGCGCTCGAGGATCTCGACCGCGCGCTGGCACGCGCCTGCTCGGGCCCGGTGCGCGACGCGGCCTGATCGGTCGAGCGGGCCCGCGCGGCGCGCTTCCTCTTTCCTCCTTCCCGCTCGCCGTCGCGCGAGCGCGGCCTCTGCTTCGCGGCGCCCGCGCGCCGCACCGGTGTTCCATTTTTTCGGACGGCTTCTTCTCCGACAAATCGAAGCGGTGAACGCTTCGACGCAAGCCCGCGCGCATCGGGGGAAATGCATTTCTCCCCGCCTTAACGGTCTTCGGCCATGGCCTCGCAAAGAAGGTCCGCGCCCTGGACACCGCTCCAAGGAAATACCGTGCTTGCTGTCCACCCCCTCGCCGTCTTCGACGACACCGACGCCTATCTTTTTCGCGAAGGAACCCACGCCCGCCTGTTCGACAAGCTCGGCTGCCATCCGCATGAGGACGGCGGCGCCGATTTCGCGGTCTGGGCGCCCAACGCCGAGTCGGTCTCGGTGGTGGGCGACTGGAACGGCTGGAACGGCGACGCCGATGCCCTGAGCCCCGTGCCCGGCGACAGCGGCGTATGGCACGGCCACGTCGACGACGTGCGGCCGGGCCAGACCTACAAGTACCGCATCCGCTCGCGCCTGCGCGGCCATGTCGAGGACAAGGCCGATCCCTTCGCCTTCTCGTCGGAGCTCGCGCCAGCCACCGCCTCGCGCGTGCACCGCCTCGGCGAGGGCCACGACTGGGCGGACGGCGAGTGGATGACCACGCGCCATGCGCGCAACGCGCTCGACGCGCCGATGGCGATGTACGAGGTGCACCTGGGCTCGTGGCGGCGCGAGGACGGCCAGTTCATGGGCTACCGCGCGCTGGCCCATGCGCTGGCCGACTACGTGAGCGACATGGGCTTCACGCACGTGGAGCTGATGCCCGTGACCGAGCATCCGTTCTACGGCTCCTGGGGCTACCAGACCACGGGCTACTTCGCGCCCACGGCGCGCTACGGCACGCCCGAGGACTTCATGTACTTCGTCGACCACCTGCACCAGCGCGGCATCGGCGTGGTGCTCGACTGGGTGCCCTCGCACTTCCCGACCGACGCGCACGGCCTCGCCTTCTTCGACGGCACGCACCTGTTCGAGCATGCCGATCCGCGCCAGGGCTTCCATCCCGAATGGAACTCGGCGATCTTCAACTACGGCCGGCCCGAGGTGCGCAGCTTCCTGGTCTCGTCGGCGCTGTTCTGGCTCGACAAGTACCACATCGACGGCCTGCGCGTGGACGCGGTGGCCTCGATGCTCTACCTCGACTACGCGCGCGGCCCCGGCGGCTGGGTGCCGAACCGCCACGGCGGGCGCGAGAACCTCGAGGCCATCGAATTCCTGCAGACGCTCAACCGCGCGGTCTACCGCGACCATCCCGACACCTTCACCGTGGCCGAGGAATCGACCGCCTGGCCGCGCGTATCGCGCCCGACCGAGATGGACGGCCTGGGCTTCGGCCTCAAGTGGAACATGGGCTGGATGCACGACACGCTGGACTACATGCGCCACGACCCGGTGCATCGCAGCCACCACCACCATGCGCTGACTTTCTCGCTGGTCTATGCCTTCCACGAGAACTTCGTGCTGCCGCTCTCGCACGACGAGGTGGTGCACGGCAAGGGCTCGCTGATCAACAAGATGCCGGGCGACGACTGGCAGCAGTTCGCCAACCTGCGCGCGCTGCTGGCCTTCATGTGGGCGCATCCGGGCAAGAAGCTGCTGTTCATGGGCGCCGAGTTCGGCCAGCGCCGCGAATGGACCCACGACGGCGAGCTCGAATGGTGGGTCTGCGGCCTGCCGGCCCATGCCGGGCTGCAACGCATGGTGCGCCAGCTCAACCGCGTCTACCGCGAGCAGCCGGCGCTGCACAGCCAGGACTTCACGCCCGCGGGCTTCGAATGGATCGATGCCGACGATGCCGAGCGCAGCGTGTTCCTGTTCCTGCGCAAGCCCGCGCACGACGGCCCGCCCGTGCTGGTGGCCGTGAACATGACACCGGTGCCGCGCACCAACCTGCTGGTGGGCGTGCCGTGCGGCGGCACCTGGCGCGAGGTGCTCAACACCGACGCCACCGAATTCGGCGGCGCGGGCTGGGGCAACTTCGGCGGGGTCGAGGCATCGCCCGTGCGCGCGCACGGCCGGCGCCACTCGCTGAGCCTCACGCTGCCGCCGCTGTCCACCGTGATCCTGCAATCCGAGGGCCAACGATGAAGCGTGAAACCACCCCGATCGGCGCCAAGGCGCCCAAGGGCAAGACCCAGACCGCGAGCGAAAGCACCCCCATCCCCCGCAGCGAGACCAAGGCCCCCGCGCGCAAGCGCTCGCTGCCGCCGCCGGAGCCGCCATTGAGCTTCGCGCCGGCACCCGATGCACCCGCGCCCGCCGACGGCTCCGACGGCCGCATCCGCGCGGTGATCGGCGCGGTGCTGCCCTCGGTCGACGAGGGCCGCTTCCCGGTCAAGGCCATCGTGGGCCAGCGCACGACGATCACGGCGCACTGCTTCACCGACGGCCACGACGTGCTGCGCGTGATGCTGCGCTGGCGCCCCGAGGCGGGCGATGAAGTGCGCGAGCTGCCGATGCGCGCGCTCGGCAACGACGTCTGGGAGGCCGCGTTCGCGCCGCCCGCGATCGGGCGCTACCTCTACAGCGTCAGCACCTGGGTCGATTCCTTCGAGTCGTGGCGCCACGAGATGGCGCGCCGCGTGGGCGAAGACATCCGCATCGCCGCGCTGGCCGCGGCCAAGGACATCGTGGCGGCCGCGGGTCGCGCCGACGGCACCGACCGCGAGGCGCTCGCGCGCTGGGGCGAGGAGCTGGCACGCGCCGCGGCCGATGGCGCAACCGAGCTGCGCGCGGTGCAGGCGTTGGCGCTCGACGCGACGCTGGCCGAGGTGGCGCGCCGCCATCCCGACCGCAGTCTCGCCGTGACCTCGGCCGAGCTGCCGCTGTGGGCGCAGCGCACGCGCGCGGGCTTCAGCACCTGGTACGAACTGTTCCCGCGTTCGGCTTCGCCCGAGCCGGGCCGCCACGGCACCTTCCGCGACGTCGAGACGCGGCTGCCCGCGATCGCCGCGATGGGCTTCGACGTGCTCTACATGCCGCCGATCCATCCGATCGGCCGCGAGCAGCGCAAGGGCCCGAACAACACGCTGGTGGCCGGGCCCGACGACGTCGGCAGTCCCTGGGCCATCGGCGCGAAGGAAGGCGGCCACAAGGCCATCCTTCCCGCGCTCGGCACGCCCGAGGACTTCCGCCACCTGGTGCAGGCCGCGAACGCGCAGGGCATCGAGATCGCGCTCGACATCGCCTTCCAGTGCGCGCCCGACCATCCCTACGTGAAGGAACACCCCGAGTGGTTCCGCCGCCGGCCCGACGGCAGCGTGCAGTACGCGGAGAACCCGCCGAAGAAGTACCAGGACATCTATCCCTTCCACTTCGAGAGCGACGACTGGCGCGCGCTGTGGGCCGAGCTCAAGAGCGTGCTCGACCACTGGATCGGCGAGGGCGTGCGCATCTTCCGCGTCGACAACCCGCACACCAAGTCCTTCGCGTTCTGGCAGTGGGCGATCGGCGAGGTCAACCGCGAGCATCCCGAGGTGATCTTCCTGGCCGAGGCCTTCACGCGGCCGAAGGTGATGCACCGGCTCGCGAAGCTGGGCTTCACCCAGTCCTACACCTACTTCACATGGCGCACCGGCAAGGCCGAGCTGATCGAGTACTTCACCGAGCTGTCGAGCGGCCCGGGCGCCGACTACTTCCGCCCCAACGCCTGGCCCAACACGCCCGACATCCTGCACGAGCAGCTGCAGGCCGGCGACGCGCCGACCTACATGGCGCGGCTGGTGCTCGCGGCCACGCTCGCGGGCAGCTACGGCATCTACGGTCCGGCCTACGAGCTGCGCGAGCACCGGCCGCGCGAGCACGGCAGCGAGGAGTACCTCGACTCCGAGAAGTACCAGCTGCGGCACTGGAACCACGACGATCCCGAGAGCCTCGCGCCCTTCATCGCGCGCGTGAACCGCATCCGCCACGACAACCCCGCGCTGCAGACGCACCGCGGCGTGCGCTTCCTGCCGGTGGAGAACGACATGCTGCTGGCCTATGCGCGCGAGTCGGCGCCCGAGAACGACGCGCTCGAGGCCAACGTGGTGATCGTCGCGGTCAACCTCGATCCGCACCAGGCGCAGGCCGGCTGGATCCACCTCGACCCGGCCAGCATCGGCGTCGGCCCCGACGAGGAGTTCCAGGTGCACGATCTGCTGACCAACCAGCGCTTCACCTGGCGCGGCCACCACCACTACGTGAAGCTCGATCCGCACAGCGTGCCCGCCCACATCCTCGTGGTGCGCCGGCGCGTGCGCAGCGAGCGCGATTTCGATTACTTCCTCTGAGGGAGAGAGCGATGAATGCACCCGTCTCGCGCATCGCGCTGGAAACCGTCGAGATCGACAACAGCGACGATCCGCTGTGGTACCGCGATGCGGTGATCTACCAGCTCAACGTCAAGGCCTTCTTCGACACCAACAACGACGGCGTCGGCGACTTCAAGGGCGTGACCGCGAAGCTCGACTACGTGAAGGAGCTGGGGGTCAACACGATCTGGCTGATGCCCTTCTATCCCTCGCCGCTGCGCGACGACGGCTACGACATCTCGGCCTACGAGGACGTGAACCCGCAGTACGGCACGCTCGAGGACTTCCGCGAGATGCTCGACGAGGCCCACAAGCGCGGGCTGCGCGTGATCACCGAGCTGGTCATCAACCACACCTCGAGCGAGCACCCGTGGTTCCAGGCCGCGCGCAAGGCGCCGCCGGGCTCGCCCGAGCGCGACTTCTACGTCTGGAGCGACACCGACCAGCTCTACCAGGGCACGCGCATCATCTTCACCGACACCGAGACCTCGAACTGGTCGTGGGACCCGGTGGCCAAGGCCTACTACTGGCACCGCTTCTTCAGCCACCAGCCCGACCTGAACTTCGACAATCCGGCGGTGCTCGAGGCGGTGCTCAAGGTCATGCGCTTCTGGCTCGACATGGGCGTGGACGGCTTCCGGCTCGACGCGATTCCCTACCTGGTGGAGCGCGACGGCACCAGCAACGAGAACCTGCCCGAGACGCACGCGGTGATCAAGAAGCTGCGCGCGGCGATCGACGCCGAGTACAGGAACCGCTTCCTGCTGGCCGAGGCCAACATGTGGCCCGAGGACGTGCGCGAGTACTTCGGCGACGGCGACGAGTGCCACATGGCCTACCACTTCCCGCTGATGCCGCGCATGTACATGGCGATCGCGCAGGAGGACCGGCATCCGGTGGTCGAGATCCTGCAGCAGACGCCCGACATCCCCGAGGGCTGCCAGTGGGCGATCTTCCTGCGCAACCACGACGAGCTCACGCTCGAGATGGTGACCAGCAAGGAGCGCGACTACATGTACAACATGTACGCGGCCGACCAGCGCGCGCGCATCAACCTCGGCATCCGCCGGCGCCTGGCGCCGCTGATGGAGAACGACCTCGACCGCGTGAAGCTCATGAACGGCATGCTGCTGTCGATGCCGGGCTCGCCGATCATCTACTACGGCGACGAGATCGGCATGGGCGACAACGTGTTCGTGGGCGACCGCAACGGCGTGCGCACGCCGATGCAGTGGAGCCCCGACCGCAACGCCGGCTTCTCGCGCGCCGACCCGCAGCGCCTGTACCTGCAGCCGATCATGGACGCCATGTTCGGCTACGAGGCGCTCAACGTGGAGGCGCAGGCGCGCGACGCCAGCTCGCTGCTGAACTGGACCCGCCGCATGCTCGCGGTGCGCAAGACCAGCCATGCCTTCGGGCGCGGCCGGCGCCGCTTCCTCAAGCCCGGCAACCGCAAGATCCTGGCCTACGTCAGCGAGTACGACGACGACATCATCCTGACGGTGTTCAACCTCTCGCGCGCGGCGCAGCCGGTCGAGCTCGACCTCTCGGCCTTCAAGGGCCGGGTGCCGGTGGAGATGCTCGGGCGCGCGCCCTTCCCGCCGATCGGCGAGCTGCCCTACCTGCTCACCCTGGCCTCGTACGGCTTCTACTGGTTCAAGCTCACGCTCGACGCCGAGATGCCGGTGTGGCACCAGGAGGGCGTGTCGCTGCAGGAGCAGCCCACGCTGGTGCTGTTCGACGGCTGGGACAGCTTCTTCCGCGAACGCGTGATGCCGTGGCGCATCGGCATGGCCGAGCGCATGCGCACGCAGTTCGAGACCGACACGCTGCCGCGCCACATCGAGATCCAGCGCTGGTACGCCTCCAAGGGCGAGACCATCGCGCGCGCGCGGCTGGCCGACCATGCGGTGTGGGAGGACGGCGCCGACCGCTACCTGCTGCCGCTGTTCGATCTCGAGGGCCCGCGCGAGAGCGCCACCTACTTCATGCCGCTGACGCTGGCCTGGGAGGAGCGCGAGGAGGAACGCATGAATCGGCTCGCGCAGGCCGGCCTCGCGAAGGTGCGCCAGCAGGCCCAGGTGGGACTGATGGGCGATGCCTTCTACGACGAACCCTTCTGCCGCGCGCTGGTGCGCGCCATCCAGCAGGGCATGGAGCTGCCGACGGCCGCGGGCCGGCTGCAGTTCCGGCCCACGGCCGCGTTCGCGAAGCTGGGCCTGGACATCGAAGCCATGCCCGTGGGCCGTCCGAGCGCGCAGAGCAGCAACACGGTGGTGACGCTCAACGACACGCTGTTCCTCAAGGGCTACCGCCGCGCGCGCAAGGGCATCAATCCCGAGCTCGAGATGGGCCGCTTCCTGACCGACGTGGTGCAGTACGCGAACTGCGTGCCGGTGCTCGGCGCGCTCGAGTACGTGGGCAACGACGGCCAGGTGATGGCGCTCGCGATGGTGCAGTCGTACGTGACGAACCAGGGCGACGGCTGGACCTTCACGCGCGACTACGTCGAGCGCTACCTCGAGGAGCTGCGCACCGCGCCGGCCGACCTGCCCGACGCCCCGGCGCCCGCCGATGCGCACGGCGGCTTCATGGCGCTGGCCGCGACCCTGGGCCAGCGCACCGCCGAGCTGCACCTCGCGCTGGCGCGCCCCACCGGCGACCCGGCCTTCGATCCCGAGCCCACCAGCGCGGCCGACGCCACGGCGCTGCAGACGCATGCGCAGGCCGAGGTCGACACCACGCTGGCGCTGCTGCAGCAGCGGCTGGGCCAGCTGAGCGACCCGGTGCGCGAGCAGGCGCAGCAGTTGCTGGGCCTGCGCGAGGCGCTGCACGCGGCGGTGGCCGCCAGCGTGCCCGCGCAGGGCGGCGGCCGCAAGACCCGCTACCACGGCGACTACCACCTGGGCCAGGTGCTGGTGAGCGGCAACGACTTCGTGATCATCGACTTCGAGGGCGAGCCCGCGCGCGACTTCGAGGAGCGCCGCGCCAAGGCCTCGCCGCTGCGCGACGTGGCGGGCATGCTGCGCTCGTTCAACTACGCGCGCTGGACCGCGCTGCGGCGCGTGGCGCAGAACGCCGAGGAGGCGGTGCGCCTCGACGCCGCGGTGCGCGACTGGGAGCGCGTGACGCGCGATGCCTTCCTCTCGGCCTACACCGGCACGCTGGCCGGCGCGGCCGAGGCGGTGCCGGCCGATGCCGGGCTGCTGCGCCTGTTCGAGATCGAGAAGGCGCTCTACGAACTGCGCTACGAGCTCAACAACCGCAACGACTGGGTCGAGGTGCCGCTGCACGGCCTGCTCGCCCTCGTTGCGCCGAACCATCCCACCGCGCGCTGACGCGACGGTCCACAGAAGGAGGAACTCATCATGGACAACTTCGGCTTCCACCTGGAACCCCTGCGCGCGATCCTCTACCAGATCGGCGCCTTCCTGCCGCGGCTGCTGGTGGCGCTGGTGGTCGTGTTCGCGGGCTGGCTGATCGCCAAGGTGGTGCGCTTCGCGGTCATCAAGGCGCTGCGCGCGTTCAACTTCAACGTGCTGACCGAGCGCTCGGGGCTGGACAACTTCTGGCGCCAGGGCGGGCTCATGAGCGACACCTCGGCGATCGTGGGCGCGCTGTTCTACTGGCTCGTGATCCTGGCCGCGCTGCTGATCGCCTTCAACGGGCTGGGACTGAGCTACATCGCCGACCTGCTGGGGCGCGCGGTCTGGTTCGTGCCCAACATCTTCATCGCGCTGCTGGTGCTGGCCTTCGGCGCCTACTTCGCGCGCTTCGTCGGCGGCGCGGTGCAGACCTACTGCCGCAACGCCGGCATGCAGGACGGCCAGCTGCTGGGCAAGGCCGCGCAGTACGCGGTGATGGTGTTCGTGGTGCTGATCGCGCTCGACCAGGTGAAGGTGGGCGGCGACATCGTGCGCGAGACCTTCCTCGTGATGCTGGCCGGCATCGTCCTCGCCCTTGCACTGGCCTTCGGCCTCGCGGGCAAGGACTGGGCCGCCGAGCGCATCGAGCACTGGTGGCCGCGCGAGCGCCCGCGCGGGCCCGCGGTGGCGCCGGCGCGCACGCCGGTGACGCCGGCGCCGGTCACGCCGGCCACGCCCACGACGCCCGCCGCCGGCACCGAGAGCGCCCCCGCGCCCGCCGTGCGCCAGCCCGTGGCGCCGCGCAGCGACCACGCGCCGGGCCCGTACGACAGCGGCGAGCGCTGGCCGCCGCCGCGCTGAACGCCGCCATCGGCACTTCGACCTTTTTCGTGTTTCCCGACCCCGACCGATTCCTCGCATTGACCCATTCATGAAGAAGGCCACCTACAGCCCCATCTCGGCCGTCTGGCCCGGCCAGCCCTATCCGCGCGGCGCGACCTGGGACGGCCAGGGCGTGAACTTCGCGCTGTTCACGCAGCATGCGCACAAGGTCGAGCTGTGCCTGTTCGACGAGAGCGGCCGGCGCGAGCTGCAGCGCATCGAGCTGCGCGACCGCACCGACGACGTGTGGCACTGCTACCTGCCCGAGGCGCGCCCCGGCCTGGCCTACGGCTACCGCGTGCACGGCCCCTACAAGCCCGAGGAGGGCCACCGCTTCAATCCGCACAAGCTGCTGGTCGACCCCTATGCCAAGGACCTCGTGGGCTCGCTGCGCTGGGGCGACGCGCTCTACGGCTACACCGTGGGCGGCCGGCGCGAGGACCTGTCCTTCGACCGCCGCGACAGCGCGCCGCTGATGCCCAAGAGCCGCGTGCTCGAGACCGCCTTCACCTGGGGCGAGGACCGCCGGCCGTCGATCCCCTGGCAGGACATGGTGATCTACGAGCTGAACGTGCGCGGCTTCACGATGCAGCATCCCGAGGTGCCGCCGCAGCTGCGCGGCACCTACGCGGGCCTGGGCTGCGCGCCGGTGATCGACCACCTGCGCCGCCTGGGCGTGACCACGGTCGAGCTGCTGCCGGTGCACGGCTTCCTCAACGACCGCCACCTGGCCGAGCGCGGCCTGCAGAACTACTGGGGCTACAACACGCTGACCTACTTCGCGCCCGAGATGCGCTACAGCGCCTCGGGCAAGGTGAAGGAGTTCAAGACGCTGGTGAAGACGCTGCACTCGGCCGGCATCGAGGTGATCCTCGACGTGGTCTACAACCACAGCTGCGAGGGCAACCAGCTCGGGCCCACGCTGTCGATGCGCGGCGTGGACAACGCCTCCTACTACATCCTCAACGCCGAGCAGCGCCGCTACTACGACGACTTCACGGGCTGCGGCAACACCGTCAACCTCGAGCATCCGCGCGCGCTGCAGCTGGTGATGGACTCGCTGCGCTACTGGGTCGAGGAGATGCACGTCGACGGCTTCCGCTTCGACCTGGCCTCGGCGCTGGCGCGCGAGTCGGGCCGGGTCGAGAACCTCGGCGGCTTCTTCGACGCGATCCGCCAGGACCCGACCCTCGCCCGCGTGAAGCTGATCGCCGAGCCCTGGGACCTGGGCCACGGCGGCTACCAGGTCGGCAACTTCCCGCTCGGCTGGGCCGAGTGGAACGACCGCTACCGCGACGGCATGCGCGGCTTCTGGAAGGGCGACGCGGGCGTCACCGGCGAGATGGCGCAGCGGCTCACGGGCTCGCAGGACCTCTACGGCTGGTCGGGCAAGCGGCCGTTCGCGAGCATCAACTTCGTGACCGCGCACGACGGCTTCTGCCTCGAGGACCTGGTCTCCTACAACGACAAGCACAACGAGGCCAACGGCGAGGAGAACCGCGACGGCAGCAACCACAACGTGTCGTGGAACTGCGGCGCCGAGGGCCCGACCGACGATGCCGAGGTGAACGCGCTGCGCGCGCGGCAGAAGCGCAACCTGCTGGCCACCCTGCTGCTGTCGCAGGGCGTGCCGATGCTGCTGGCGGGCGACGAGCGCGGCCACAGCCAGAACGGCAACAACAACGCCTACTGCCAGGACAACGCGCTGAGCTGGATCGACTGGAGCGACACGCCCGAGCGCACCGCGCTCACGCGCTTCGTGCAGCGCGCCATCGCGCTGCGGCGCCGGCACCCGGCGTTCCGCCGCCGCAGCTTCTTCGAGGGCCGCGTGCCCGAGGGGCAGTCGGCCAAGGACATCTGCTGGCTGCGCCCCGACGGCGACGAGATGAGCTCCGAGGACTGGAACACCGACCACGTGCGCTGCCTCGCGGCGCTGGTCTCGGGCAGCGCCCTGCCCGACCGCGGGCCGCGCGGCGAGACGCTGCGCGACGACGACTTCCTGCTGCTGCTCAACGCGCACCACGACGCGATCCCGTTCCGGTTGCCGCCGAGCGCCGCGCCCTGGCGCGTGCTGCTCGACACCACCCAGGACGATGGCGCCGGCGAGGCGGGCAAGCTGGAGGGCCCGGCCTATGCGCTGCCGAGCCGCTCGCTGGTGCTGCTGGGCCGCGACAACACGGGAGCCACTGCATGAACGACGCGATCCTCACGCTGCCACGCACGCACGCGATGCCCTTCGGCGCCTTGCCGAATCCCGCCGGCGGCGTGGACTTCCGCTTCTGGGCGCCCGATGCGCCGCAGGTGCTGCTCGAGCTCGGCACGCAGGCGCATCCGATGGTGCGCGATGCCGAGGGCTGGCACCGGCTGCGGCTCGCGCAGGCGCGCGCCGGCGACCGTTACCGCTTCCGCATGCCCGACGGGCTGCAGGTGCCCGACCCGGCCTCGCGCTTCAACCCCGCGGACGTGCACGGCCCGAGCGAGGTGATCGACCCGGCCGCCTACGCCTGGCGCGACGGCGGCTGGCGCGGCCGACCGTGGTCCGAGGCGGTGATCTACGAGCTGCACGTGGGCAGCTTCACGCCCGAGGGCACGTTCGACGCCACGCGCGCGCGGCTGCCCGAGCTCGCGGCGCTGGGCATCACGGCCATCGAGCTGATGCCGCTGGCGGACTTCCCGGGCCGGCGCGGCTGGGGCTACGACGGCGTGCTGCCCTTCGCGCCCGATACCGCCTACGGCCGGCCCGAGGCGCTCAAGGCGCTGATCGACGAGGCCCACGGCCTGGGCATGATGGTGCTGGTCGACGTGGTCTACAACCACTTCGGGCCCGAAGGCAACTACCTGCATGCCTGCTGCCCGCAGTTCTTCAACGACGCGCACCGCACGCCCTGGGGCGCCGCGATCAACTACGACGGCCCCGGCAGCGCGACGGTACGCGACTTCTTCATCCACAACGCGCTCTACTGGGTCGAGGAGTTCCATGCCGACGGCCTGCGCATGGACGCGGTGCACGCGATCCGCGACGACTCGCCGGTGGGCATCGTGCAGGCCATCTGCGATGCGCTGCGCGAAGGCCCGGGCCGCACGCGCGAGGTGCACGTGGTGCTGGAAGAGGACCGCAACCTCGCGCACCTGCTCGAGCGCGACAAGGAAGGCCGGCCACGCATCGCCACCGCGCAGTGGAACGACGACCTGCACCATGCGGCGCACGTGCTCTTGACCGGCGAGCGCGACGGCTACTACGCCGACTATGCGCAGCGGCCGCTCGAGCTGTTCGCGCGCGCGCTGGCCGAGGGCTTCGTCTACCAGGGCCAGGCCTCGGTGTTCCGCGAGGGCGAGACGCGCGGCGAGCCGAGCGCGGCGCTGCCCTCGGGCGCCTTCGTGTCCTACCTGCAGACGCACGACCAGGTCGGCAACCGCGCCTTCGGCGAACGCATCGACGCGCTGGCCGACCCGGTGCTGGTGCGCGCCGCGCGCGCCTGCCTGCTGCTGTCGCCGCACACGCCGATGCTGTTCATGGGCGAGGAGTACGCGGCCGCCACGCCCTTCCCCTACTTCTGCGACTTCGGGCCCGAGCTCGCGGCCGCGGTGTCGCAAGGCCGCCGCGACGAGTTCGGCCGCTTCGCCGCCTTCGCCGACGAGGCCGCGCGCGCGGCGATCCCCGACTGCAACGCGCCCGAGAGCTTCGCGCTCGCCAAGCTCGACTGGAGCGAGCGCGAGCGCTCGCCGCACCGCGAGACCCTCGAGGGCGTGCGGCAGCTGCTGCAGTTGCGCCGCGAGCGGCTGGTGCCGCATTTCGGCGGCCGCCAGCACGGCGGCAAATACGAGGTCGAGGACGACCTGCTGCGCGTGCGCTGGACGCTGTCGGACGGCGCGGTGCTGCATCTGCTGGCCTGCTTCGGCGAGCATCGACATGCGGTCGATGCACCACCGGGCGAGACGCTGCATTCGGTCGGCGCGCTCGGCGAGGCGGTCGATGCCGCGAGCGCACCCGACGAACATCCGCAACGGCTGCGCCTCGCGCGCGGCGCGGTGCATCTGAGCCTGCAGGTGTCCGATGTCGAGTGAATCCCGCGAGCACCCCACGATCGATGCGCTGTGTGCGCGCTTCGGCATCGACACCCGCTACCACGACGTCTTCGGCCACGAGCACCAGGTGCCGCGCGCCACCTTGCGCGCGCTGCTGGCCGCCTTCGGCGTGGCCTGGCACGGCGAGGACGACGACACCCCGGCCACGGTGCCGCCCGAGACCGGCGCCGTGCTGCCCGCGGTGCACGTGGTGCGCGCCGAGCAGGCCCCGTGGTCGCTGGCGCTCGATCCGACGATCCTGCCGCCCGCGGCCGACGGCCACCACCGCTGGCACCTGCGCGACGAATACGGCGAGCCGAGCACGGGCGATGCGCGGGTCGATACCGATGGCTCGCTGGCCTTCGACGTCGAGCTGCAACCGGGCTACCACCGGCTCTCGATCGAGGGCGCCGAAGGCGAGACGCTGCTGATCGCGACACCGGGGCGCTGCTACCGGCCGCCCTCGCTCGCGCCCGAAGGCGGCGGCCGCGCCTGGGGCCTCGCGGTGCAGCTGCCCGCGCTGCGCTCGCGGCGCAACTGGGGCATCGGCGACTTCGGCGATCTCTCGGAGCTGGCCGCGCGCATGGCGCCGCTGGGCGTGGATGCGATCGGCCTCAATCCGCTGCATGCGCTGTTCGCCCACAACCCGCTGCATGCGAGCCCCTACAGCCCGTCGACGCGGCAGCAGATCGACGCGCTCTACATCGCGGTGGAAGCGGTGCCCGACTTCGCCGAATGCGAGGAGGCGCGGCGCATGGTCGCCGAACCCGCGTTCCAGACCCGGCTGAAGGCGCTGCGCGCCGCGCCGCTGGTCGACCGCGCGGGCGTGGCCCGGGCCAAGCACGAGGTGCTGCGCTGCCTGTTCGCGCACTTCGAGCGCGCGCACCTGGGCCCCGACACCGAGCCCGGCAGCGACCGCGCGCGCATCTTCCGTTCCTTCGTGGCCGACCGCGGCGAGGCGCTGCACCGCCATGCGCTGTTCGAGGCGCTGCAGGCGCATTTCCATGCCGCCGATGCCTCGGTGCATGGCTGGACCGGCTGGCCCGAGGCCTGGCGCGATCCGGCCTCGGAGGCGGTGGCGCAGTTCGCACGCACGCATGCGAGCGAGCTGCACTTCCATCAGTACCTGCAGTGGCTGGCCTCGATGCAGCTGGCGGAGGCCGGCGCGCGCTGCCGTGCGCTCGGCATGCGCGTGGGCCTGTACCTCGACCTCGCGATCTCGGTCGACCGCGCGGGCTCGGACGCCTGGGGCGGCCAGTCGGTGTTCGCGCTCGGCGCGAGCGTGGGCGCGCCGCCCGACGAGTTCAATCCCCAGGGCCAGGGCTGGGGCCTGCCGCCGCTGCGCGCCGACCGGCTGCGCACGAGCGGCTACCGGCTGTTCGCCGACACGCTGCGCGCCAACATGCGCCACGGCGGCGCGCTGCGCATCGACCACGTGATGGGGCTGATGCGGCTGTTCTGGATTCCCGAGGGCAGCTCGCCGCGCGACGGCGCCTACGTGCAGTACCCGCTCGAGGAGATGCTCGCGATCCTCACGCTCGAGAGCCACCGCCACCGCTGCATGGTGATCGGCGAGGACCTGGGCACGGTGGCGCCGCGCGTGCGCGAGGCGCTGGCGCAGGCCGACGTGCTGTCGTACCGCGTGCTGGTCTTCGAGACGCGCGGCAGCGAGTTCCTGCCGCCCGGCGACTACCCGGGCGCTGCGCTCGCGACCTTCGGCACGCATGATCTCGCGACCCTGGCCGGCTGGTGGTCGGGCCACGACCTGCGGCTGCGCGCGCAGCTCGGGCTGTTCCCCTCGCAGGAGCTGTTCGAGAAGCAGCAGGCCGACCGCGCGGCGCAGCGCGTGGGCCTGTTGCGCGCGCTGCACCGGCAGGGCCTGCTGTCGACCGAGCAGATGGCCGCGGCCGCCACGGCCACGCAGCCCGATGCCGTGCTGACGGCCGCCGTGCATGCCTACATCGGCGCCACGCCCTGCGCGCTGGCGATGGTGCAGCCCGAGGACCTCCTGGGCACGCTCGACCAGGCGAACCTGCCGGGCACCACCGACGAGCTGCAGCCCAACTGGCGGCGCAAGCTCGAGGCCGAGCTCGAGACCCTGGCCACGCGCGAGACGGTGCGCGCGGTGGCGGCGCGGCTGGCCGCCGAACGGCCGCGCGCGAACCCCGCGCAGGACGTCGGGCAGCGCGTGCCCGAGGCGCGCATTCCGCGCGCCACCTACCGGCTGCAGCTGCACCGCGACTTCGGCTTCGATGCCGCGGCGGCGATCGTGCCCTACCTCGCGCGGCTGGGCATCAGCCACGTCTACTGCTCGCCGATCCAGCGCGCGCGCGCCGGCAGCATGCACGGCTACGACGTGGTCGCGCACGACCAGATCAATCCCGAGCTCGGCGGGGCCGAGGGCTTCGAGCGCTTCACGCGCACCTTGCGCGCGCAAGGCCTGGGGCTGCTGCTCGACATGGTGCCCAACCACATGGGCGTGTTCGGCGCCGACAACGGCTGGTGGATGGACGTGCTCGAGCATGGGCCGGCCTCGGTGTACGCGCAGCACTTCGACATCGACTGGGAGCCGCTGAACCCGGAGCTGCGCGGCAAGGTGCTGCTGCCGGTGCTCGGCGTGCCCTACGGCGAGGCGCTCTCGAAGGGCGAACTGGTGCTGCACTTCGAGCGCGGCGAAGGCACGGCGCGCGGCGAGGCCGGCTTCGCGCTGCGCTACTACGAGCACCGTTTCCCGATCGCGCCGCGCAGCCATGCCACCTTGCTGGCGCGCGCCGTCGAGGCGGTGTCGGACGCCGGGCCGCGCGCGCGGCTGCAGGCGCTGGCCGAGGCCTGGGCGCCGTGGCCGGCCGACGATGCCGGCACCGACGAGGCGACCGATTCCGCAGAGCGCGAGGCGCGCGCGCGCGAACATTCGCTGCTGAAGGCACGCCTGGGCGAACTCGCCGACACGCATGCCGAGGTGGCGCGGGCGCTGGCGCAGGCCACGGCCGCCTTCAACGACGGCGCCGCGCGCGATGCGCTGCATGCGCTGATCGAGGCCCAGCACTGGCGCCTGACCTACTGGCGCGTGGCGGCCGACGAGATCAACTACCGGCGCTTCTTCGACATCAACGACCTCGCGGCGCTGCGCATGGAGCGCGACGAGGTGTTCGAGGCCACGCAATCGATGGCGCTGGACCTCGCGGCGCGGGGCATCGTCGACGGGCTGCGCATCGACCATCCCGACGGCCTGCACGACCCGGCGCGCTACTTCCTGCAGTTGCAGGAGGGCTATGCGCGCCGCGCCGGCCTGCCGCTGGCCGGCGACGATGCGCGAGGCCGCCCGGCGCGTCCGCTGTACGTGGTGGCCGAGAAGATCGTGGCGCGTGGCGAGGAGGTGCCCGAGGACTGGCATGTGCACGGCACCACCGGCTACCGCTTCGCGAACGTGGCCAACGGCGTGCTGATCGACACCGCCGCGGCCGGGCGCTTCGCGGTGCTGTGGCATCGCTTCACCGGATCGCCCGCGCACTTCGAGGCCCATGTGCGCGACGGCAAGGCGGCCGTGATGCGCCATGCGCTGGCCTCGGAGCTCTCGGTGCTCTCGAACGCGCTGCTGCGCATCGCGCGCGCCGACCGCGACACGCGCGACCACACGCTCAACACGCTGCGCCGCGCGCTCGCGGCGGTGGTGGCCTGCCTGCCGGTCTACCGCAGCTACATCGTCGACGTGCCCTCGGCGCAGGACCGCCGCTTCATCGACCAGGCGGTGGCCGAGGCCGAGCGGCACTACGGCGACGGCGACACCTCGGTCTACGAGTTCCTGCGCCAGACCCTGAGCGGCGAGGCCGTGCCCACGGCCGGCCCCGCGCTGCGCGACCGAGTGCGGCGCTTCGCGGTGCGCTTCCAGCAGTTCAGCGCGCCGGTGGCGGCCAAGGGCGTGGAGGACACGGCCTTCTACCGCTACTTCCCGCTCGCCGCGCTCAACGAGGTGGGCGGCGATCCCGACGTGTTCGGCGTCGACGTGGAGGACTTCCACGCGGCGAGCGCCGACCGCGCCGCGCGCTGGCCGCACACCATGCTCGCGACCTCGACGCACGACAACAAGCGCTCGGAGGACGTGCGCACGCGCATCGACGTGCTGTCGGAGATTCCTCGCGAATGGCGCGCCGCGCTGATGCGCTGGCGCCGGCTGCAGCAGCCGCTGCGCGAGCGCATGGCCGCCGAGGGCGCGCCGGCCGACGCGCCCTCGGGCGCCGATCTCTACCTGCTGTGCCAGACGCTGGTCGGCACGCTGCCCGCCGAAGGGCTCGAAGGCGAAGCGCTGGCCGACTACGGCGAGCGCATCGTGCAGTACATGCACAAGGCCGCGCGCGAGGCCAAGCTGCGCACCGCGTGGACCCGGCCCGACGCGGGCTACGAGGACGCGCTGCGGCGCTTCGTGGCGCTGACGCTCGATGCGGCGCAGCCGGCCGCCTGGTGGGCGGACCTGCGGGCCTTCGCGTCGCGCATCGCGCTGTTCGGGGCCTGGAACAGCCTCTCGCTGACCTTGCTGAAGTTCGCCTCGCCGGGCGTGCCCGATGTCTACCAGGGCACCGAGCTGATGCCGCTGACGCTGGTGGACCCCGACAACCGGCGGCCCGTGGACTATGGGTGCCGCGAAGACCTGCTCGAGGACTTCGAGCAGCGCGCGGCGGGCGCGCGGTCCGCCGAGAGCGTGGACGCGTTCGCGCGCGCACCGCACGACGGCCGCGCCAAGCTCTGGTTTGCCTGGCGGCTGCTGGCGCTGCGCCGCGCGCAGGACGCGTTCTTCCGCGATGCCGGCTATCGCGGGCTGCGCGTGGAAGGACCGCTCGCGCGCCACGTGGTCGCGTTCGAGCGGCGCCACGAGGGACGCACGCTGGTGGTGGTGGCCGCGCGCTTCTTCGCGGGGCTGTGCGGCGGCATGGCCGACGGGGCCGCGCCGGAGCTGCCGGTGGGCGAGGCCTGGCGCGGCACGCGGGTGTGGCTGTCCGATGAAGGCGCGGTCGATGCGGGCGCGGGCTTCACCGAGCTGCTGACCGATGCGCCGTTCGACTCGGACAGCGAGGTCGACCTCGCGCTGCTGTTCGCGCGCCTGCCATGGGCCGCGCTGTGGCGCGGCGCACCGGGCGACTGAGGCGCGCGCGGCGGCGCGGTCCTACGTGCTGTCGCGACGAAGGGCTTGTCGTTGCGCGGGGGCGCGGCCGCACAGTGCCATCACACCGCTCCACGCCCTTCGCCATGCCCACCGCACCCGATACGACTCGCCGCGCCCGCCCACCGCGCGGCCCGATCTCCATCTTCATGGTGGAGGACGAGCCGCTGGTGCAGGACAGCCTGCGCGTGGTGCTCGGCGGCTTCCTCGGCGCCGAGGTGGTGGGTTCGGCGAACACCGAGGCCGAGGCCATCTCTTGGCTGCAGGCGCACGACGATGCCTGGCGGCTCGCGGTGGTGGACCTGTTCCTGCAGCAAGGCACCGGCCTGGGCGTGCTGTCGTGGCTCGCGCCGCTGAAGAACGGCCGCACGGTGATCGCGCTGACCAACGCGGCCACGCGCGCGAACCGCGCGCAATGCCTGCAGCTCGGCGCCGACGCGGTGTTCGACAAGTCAGAAGAGATCAACGAGTTCCTGAGCTTCTGCGAGAACGCGTCGATGGGCTCGCCCGCGGCGCTGCCCGCGGCCAAACGCGCCTGAGCGGCGCGCGCCATCGCCTACAGCGATGCAGGTGGCGCACCGACGATGCGCGCCCGGTGCGGTCCCAGGATGAAGTTTCTTTCCCACTTCATCCACACACCTCACTCACCGAAAGGAGTCAGACATGGCCAAGGAAAAGCATCTGCTCGACACGAACAACAACCTGCACCGCGACCCGATCACCGGCGAGCCCGGCTCGCACCCGGTGGGCACCGGCGTCGGCGCCACCGGTGGCGCGCTGGCCGGCGCGGCGGTCGGCGCGGTCGGTGGCCCCGCGGGCGCGGCGGCCGGCCTGATCGCCGGCGCCGTGCTCGGCGGCATGGGCGGCAAGGCCGTCGCGGAACGCGTGAACCCGAGCGTCGAGCGCGCGCACTGGGCATCGGCCTATGAGCGCGAGCCCTACTACGAGGCGGGCCGCAGCTACGACGACTATGCGCCGGCCTACGAGCTGGGCTGGAGCGGACGTGCCGCGGGCCACGATGAGTTCGCGTCCGTCGAGCCCACGCTCGCACGCGAATGGGAAGCGCGCCGCGGTGCTTCGACGCTCGACTGGACGCGTGCCCGGCCCGCGTCGCAGGCTGCCTGGGAACGCGCCGACCGCCTCTACTACAGCGACGAGGACAGCGCGATTCCCGCGGTGGACGGCCCGCCGCTGGCCAACGACGACGTGGTCGACGTGATCAACGACCTGCTCGAGACCAGCCGCGACGGCGAATACGGCTTCCGTGTCTGCGCCGAGGAGATCGAGGATGCGCAGCTCCAGCGGATGTTCGCGGCGCGCTCCGCCGAGTGCGCCAGCGCGGCGGCGCAACTGGTGCGCATCGTCGAGTCCTATGGCGGGCAACCGGCCGCGGGCGGCACGGCCAGCGGTGCGATGCATCGCGGCTGGGTGCATGTGAAGGGCGCGGTCGGCGCCAACAGCAGGCTCTCGATCCTCGAGGAAAGCGAGCGCGGCGAGGACACGGCCGTGGCGCGCTACCGCAAGGCGCTCAAGCAGATGCTGCCGGCCGGCGTGCGCGAGATCGTCGAGGCGCAGGCGCGCGGGGCGCAGCGCAACCATGACCAGATCCGCGACCTGCGCAACGCGGAGCGCGCGGCGCGTTGATCGCGGTGCCCTGAACGACGAAGAGCCCGGCATGCCGGGCTCTTTTTTTGCGACCGCGTGGCGGCTACTTGCAGTTGAGCTTCATCGCCTCGATGCGGCCGCCGAAGCCGAGCCGGCTGATCAGCCCGCCTTCGCGGCTGTTGGCCGGGAAGCTCACGGTGCGGTCGCGGAACATCGCGTGCTGGTAGACCTCGAGCGTGGCGCGCGGGCCCACGGTCACGCTGTCGATGTCGCGCTGCAGCTGGCGCGCCGTGCCCTTGTCGAGGCTCTGCAGGGTGGCGGGGCCGACCAGCGTCACGACATCGCCCTGGAAGTCGCGCTTCGAATAGAACTGGGCCCAGCAGCCGGAGCCGTGCGCCGGGTCCTCGACGCGCAGCGGCACGAGCAGCACGGTGGGCTCGGCCTGGTTGTCGACGGCCGAGACCTTGGGCGTGCCGGTGGAACAGGCGCCGAGCGCGAGCGCGGCGGCGAGGCCCAGGGGCCAGAGGGTGCGGGAAGTCTTCATGATGGATGCAAAGGCTGGGATCGGGGAATGGCGCCGGCGGGCGGATCGAGGATCCGCCTGGCTCGAAGGGCCGAAGGCCTGCGCCGCGAAGCTTCAAGATAGCGGCCGAGCGGCGCGATGCCGTAGGAGAAAGGCGCGCGGCGCCGTCGCAGGCGGGCGTGCCTGTTCGTGGACTGCGTCGCACTCCGGCAAATAAAGCGCTTGCAATTGAATCGCATGCGATCTAATATTCTGCCCATGCCAGCCAAGAGAAGCACCTCCGCCCGAACCGTCGCCCCCAGTGCCGACCGGCTCACGCTGGACGAACAGCTGTGCTTCTCCGTCTACTCGACCATGCTGAGCCTCAACAAGGTCTACCGCGGCCTGCTGCGCGACCTCGATCTCACCTACCTGCAGTACCTCGTGATGCTGGTGCTGTGGGAGCGCGACGGCCTCAACGTGTCCGAGATCTGCACCCGCCTCTCGCTCGAGACCACCACGCTCACGCCGCTGCTCAAGCGGCTCGAGGCCCGCGGGCTCATCGCGCGTGCACGCTCGGCCCTCGACGAGCGCCAGGTCATCGTGTCGCTCACGGCCGAAGGGCGCGCGCTGCGCGCCAAGGCCAAGGCCATACCGGCCTGCGTCGCGCAGGCGATGGAGCTGTCGGGCGACGAGATCGACGGCCTGCGCGAACAACTGCAGACGCTGCGTGCCAGCCTCGACAGGAACGCATGACCACCACCGTCTCTCGCGAGGCAGTCGTTGCCGGCTGCCTTTTTTCAAGGCATTTATATCGCATGCGATATTCATTCATACGCTAGTTCTCCCGTCCACCCGTTCCCTCCCCTCCAGCCAAAGGAAATCACCATGTCCTCGAACCAGACCCCCTCTTCTTCCACCACGCGCCGCAGCCTGCTGACCGGCAGCGCCGCCACGCTCGCGACCGGTGCCCTCGCCGGCGCGGGCCTCGCGCGCAACGCCGAGGCCGCGCCCGCGCGCGCGGCCAAGGGCCAGCGCGGCTCGGGCAACACCATCGTCACCAAGGACGGCACGCAGCTCTACTTCAAGGACTGGGGCAGCGGGCAGCCCGTGGTCTTCAGCCATGGCTGGCCGCTGAATTCCGACAGCTGGGAATCGCAGATGCTGTTCCTCGCCTCGCAGGGCTTCCGCGCCGTGGCGCACGACCGCCGCGGCCATGGCCGCTCGAGCCAGCCGTGGAACGGCAACGACATGGACACCTATGCCGACGACCTCGCCACCGTCATCGAGACGCTGGACCTGAAGAACGTGGTGCTGGTCGGCTTCTCGACCGGCGGCGGCGAAGTCGCGCGCTACATCGGCCGCCATGGCACGAAGCGCGTGGCCAAGGCCGCGCTGATCTCGGCCGTACCGCCGCTGATGCTCAAGACGGCCGCCAACCCCGGTGGCCTGCCGATCGAGGTGTTCGACGGCCTGCGCGCGGCGCAGCTCGCGAACCGCTCGCAGTTCTACAAGGACGTGCCATCGGGTCCCTTCTTCGGCTTCAACCGGCCCGGTGCCAAGCCCTCGCAGGGCCTGATCGACTCGTGGTGGGCGCAGGGCATGCAAGGGGGCCACAAGAACACCTACGACTCGATCAAGGCCTTCTCGGAAACCGACTTCACCGAGGACCTGAAGAAGTTCGACGTGCCCACGCTGATCGTGCACGGCGACGACGACCAGATCGTGCCGATCGGCGCCGCCGGCCTGGCCTCGGCCAGGCTGGTGAAGAACAACAAGCTGATCGTCTATCCCGGCGCGCCGCACGGCCTGACCGACACGCACAAGGATCGCTTCAACGCGGACCTGCTCGCGTTCATCAAGTCCTGAGCGGGACAGCCGGCGCGCGGGGTTGACGCGCGCGCCGGGCTTGCGTCTGATGCGGGCATGCACACGCCGCATCCACCAAGGACCTCGAGATGACATCGACCCCCTGGGACCTCGAACGCTTCGTGAACGCGCAGGACCCGGTGTACGCCGAGGTCTGCGCCGAACTCGCCGCGGGGCGCAAGCGCAGCCACTGGATCTGGTTCGTGTTCCCGCAGCTCGCGGCGCTGGGCCGCAGTTCGACGGCGCGCTTCTTCGGGCTCGAGGGCATCGATGAGGCAGCGGCCTATTGGGCGCATCCGGTGCTCTCGCAACGGTTGCGACAGTGCACGCAGCTCGTGCTCGACGTGCAAGGCAAGAGCGCGCACCAGATCTTCGGCTCGCCCGACGATCTGAAGCTGTGTTCGTGCATGACGCTGTTCGAGATCGCCGCGCAGGACGAGCCGGTCTTCGGCGAGGTGCTGGCGCGCTACTACGGCGGGGTGCGCGACGAAGCGACGCTCGCGCTGCTCGGCGCCTGACTCAGAGCGCCATCAACCCGCCGGCGACAGCCGCCAGCACGACCACCAGCACCGGCGACATGCGCGCCCAGACCAGCAACCCGAAGGCCGCGAGCGCCAATCCGAAATCGGCGCGCGCGTGGATGGCGCTGGTCCCCACCGGATCGTAGAGCGCGGCCAGCAGCACGCCGACCACGGCCGCATTGACACCGGCCATCGCGCGCTGCACGCCCGCGCGCTGGCGCAGCGTCTCCCAGAACGGCAGCGCGCCCGCCACCAGCAGGAACGCGGGCAGGAAGATCGCGAGCAGCAAGGCCAGTCCGCCGAGCCAGCCGCCGAAGGGGGCGGGCATGACCGCGCCGAGGAACGCGGCGAAGGTGAACAGCGGCCCCGGCACCGCCTGCGCGGCGCCGTAGCCCGCGAGGAAGACATCGTTCGAGACCAGCCCGCTTGGCACCACCCCGGCCTGCAGCAGAGGGAGCACGACGTGCCCGCCGCCGAACACCAGAGCACCGGCCCGGTAGAAGTCGGCAACGACGGCAAGCCCTGGCGATGGCCATGCGGCGGCCACCAAGGGCAGCGCCACGAGCAGCACGACGAACAGCCCGAGCAGCACGGCGCCGGTCGTCTTGCCCACGCCGTAGTCGCGATGCCGGGCCGCGGGCGGAGGGACCAGCTGCAGCGCCCATCGTCCCACCACGCCACCCGCGACGATGGCCGCGATCTGCCCCCATGCCGAGGGCACCGCGAGCACCAGCAGCGCCGCGACGATCGCCACGCCCGCGCGCAAGCGATCGGGACACAAGGTCCTGGCCATGCCCCAGACCGCCTGCGCGACCACGGCCACCGCGACCACCTTGAGCCCATGCACGACGCCCGACTGCGAGAGCGCGGACCACTGCGCGACACCGGCCGCGAACAGCACGAGCGCGACGGCCGAAGGCAGCGTGAACCCGATCCACGCCGCGATCGCCCCGCCCCAGCCCGCGCGCCCCAGCCCGAGCGCGATGCCCACCTGGCTGCTCGCGGGCCCGGGCAGGAACTGGCACAGCGCCACCAGGTCCGAGTAGCTCCTGTCGTCGAGCCAGCCGCGACGCTCGACGAAGGCCGCGCGGAAGTAGCCCAGATGGGCCACCGGGCCGCCGAAGGAGGTGAGGCCTAGCTGGAGGAAGGCGAGGAAGACCTCGAGCACCGAGCCGCGTGCACGGGCGGTGTCGTGGCCTTCGTCGGCGCGAAGGTCGGGGTCGGGTGGCTGCTGGGCGTTCATGGCGGCGCGGCAGTATCGGTCACGGCCGTGCAAGTTCGACGCGTCTCGCAACGACAAGATGTCTCCCAGATCGCCCGCCAGAATCCGCCTGCCCACCTCTCTCTCCTCCTCCCTCGGGGGTGGGCTTTCCTCCCGGTCCGATGCGAGTACGGACCCTTCGGCCCGCCTCGTGCGGGCTTTTTTTTCGGCCCGCGCGCCCCTGCCGCCCCGGGGTCTGAAAGCGCGCGCGACAACGCCGACGGAATTCCGTAGGCAAAATCCGGGGCATGCGAAACGTAGAGGGACTGTCCGACCGCGAGCTCGAGGAGCTGGCCCGTGTCTGGCGCAAGCGCGCGCTGGAGGGCGAGCTGCACGCCCGGGGCACGGCCCATCTGCTCGAGACCGAGGCCCGGCGCCGCGTCGGCCTGGCGCGTTTCGATCCCGAAGCCCTGGACCTGCGTTCGCTGGCGGACCGGCAGTTTCTGCCGCACCAGGGACTGGGCGCCCGACTGCTGAAGGCCGGCATGCTCGCCGCGGGGCTGACGCTGGTTCTGCTGCTGCTCATGGCCTATCGCTGAACCACCTCGGGCGACGGCCCAAAGCAAAAGGCGCTGCAACCTGGAAAGTTGCAGCGCCTTGCAGTTTGGTGGCCTGGGGCGGAATCGAACCACCGACACGCGGATTTTCAATCCGCTGCTCTACCAACTGAGCTACCGGGCCTGGTATGGCACCTCACCGATTCACCGGGGAAAAACTGGCTTTGGAGGCCTGTTCAACCACTGTGTTGCAGTGTGGAGCCTGCGATTATACAGCGCTTCTGCGGCCTCGCGAAAGATCCACACCAAGTTGTTTGAGCTTTCGGTACAGATGGGTGCGTTCGAGGCCGGTCTTCTCGGCCACGCGTGTCATCGAACCGTTCTCCATCGCGAGGTGGAACTCGAAGTAGGCCTTCTCGAAACCGTCGCGCGCATCGCGCAGCGGACGATCGAGATCGAAGCTCTGCGTGGACTGCGGGCCCTGGTCGGGCACGGGCACCGACGCGAGCGAGGCCATCAGCAGGCTGTCGCCCGTGGTGGTGATGGCGCTGGGCTGGCCATGGCCGGTGGGCGTGGGCACGACACCGGCCGCGGCGCGGCGTGCGCTCTCGCGCGCGAGGCCCTGCTCGACGGCCTTCAGCAGCTTCTGCAGGGTGATCGGCTTCTCGAGGAAGGCGAAGGCACCGATGCGCGTGGCATCGACGGCGGTGTCGATGGTGGCGTGGCCGCTCATCATGATGACGGGCATCGTGAGCAGGCCCGCGGTGGACCACTCCTTGAGCAGGGTCACGCCATCGGTGTCGGGCATCCAGATGTCGAGCAGCACGAGGTCGGGACGCGCACGCTGGCGCGCGGCACGTGCCTCGGCCGCGTTCTCCGCGAGTTCGACGTTGTGGCCTTCGTCATTGAGAATTTCGAAGAGCAGGTCCCTGATGCCCAGCTCGTCATCGACCACGAGAATGTTTGCCATGAGTGCTGCTTGTTGTGTGCGCTGGTGTGTTGGTGCGACGGCCTCTTTCGGTCGCGCCGCGCGGCGGAAGACTTACTTGGAATCTTCGGTGTGAGCGGCCGCTGCCTGCGGCTCGCCTGCCAGCGCGAATGATAGCGAGACTTGCGCCCCCGCTATAGCCCCGTCGACGACGCGGTTGGACAGCTCGATGCGCGCGCCATGCTCGTCGGCGATCTTCTTGACGACCGCGAGGCCCAAACCTGTACCTTTTGTTTTCGTCGTGACGTAGGGCTCGAACGCGCGCTTGAGAATGTTCTCGGCGAAGCCCGGTCCGCTGTCCTGCACGGTGAGCCGCACGCGCTGTCCCGAATCGCCGAGCCGCGTGCGGATCACGACCTCGCCGCGCCGTCCGGTGGCGCCGGCCGCGGCCTCGGCGGCATCCTGCGCGTTCTGCAGCAGGTTGTGGATGACCTGCCGCAGCTGCTGCGCGTCGCCACGGATCGGACGGCAGCGCTCGTCGGGCTCGAAGCGCAGCGCGATCGGCATGGTCTCGGCGTTGTAGAGATGGAGCACGTCGACCAGCAGCGCATTGAGATCGACGGGCTTGAGGTCGGCGGCCGGCAGCCGCGCGTAGTCGCGGAATTCGTTGACCAGCCGCTTCATCGCATCGACCTGGTCGACGATGGTCTTCACCGACTTGACCAGCACCGCCTGCTCGGGCGCGGCGACCTTGCCCGAAAGCTTCATCTCGAGCCGCTCGGCCGAGAGCTGGATCGGCGTGAGCGGGTTCTTGATCTCGTGCGCGAGGCGCCGCGCGACCTCGCCCCAGGCCTGCGCGCGCTGCGCCGAGACGATCTCGGAGATGTCGTCGAACACCAGCAGCCGCGCGGCCCCGGGCAGCTCGGCGCCGCGCGCCACGATGTTGATGGCGCCCTCCTGCTGCGGCAGGTCGGTGCCGGTGGCATGCAGCTCGAAGGCATGCTGCCAGTGGTCGAGGCCATGCTGCATGCGCTCGACGAGGAAGTCCTCGAACTGCTGCTGCACGGCCGCGCCGAAGTCGGCCAGGCCCGGGACCTCGGCGAGCGGCTGGCCTTCGTAGGCGGCCAGCGGCGCGCGCAGCACGCGCGTGGCGCCGGGGTTGGTCGACAGCACGGTGCCGGCCGCATCGAGCACGATCACACCCGAGGTCAGGTTGTCGAGGATGGTCTGCAGGTTGGCGCGCGCGGCATCGAGCTGGCCCATGGTCTTCTCGACCGCGGTGCGCGCCTCGGCCAGTTGCTGCGTCATGACGGCGAACGATCGCGTGAGGCCGCCGAGCTCGTCCTTGCCCTGCGACACGGCCGTGGGCCGCAGGTCGCCCGCGGCCACCTGGCGCACGCCGTCGGCCAGCACCAGCAGCGGCCGCGCGAGCTGGTTGCCGAACAGCACCGCGAGCAGCACGGCACCGAACACGGCGAGGAACAGACTCAGCGTGAGCGTGCCGATGTACATGCGGCGCAGGCCCACGCGGCCGAGCGCGCGCTCCTGGTATTCGCGGTTGGCCTTGTCGACCGCGAGCGCGTTGGCCACCACGTTGGGCGGCAGCGGCCGCGTGACCTGCAGGAAGCGCGGCGCGGCATCGAGGTCGAAGCCCGGGCGCTGCACCATCGCGAGCGCGCGCACGGTGGCCGGCGGCAGCAGGATGCCCGGTGGCGGCTCGTCGAGTCCCTCGACATGGGCGATGGCGCGGTCGGCGCGCACCTGGCGCAACTGCTGCGGCGTGGGCCGCTCGGGATTGAGCTGGAAGCGCGACGCGCCCGCGGTGGCGATGAGCTGGCCCGCGTTGGTCCACAGCACCACGTCGGTCGCCTCGAGCTGGTCGCGGATGCGTTCGAGCGCGAGGCCCGCGCTCGCATCGGACACCTGCGCGAGCTGGCCGCCGGCCGCGCGCGTCTTGGCCGCGAGATCGTCG
This sequence comes from Variovorax endophyticus, assembly GCF_025376855.1. Taxonomy (NCBI): domain Bacteria; kingdom Pseudomonadati; phylum Pseudomonadota; class Betaproteobacteria; order Burkholderiales; family Comamonadaceae; genus Variovorax; species Variovorax endophyticus. The sequence goes on from NZ_JAHUTH010000039.1 coordinate 67,884, forward strand.
GACAGCGCGTCGAGCGTGGCGCGCCCGAGGTTCAGGCCCGAGTTCAGCGCGCCCTCGACCTTGACGTCGAACCAGCTCTCGATCGAGCGCTCGACGAACTGGTAGGACACGACGTAGACCAGCGCACCCGGCACCACGCCCACCAGCGCGAAGATGGCGGCGAGCTTGATCAGCAGCCGGCTGCCGAACTTGCCCTGCCGCAGCCGGCGCAGCAGCCGGAACGCGACCCAGCCGATCACCAGCACCAGCACCACCGCCACCACGACGTTGATGCCGAAGAGGCGCACGTAGTAGCGCTCGTAGAGCTCGCGGTTGTTGGTGGCCTGGGCCAGCAGGAACATCAGCACCAGGCCGATGGCGGTGACCAGCGCGGCGCCGACGCCCACGGCCCAGCGCATCGCGCGCGAGCGGCGCGCGGCGGGCGTGGCCGCGGCACCGCTGCGCGGCTTGGAACTCACCGCTGCTTCTCCACCGCCAGGCGCGCGCTGCGCTCGGCGGAGATGTTCCAGTCGGCCTGGCCGGCCACGCCGATCTGGAACGGCCGCGGCAGCTGCGAGGTGTCGAGCCGGAAGCGGAAGGTGACCTGGTGCAGCGGATCGTCGCCGATCTCGGCCGAGTCGCCCATGCGCAGCCGGCCCACGCGCCGCACGGCCTCGAGCGCATCGGCGAGGCTGTCGAAGTTCTGGTTCAGCGACAGGCTGAAGCTGGCCGAGCCCGACAGCGGCAGGGGCGAGACGTTGAGCCGCCAGCGGCGGGTCAGAGGCTGGTAGGCCAGCCGCATGTGGCGCGTGGCCTGCGCGACCTTGCGGTCGGTCCAGTACCAGCGCTCCTGGAACATCTCGGCCTCGGCCACGAAGTAGATCGCGATGCCCTTGTCGAGCACGTCCTCGACCAGCGCGGGCAGCTCGAACTGCACGGCGGCATTGAGGTAGACGGCATCGTCGGACTGCTCGAGCCGCATCTGGGTGACGGCGGCGGCATTGCGCGTCTGGGCCAGCACGGGCGGCGCCAGCACCGTGACGAGCAGCACGACCACCAGCGCCAGCAGCACCAGCCACCGGGGCTTGCGCGGTTCAACCCGGGTGCTTTTCAAGCAGGGCGTAGAAAAAGCCGTCGTGGTCACCCAGGGGATTGTCCTGGACGCCACGGGCATTCGCCCCGCTTTGAGGCAGCAAATGCCCCGGCGATGGCCGCAATCGGGCGTCGGTGTTGTGTGCAAGAAACGCATCGATCTGTTGCGAACCCTCTTCCCGAAACACCGAACAGGTGCAGTAAAGCAGCCGTCCGCCGGGCTGCACCAGGGGCCAGAGCGCCGCCAGCAGCGCGGCCTGCTGCAGCGCCAACTGGGCGGTGTCGCTCTCGCGGCGCAGCCAGCGCACGTCCGGATGGCGGCGCACGATGCCCGAGGCGGTGCAGGGGGCATCGAGCAGGATGGCGTCGAACGGCGTCCGGTCCCACCAGTCGGCGGGCCGCGCCGCGTCGGCCACCACCACCTTGGCTTGCAGGTCGAGGCGCGCCAGGGTCTCGTCGATGCGGCGGCTGCGCACGGCGTCGACCTCGAGCGCGGTCAGCTCGAGGGCATCGGGGCCCGCGAACTCGAGCAGGTGGGCGGTCTTGCCGCCGGGCGCGGCGCAGGCGTCGAGCACGCGCAGCCGCCGGCCGGACGGCGCCGCGAGCCCGTCGAGCAGCAGCGGCGCGGCGAGCTGGGCGGCGGCGTCCTGCACCGAGCAGGCGCCATCGGCGAAACCGGGCAGTTGCTGCACCGGCCGCGCGCGCGCGAGCTGCAGCCCGTTGAGGGCGACCGGCGTGGCCGGCATGTCGAGCGCCGCGAGCTCGTTGCGATAGGGGCCGGCGGCGGTCTTGCGCACGTTCACGCGCAGGGTCATCGGCGCCTGGGCGTTGTCGGCCTGCAGCACGCGCTGCCAGTCGCGCGGATGGTCGCGCTTGAGCTTCTCGATCCACCAGCGCGGATGGTTCCAGTGCGCCACCGGTTCGGCATCGGTGGCGGCCACGAGTTCGTCGCGCTCGCGCAGGAAGCGCCGCAGGCAGGCATTGATGAAGCTGGCCTGCGCGCGCGTGGCCGGGTTGCGCTTGGCGGCCTCCACGGTCTGGTCGACCAGCGTGAAAGGCTCGTAGGGCGACTGCGCCGCGTCCCAGGCCAGGCCGAGCGCGGTGCACAGCAGCGCATCGGGCAGCGGCGGCGGCGTGCGCTTGGCGAGATGGCGGCGCAGGGCTTCGGCGCGGCCGAGCCAGCGCAGCACCTGGAAGCCCAGCGCCTGGACGCCGGGACGCAACGCCGGTTCGACGGCCTCGAAGGCGACCGAGCCCGAGGTGCCGGCGCGGATCGACGCCAGCGCCCCCGCGGTCAATTGCAGTTGGCGCCAGAGCGGCGGTTGCAGCGGCGAAGCGCCGCCGTGCGAGGGGTCAGAAGGAAGAGCAGGCAATGCGGGCGATGTTAAAGGGCCCGGATGTCCGCCACCCGGGCAATATGAAGAACGAAACGGGCGGCCGAAGTTCAGTGCAGCGGCGCCGCGGGCCTCAGACGCACGGCCCATGCCACCAGCAGCGCCGGGAACTGGGCGATCGCCGCGTTGTAGCTGGCGACCGCGAGGTTGAACTGGGTGCGCGCGATCTCGGCGGCGGCCGACGGCTCGGGCCAGGCCATCGGCTCGACCGCGATCGCGCCCGCGGCCGCCACCGGCACCAGCGCGTTCGCCGTCGAAGCCTGCCCCGCGGGACGCGACAGCGTGCCGTCGGGATGGAAGGAGGTCACCGCATCCGGATGCCGGCGCTGCCAGGCGGTCAGCAGCACCTGCAGCGCGGTCGCGAGCGCCGACATGCTGCCGGCCTCGAGCGGGCGCTGCCGGGTCGCGCCGAGCAGGGTGGCCATCTGCGTGGTCGCGGCCTGCAGCGATGCGGCGCCCGCCGCGGTATCGGTCGATTCCTCGGCGGCCGACGGCGCGCTCAGGCTGGTCTGCACGAAGTCGAGCTGGCGCGCCAGCGCGGCGTCCAGCGTGGCATAGGCCTGCAGGACCGCGGCCCGCAGCCGCACCAGCCGGTTGTAAGCGCCGACAAACCAGAACAGCAGCACGGCCACGACGACCCAGCCGGCCAGCGAATCGGGCAACACGCTCATCGACGGCACTCCAGGAAAAGCGGAAACGAAGGACGGGAGGGCCGGCGGAAAACCGGCGCCCCCATGAAAAAACGCCTCCCGACCGCGAGGGCCAGGAGGCGTTCACGACCGGTCATGGCCGGGCGATGCTAACCAGTTATTCGGTCGCGGCGCCTTCGCTGGCGTCGGCCGTGGTGGTGGCATCGCTGGACGAACCAGCCAGTTCGGCGGCTTCGGACTCGGCGATGGCGCGGCGCTCGGCCTCGTCCATCTCGTCCTTGGCCTTGCGTGCCTGGTGGTACGCCATGCCGGTGCCCGCGGGAATCAGGCGGCCGACGATGACGTTTTCCTTCAGGCCGCGCAGCTCGTCGCGCTTGCCCATGATCGCGGCCTCGGTCAGCACGCGCGTCGTTTCCTGGAACGAAGCGGCGGAGATGAACGAGTCGGTCGACAGCGAGGCCTTCGTGATACCGAGCAGCAGGTTGGTGTACGTCGCGGGGATCTTGCCGTCGGCGCGCAGGGCGTCGTTGGTGTTGAGCATTTCGCTGCGTTCGACCTGTTCGCCCGAGATGTAGTTGGTGTCGCCGACGTTGTCGACCACGACGCGGCGCAGCATCTGGCGAACGATCACCTCGATGTGCTTGTCGTTGATCTTCACGCCCTGCAGGCGGTACACGTCCTGCACCTCGTCCACGATGTAGCGCGCGAGTTCTTCCGAACCCAGCAGGCGCAGGATGTCCTGCGGGTCCGCCGGACCGTCGACCACGCTCTCGCCCTTGTTCACCACCTGGCCTTCGTGCACCAGGATGTTCTTTTCCTTCGGCACGAGCTCTTCCCAGACCTTGCCTTCCGGGTCGGTGATCTGCAGGCGGATCTTGCCCTTCGTCTCCTTGCCGAACGACACGGTGCCGGTCATCTCGGCCAGCATGCCCTTGTCCTTCGGCGAACGGGCTTCGAACAGCTCGGCCACGCGCGGCAGACCGCCGGTGATGTCGCGGGTCTTCTGGCCTTCGACCGGAATACGCGCCAGCACTTCGCCGGGGCCCACGTCCTGGCCGTCGCGCACCTGGATCAGCGCGCCGATCGGGAAGCCGATCGTCACCGAGTGGTCGGTGCCGGGGATCTTCACCTCGGCGCCCGAGGCGTCGATCAGCTTGACCTGCGGACGCACGACCTTGGCGGCGCCGCGGCGCTTCGGGTCGATCACGACCAGGGTCGACAGACCGGTCACGTCGTCCACCTGCTTGGCGACCGTGAGGCCTTCCTCGACGTTCTCGAACTGGGTCTTGCCGGCGAATTCCGTGATGATCGGACGCGTCAGCGGGTCCCAGTTGGCGAGCACGTGGCCGGCCTTGATCTGCTGGTCGGCCTTGACCGTCAGCGTCGCACCGTACGGCACCTTGTGGCGCTCGCGCTCGCGGCCGTGCTCGTCATGGATGACGATCTCGCCCGAACGTGCGATCACCACCAGCTCGTTCTTGCTGTTGGTCACGTAGCGCATCGTGGCGTTGAAGCCGATCACGCCGTTGGACTTGGCCTCGACGCTCGAAGCGACAGCCGCGCGCGAAGCCGCACCACCGATGTGGAAGGTACGCATCGTGAGCTGCGTGCCCGGTTCGCCGATCGACTGCGCCGCGATCACGCCGACCGCTTCGCCGTTGTTCACCAGGCCGCCGCGGCCGAGGTCGCGGCCGTAGCACTTGGCACAGATGCCGAAGCGCGTGGCGCAGGTCAGCGCGGTGCGGACCTTGACTTCGTCCACGCCGTCGGCCTCGATGGCCTCGATCGTGTCCTCGTCGAGCATGTCGCCGGCCTTGACCAGCACGGCGCGCGTCTCGGGGTGCACCACGTCTTCGGCCGCGGTACGGCCGAGGATACGGTCGCGCAGCGATTCGATGACTTCACCGCCCTCGACGATCGCGCGCATCAGCGCGCCGTCGTGCGTGCCGCAGTCCTGCTCGATCACGACCAGATCCTGCGTCACGTCGACCAGACGGCGGGTCAGGTAGCCCGAGTTCGCCGTCTTCAGCGCCGTGTCGGCCAGACCCTTTCGGGCACCGTGGGTGGAGATGAAGTACTCCAGCACGTTCAGGCCTTCGCGGAAGTTCGCGGTGATGGGCGTCTCGATGATCGAGCCGTCCGGCTTGGCCATCAGGCCGCGCATGCCGGCCACCTGGCGGATCTGGGCCGCGGAACCGCGGGCACCCGAGTCGGCCATCATGTAGATCGAGTTGAAGGACTCCTGCTCGACTTCCTTGCCGTGGCGGTCGATGACCTTCTGCTTCGACAGCTTGGCCATCATCACCTTCGACACTTCGTCGCCGGCCTTGCCCCAGATGTCCACCACCTTGTTGTAGCGCTCGCCGGAGGTCACGAGACCGGAGACGTACTGCTGCTCGATCTCCTTCACTTCCTTGGCCGAGCGGTCGATGATGCCGTGCTTCTCGGCCGGCACCAGCATGTCGTCGATGGCGATCGAGATGCCGGCCTTGGTCGCGAGGCGGAAGCCGTTCTGCAGCAGCTTGTCGGCGAAGACCACGGTCTCCTTCAGGCCGCACTTGCGGAAGCTCACGTTGATGAGCTTGGAGATTTCCTTCTTCTTCAGCGCCTTGTTGATGTTCGAGAACGGCAGGCCCTTGGGCAGGATCTCGGACAGCAGGGCACGGCCCACGGTGGTGTCCACGAGCGAGGTCGACGGCACGAATTCGCCGGTTTCCTTGTTCTTGGTGTACTCCGTGATGCGCACGGCGACCTTGGCGGTCAGCTCGACCACGTTGGCGTCGAGCGCGCGCTGCACTTCACCGATGTCCGAGAACATCAGGCCTTCGCCCTTGCCGTTGATGCGGTCGCGGGTCGTGTAGTACAGACCCAGCACCACGTCCTGCGAGGGAACGATCGAGGGTTCGCCCGAAGCGGGGAACAGCACGTTGTTGGAGGCCAGCATCAGCGTGCGGGCTTCCATCTGCGCTTCCACCGACAGCGGCACGTGGACGGCCATCTGGTCGCCGTCGAAGTCGGCGTTGAAGGCCGCGCAGACCAGCGGGTGCAGCTGGATCGCCTTGCCTTCGATCAGGATCGGCTCGAAGGCCTGGATGCCCAGGCGGTGCAGCGTCGGTGCGCGGTTCAGCATCACCGGGTGCTCCTTGATCACCTCTTCCAGGATGTCCCAGACCACCGGCGTGCCCGATTCGACTTCCTTCTTGGCAGCCTTGATCGTGGTCGCGATGCCCATGGCTTCGAGGCGCGAGAAGATGAAGGGCTTGAACAGCTCGAGCGCCATCAGCTTCGGCAGGCCGCACTGGTGCAGCTTGAGCGTCGGGCCCACCACGATGACCGAACGGCCCGAGTAGTCGACGCGCTTGCCCAGCAGGTTCTGGCGGAAGCGACCGCTCTTGCCCTTGATCATGTCGGCCAGCGACTTGAGCGCGCGCTTGTTGGCGCCCGTCATGGCCTTGCCGCGGCGGCCGTTGTCCAGCAGCGAGTCGACGGCTTCCTGCAGCATCCGCTTTTCGTTGCGCGCGATGATTTCCGGAGCCTTGAGCTCCAGCAGGCGGCGCAGACGCGAGTTGCGGTTGATGACGCGGCGGTACAGGTCGTTCAGGTCGGAGGTCGCGAAGCGGCCGCCGTCCAGCGGCACCAGCGGACGCAGGTCCGGCGGCAGCACGGGCAGCACGTCGAGCACCATCCAGTTGGGCTTGATGCCCGACTTGCGGAAGGCCTCGAGCACCTTCAGGCGCTTGGAGTTCTTCTTGACCTTGACTTCGGAACCGGTCAGGTCGCCGCGCAGCTTCTCGATCTCGCTGTCGAGCTCGATGCCCTCCAGCAGGTCCTTGATGCCTTCGGCGCCCATCTTGGCGATGAACTCGTCACCGTATTCCTTGCGCTTCGTGTCGTAGTCGTCCTCGGACATGATGCTGAACTTCTTCAGCGGGGTCATGCCGGGGTCGGTCACCACGTAGGCTTCGAAGTACAGCACGCGCTCGATGTCGCGCAGCGTCATGTCGAGCACCAGGCCCAGGCGCGACGGCAGCGACTTCAGGAACCAGATGTGCGCGCAGGGAGCGGCCAGGTCGATGTGACCCATGCGCTCGCGGCGAACCTTGGTCTGCGTGACTTCGACGCCGCACTTCTCGCAGATCACGCCGCGGTGCTTGAGGCGCTTGTACTTGCCGCACAGGCACTCGTAGTCCTTGATCGGGCCGAAGATCTTGGCGCAGAACAGGCCGTCGCGTTCGGGCTTGAACGTGCGGTAGTTGATCGTCTCGGGCTTCTTCACCTCGCCGAAAGACCACGAGCGGATCTTTTCGGGCGAAGCCATGCCGATCTTGATGGCATCGAAATGCTCATCCGGGGTGAACTGCTTGAACAGGTCGAGTAGCGATTTCATAAGACTCTATCCCCTTCGTTTACGAACGCTCGAGCTCGATGTCGAGACCCAGCGAACGGATTTCCTTGACCAGCACGTTGAACGATTCCGGCATGCCGGCTTCGATCGAGTGCTCGCCCTTGACGATGCTTTCGTAGACCTTGGTCCGGCCCTGCACGTCGTCGGACTTCACGGTCAGCATTTCCTGCAGGACGTAGGCAGCGCCGTAGGCTTCCAGCGCCCACACTTCCATTTCCCCGAAACGCTGGCCGCCGAATTGCGCCTTGCCGCCCAGCGGCTGCTGCGTGACCAGCGAGTACGGGCCGGTCGAGCGCGCGTGCATCTTGTCGTCCACCAGGTGATGCAGCTTCAGGAAGTGCATGTAGCCGACGGTGACGGGACGCTCGAACTGGTCGCCGGTGCGGCCGTCGAACAGGTAGGCCTGCGTACGGCTCTCGGTCAGGCCCTTGGCCTTGGCGATGTCGTCCGGGTAGGCGAGCTTCAGCATGCCGCGGATTTCCTCTTCCGAGGCACCGTCGAACACGGGCGTCGCGAAGGTCGCGCCGTTCTGCAGGTTCGCCGCCATCTCGAGCACGTCGGCGTCGCTCAGCGAGGCGATGTTCTCCTCGCGGCCCGAGCCGTTGTACAGCTGCTCCATGAACTGGCGCAGCTCGGCCGCCTTGGCCTCCTGCTGCAGCAGGTCGCCGATGCGCTGGCCGATGCCCTTGCCGGCCCAGCCCAGATGCACCTCGAGCACCTGACCCACGTTCATCCGCGAGGGCACGCCCAGCGGGTTCAGGCAGATGTCGCACGGCGTGCCGTCGGCCATGTGCGGCATGTCCTCGATCGGAACGATCTTCGACACCACGCCCTTGTTGCCGTGGCGGCCGGCCATCTTGTCGCCGGGTTGCAGGCGGCGCTTGACGGCCAGGTAGACCTTGACCATCTTGAGCACGCCCGCGGGCAGCTCGTCGCCCTGCGTGAGCTTCTTGCGCTTTTCTTCGAACGCGAGGTCGAAGCTGTGGCGCGTCTGCTCGAGCGAGTTCTTGATCGACTCCAGCTGCGAGGCCACTTCCTCGTCGGCCGGACGGATGTCGAACCAGTGGAACTTCTCGACCGACGACAGGTAGGCCTTGTCGAGCTTGGTGCCCTTGGCGAGCTTGTTCGGGCCGCCGTTGGCGACCTTGCCGGTCAGCAGCTTCTCGATCCGGTCGAAGGCGTCGGCCTCGACGATGCGAAGCTGGTCGTTCAGGTCGAGGCGGAAGCGCTTGAGCTCGTCGTCGATGATCTGCTGGGCGCGCTTGTCGCGCTGGATGCCTTCGCGGGTGAACACCTGCACGTCGATCACGGTGCCTTGCGAGCCCTGGTCCACGCGCAGCGAGGTGTCCTTCACGTCCGAAGCCTTCTCGCCGAAGATGGCGCGCAGCAGCTTCTCTTCCGGCGTCAGCGTGGTCTCGCCCTTCGGCGTGACCTTGCCCACCAGCGTGTCGCCGGGCATGACTTCGGCACCCACGTAGATGATGCCGGACTCGTCGAGGCGGTTGAGCTGCTGTTCGGCCAGGTTCGGGATGTCGCGCGTGATTTCCTCGGCGCCGAGCTTGGTGTCGCGGGCCATCACCACCAGTTCCTCGATGTGGATCGAGGTGTAGCGGTCGTCGGCCACGATGCGTTCGGAGATCAGGATCGAGTCTTCGAAGTTGTAGCCGTTCCAGGGCATGAACGCGATCAGCATGTTCTGGCCCAGGGCCAGTTCGCCGAGGTCGGTCGATGCACCGTCGGCCACCACGTCGCCCTTGGCGATCTTGTCGCCGCGCTTGACGATCGGACGCTGGTGGATGTTGGTGTTCTGGTTCGAACGCTGATACTTGATCAGGTTGTAGATGTCCACGCCGACTTCGCCGGCCGCGGCCTCGTCGTCGTTCACGCGCACCACGACACGGGTCGCGTCGACGTAGTCGACGATACCGCCGCGGGTGGCCGTGACCACGGTGCCGGAGTCGACCGCGGAAACGCGCTCGATGCCGGTGCCGACCATCGGCTTCTCGGGACGCAGCACGGGCACGGCCTGGCGCTGCATGTTGGCGCCCATCAGCGCGCGGTTCGCGTCGTCGTGCTCGAGGAACGGAACCAGCGAAGCGGCCACCGACACGATCTGCGCGGGCGACACGTCCATGTACTGGATGCGCTCGGCGCCGACCAGGATCGATTCGCCGGCTTCACGCGCCGACACCAGGTCGCCGGTCAGCTTGCCATCCTTGTCCAGGGCCGCGTTGGCCTGGGCGATGACGTACTTGCCTTCCTCGATGGCCGACAGGTAGTCGATCTCGTTCGTGACCTTGCTGTCGACCACGCGGCGGTACGGCGTCTCGATGAAGCCGTATTCGTTCAGGCGGGCATACAGGGCCAGCGAGTTGATCAGGCCGATGTTCGGGCCTTCGGGCGTTTCGATCGGGCACACGCGGCCGTAATGGGTCACGTGCACGTCGCGCACTTCGAAGCCGGCACGCTCGCGCGTCAGACCGCCCGGGCCAAGGGCCGACACGCGGCGCTTGTGGGTGATCTCGGACAGCGGGTTCGTCTGGTCCATGAACTGCGACAGCTGCGAGGCGCCGAAGAACTCCTTCAGCGCGGCCGAGATCGGCTTGCTGTTGATCAGGTCGTGCGGCATCAGCGGCTCTTGCTCCGCCTGGCCCAGACGCTCCTTCACGGCCTTCTCGATACGTGCCAGGCCGGTGCGGTACTGGTTCTCGGCCAGTTCGCCGACGCAACGCACGCGGCGGTTGCCGAGGTGGTCGATGTCGTCGACTTCGCCGTTGCCGTTGCGCAGGTCCACCAGGATCTTGACGACCGCCAGGATGTCCTCGTTGGTCAGCACCATCGGGCCGGTCGACTCGTCGCGGCCGACCTTGGCGTTGAACTTCATGCGGCCGACGCGCGACAGGTCGTACGTGTCCGGGTTGTAGAACAGGCGCTGGAACAGGGCCTGCACCGCGTCTTCCGTCGGCGGCTCGCCGGGGCGCATCATGCGGTAGATCGCCACGCGCGCGGCGAACTCGTCCACCGTCTCGTCGATGCGCAGGGTCTGCGAGATGTACGCGCCCTGGTCGAGTTCGTTGGTGTAGATGACCTGGATGTCCTGCACGCCGGCGCCGCGCAGCTTCTTCAGCAGCGATTCGGTCAGCTCGTCGTTGGCCTTCGACAGGATCTCGCCCGAGTCGGGGTCGACGATGTTGCGCGCGATCACGCGGCCGATCAGGAAGTCTTCCGGCACGCTGATGTGCGTGGTGCCGCCCTGCTCGAGTTCGCGCGTGTGGCGCGCGGTGACCCGCTTGTCCTTGGCGACCACGACCTTGCCCGACTTGTCGGTGATGTCGAAGCGCGCGACTTCGCCGCGCAGGCGCTCGGAGACGAACTCCATCTGCGCGCCGCTGTCCATGAGGCGGAAGTTGTCGTTGACGAAGAAGTTCGCGAGGATCGATTCCGGGTTCAGGCCGATGGCCTTCAACAGGATCGTGACCGGCATCTTGCGGCGACGGTCGACGCGGAAGTACAGCATGTCCTTCGGGTCGAACTCGAAGTCGAGCCACGAACCGCGGTAGGGAATCACGCGGGCCGAGAACAGCAGCTTGCCCGAGCTGTGCGTCTTGCCCTTGTCGTGTTCGAAGAACACGCCCGGCGAACGGTGCAGCTGCGAAACGATCACGCGTTCCGTGCCGTTGATGATGAACGAGCCCTTCTCGGTCATGAGCGGCACTTCGCCCATGTAGACCTCCTGCTCCTTCACTTCCTTGACCACCTTCGACTGCGAGGTCGACGACTCGCGGTCATAGATGATGAGCTGGACCTTGGCGCGCACCGCCGAGGCGAAGGTCAGACCACGGGTCTGGCACTCGCGCACGTCGAACGCCGGCTTCGCCAGGTTGTACTCGAGGAACTTCATCTCGACGAAACCGTTGTGCGAGACGATCGGGAAGGCGGCGTCGAACGCGGCCTGCAGGCCTTCGACAGTGCGTTTTTGCGGAGCGATGCCCGCTTGCAGGAACGCGGTGTACGCGTCCTTCTGCATCTGCAGCAGGTAGGGAATTTCGACGACGCTGTCGCGGCTGCCGAAACTTTTTCGGATGCGCTTGCGTTCGGTGTAACTGTACTCGGACGATTGGGCCATGAGAGCTCCGGTGCTTGAGATCTTCAGCGACTTGTCAGCAATGCCGGGACGAACGGCACCACTGCTTGGCGGCTGGCCACTACCAGCCGTTGGCGGACAGCGATGCGTTGCACATCGCCCGAACCAAGGGGTCTTCTGCAGTCGGGGTCAGAAGACACTCAAAAAACGTCTTGATCTGGCATTTCCCTCGACCTCCTGGTCTCCGGGAAAGCCGACATCGAGCCGACTTTTGAGTGCGCTCTGAAAGCGGCAAAGGCTGGAGGGCCTTTTCAGGCACCTCCAGCCCTCGAGGGGGTCCGAATTACTTCAGTTCCACCTTGGCGCCGGCTTCTTCCAGCTTCTTCTTGGCAGCGTCGGCGTCAGCCTTCGACAGGCCTTCCTTGACGGCCTTGGGAGCGGCTTCCACCAGGTCCTTGGCTTCCTTGAGGCCCAGGCCGGTGATTTCGCGCACGGCCTTGATGACCGACACCTTGTTCGCGCCGACGTCAGCCAGCACGACGTTGAATTCGGTCTTCTCTTCGACCGCGGCAGCGGCGGCACCGCCACCACCGGCAGCCGGAGCAGCCATTGCAGCGGCGCTCACGCCGAACTTCTCTTCGATGGCCTTGACCAGGTCGTTGAGCTCGAGGACCGTCATGCTGTCCAGCGCGGTCAGAAATGCGTCTTTATCGAATGCCATTTTGGTTTCCTAACAATTGGGTTGAATTTTTCAAACGCAAGGCTTGGCGATCAAGCCGCTTGCGCTTCTGCCGGTGCATCGGCGGGTGCAGCTTCGCCACCACCGCGCTTCTCGGCCAGCGCCGCGAGCACGCGGGCGGTACGAGAGATCGGCGATTGCATCAAGCCCAGCAGTTGCGCCAGCAGCACTTCCTTGGAAGGGATGTTGGCCAGTTGCTTCACGCCGTCGACGTCCAGGGCCTTGCCACCGAATGCGCCACCGCGAATCACCAGCTTGTCGTTGGTTTTCGCGAAATCGGCCACCACCTTCGCGGCGGCCACGGCGTCTTCGGAGAAGCCATAGATCAGCGGACCGGTCATCTGGTCGCCGACGATCTCAAACGCGCTGCCAGCCACAGCACGGCGGGCCAGGGTGTTCTTCAGAACACTCAGGCTCACACCCTTGCTGCGAGCTTCGCTGCGCAGTTTGGTCATGTCGGCCACCGTGATGCCACGGTATTCCGCCATCACGAGCGTTTGAGCTTTTGCGGCGAGGCTGGTCACTTCATTGATGACCGCTTCTTTCTCACTGCGATTCAGACTCAAGGTCTACTCCTTTTCAATGCGGTCTTCGGCTGTTTCATGAACCTCGGACCGCGCCTCATGCAGCGACCAACTGTTCGGAACCCATTCGTCGGAAAACTCGAATTCCTTGCAGCGGGATCGCCATCTGCGCTGGCTGCCCGGCGAGGGCCGGGCGATTAAGTGCAGGCGACCTGCACACCAGCGGTCTTGGATGGCCCGCGGCAACCGAAGCCGCCGCGACCCACCACATTCGCCCTGCCCCGTCCCTTGCGGAACCGGAGCCGGGCCAATCTACTTTTGCCTTCGCTCCTGCCTGGGATCAGGCAGCGGCGATGGTCTGCGTGTCCACGCGGACACCCACGCCCATCGTCGACGACACGGCGACCTTGCGCAGGTAGACACCCTTGCTCGAGGCCGGCTTGGCCTTGACCAGGGCATCGATCAGCGCGGCGAGGTTGCCTTGCAGCTTGTCGCTGTCGAACGAACGGCGACCGATCGTGCCGTGCACGATACCGGCCTTGTCGACGCGGAACTGCACCTGGCCGGCCTTGGCGTTCTTCACGGCGGTCGCGACGTCGGGCGTCACGGTGCCGACCTTCGGGTTCGGCATCAGGCCGCGCGGGCCGAGGATCTGGCCGAGCGTACCGACCACGCGCATCGCGTCGGGAGCGGCGATCACGACGTCGAAGGGCATGTCGCCCGCCTTGACCATGGCAGCCAGGTCGTCCATGCCGACGATGTCGGCGCCGGCGGCCTTGGCTTCTTCAGCCTTGGCGCCTTGGGCGAACACGGCCACGCGCTTGGTCTTGCCGGTGCCGTTGGGCAGCACGACGGCGCCACGCACGACCTGGTCCGACTTCTTCGCGTCGATGCCGAGCTGCACGGCCACGTCGATCGATTCGTCGAACTTGGCGGTGGCGGCTTCCTTGACGATGGTGATCGCGTCAGTCAGCGGGTACAGCTTGGTGCTGTCGACCTTGCCTTCGAGCGACTTCTGCTTCTTGGTGATCTTGGCCATTTACACGCCCTCCACATTCACGCCCATGGAACGGGCCGTACCAGCGATGGTGCGAACCGCGGCGTCCATGTCGGCAGCGGTCAGGTCCTTCATCTTGGTCTTTGCGATCTCTTCGAGCTGGGCGCGCGTGATCTTGCCGACCTTGTCGGTGTGCGGGCGCGCGGAGCCCTTGTCGAGCTTGATGGCCTTTTTGATCAGGACGCCAGCGGGCGGCGACTTGATGATGAAGGTGAAGCTCTTGTCGGCGAAGGCGGTGATGACCACCGGCAGCGCCAGACCCGGCTCGTAGCTCTGCGTCTGGGCGTTGAACGCCTTGCAGAATTCCATGATGTTCAGACCGCGCTGACCGAGTGCGGGACCGATCGGCGGGGACGGGTTGGCCTTACCAGCTGGCACTTGCAGCTTGATGAAGCCGACGATTTTTTTCGCCATGCTTTGCTCCTTGCGGGTGATATCGCCGAGGCCTGTGGCCTGGGCTCCCCGGGGTGAACGACTCTTCGATCAAGGCCGCGCGCCGAGTCGGATAGCGCGCTGCCGGAATATGGCCCGATCCGAAGACCGGGCGGGCATCAGGTCTTTTCGACCTGGCTGAATTCGAGTTCCACCGGGGTGGCGCGGCCGAAGATCATGACCGAGACGCGCACCTTGCTCTTCTCGTAGTTGACTTCCTCGACCGAGCCGTTGAAGTCGGTGAACGGACCTTCCTTGACGCGCACGAGTTCGCCCACGGTGAACTCGACCTTGTGGCGCGGCTTCTCGGTGCCCTGCTGCATCTGGCTGACGATGTCCTCGACCTCTTTCTGCGAGATCGGGGCCGGACGGTTCTTGGCGCCGCCCACGAAGCCCGTCACCTTGTTGGTGTGCTTCACCAGGTGCCAGCTCTCGTCGTCCATGATCATTTCGACCAGCACGTAGCCCGGGAAGAAGCGGCGCTCGGTGGTGCGCTTCTGGCCGTTCTTGATCTCGACCACTTCCTCGGTCGGGACCAGGATGCGGCCGAACTTGTCCTGCATGCCGGCGCGGTTGATGCGCTCGGTGATGTTCCGCTCGACGGCCTTCTCCATGCCCGAATAGGCATGCACCACATACCAACGCAGATCGGGATTGGCAGCAGGCGCAAGGACGGAGGCGTTTTCCTCCGGCGGCGTGGTTTCAACAGCGTCGTCGGTCATTGGTTCTTACTTTTTCCAGCCCAGGATGAGGTCAAAAAACACCCATTCGAGCGTTTTGTCGGTGAGCCAGAGGAAGACGGACATGATCGCCACGAAGGCGAACACATAAGCCGTCATCTGCATCGCTTCCTTGCGGGTCGGCCAGACGACCTTCTTGACCTCGCGCCACGAATCGCGGCCGAAGGCCCAGAGCTGGCGGCCGTTCTCGGAACTTCCGAAGGTCGCCACGGCGGCGGCCAGGCCCACGAGCAGCGCGGCCCACTGCACCAGCGAGCCCTGGCGCGCCAGCAGGTAGAACGCCACGATGGCGCCCACGGCCAGCAGCGCCGCCACGGCCAGCTTGGCCTTGTCGGCACCGGTGCTCACGGTTTCGATTTGAGAAGTGGCCATGTTCGGCTGATTTCCTGCGGCCCTTCGGCCTCAATTCATGTCGCCGCGTTGAGACGGCGAAGCCCGTCGGGTCTCGACGGGCTTTTTTGCCTTCCCGCCGGAGGCCGGCGGGTCGTTTTCGGAGGCCACCCTAGGTGGCAGGGGCAGTAGGAATCGAACCTACAACCTTCGGTTTTGGAGACCGACGCTCTGCCAATTGAGCTATACCCCTCCGCTACTCTTGCCCGACTTAGATGTCGAGGATCTTGGCCACGACGCCCGAACCCACGGTACGGCCGC